>CAZHDI010000081.1:9511-15609 GCA_964531285.1 uncultured Alphaproteobacteria bacterium | reverse complement strand
TGGGTGTACCAGAGGGCATCGGCCAGGACGAGGCGCCCTTCGGCGTCGGTGTTGACGATCTCGATGGTCTGGCCGGACATGGAGGTCACGATATCGCCCGGCCGCTGGGCGTTGCCGTCGGGCATGTTTTCCGTGAGGCCCACAACGCCGACCACATCGGCGCGGGCCTTGCGCGCCGCCAGCGCGTGCATCAGGCCGGTGACGGCCGCCGCGCCGCCCATGTCGCCCTTCATCTCTTCCATGTTCGGCGCGGGCTTAAGCGAGATGCCGCCGGTGTCGAAACACACGCCCTTGCCGATAAAGGCCAATGGCCGGTCCAGCGCGGCGGCGCCTTTCCGGCCGCGCCCGCCTGAAGCACCGGTCCCAGACGCGCCGCGCCACGTCATCACGACAAGTTGACTTTCGCGCACACTGCCCTGGCCGACCCCGAGCAGGGAGCCCATGCCGAGCTTTTTCATCTCCTTCTCGCCCAGAATCTCGACCTGTACGCCGAGCTTGGACAACGCCGCGCACCGCTTGGCGAAGGCTTCGGGGTGCAGAATGTTCGGCGGCTCGCTGACCAGATCGCGCGCCAGATAGGTTCCTTCGACGCCCGGCATGTGATCGGCGAACAGGCTACGCGCCGCGCCGGGATCCTCCAGCATCACGGTCAGCTTGATGGCCGGCGGCTTGCCGTTGGACCCCGTCCGGGTGCGGTAAAGATCGAAGCGGTAATCGCGCAGGGCCGCGCCGAGCGCCAGATGGGCGGCAAAGGCCGATGTCTCGATACCCAGGCCCTTGACCGCATCGACCGCAATGGCCGAGGCCGCTGCCTTGGCCTTGATCAGGGCCGCCGCAAGCGACCCGCCGAGGCCTTCGGCCAGCACCGGCGTGAGCGCGGCGGGCGCGCCGATGCCCAGAAGAATGATCCGCTCCGGACCGCGGGTCTGCGGGTTGATCAGCGAGAGCACCTGACCGCGCCGGCCCTGAAAATCGGCGGTCTGAACCGCGCGCTTGAGAAAGCCGCTCAGATCCCGGTCGAGGTCGGCCGCCGCGTCCGAAAGCTGGGCCTTGTCACCGACCATCACCACATAGGTGCCTGAGCGCGGTGCGGAAATGCTCGCAAAACTTACATTCATAAAACAGGCTCGCCTTTACTGGTTCCCCACCTCCCTATGCCCCGCACCGGTTTTCCCTTTGGCAGCATAGACAGAGGGGTTATGTCTAAAGCGAGTCGACCCGAATTGCTGCGTCCCGGCCCTTGGGCCGCGTGAGCCGCCACCGCTTGAGCCACGACCGGCGGGCCGGCCGAGGCAAGTGTCCGGGTTCGGGTCCGGACCGCCGATCAGGGATGCCGACCGCCGCATGAGCACCGCCGCATGAGCATCGTCACGCGCTATATCTTCCGGCAAACGGCGATGCCCTGCCTGTTCTTCACCTTCATGCTGACCATGGTGGTGTGGCTCACGCAGTCGCTGAAGATGCTCGACCTGATCATCAATGGCGGCCAGTCGTTGCTGACCTTCCTGCATCTCATCGTGCTGGTGCTGCCGAGCCTGTTGGCGGTGATCCTGCCCATCGCGCTCTTTTGCGGCGTGCTCTACGGGCTGCACCGCTTTTATTCCGACAGCGAAGTGGTGGTCATGTGGTCCTCGGGCCTGGGCCCCATGAAGCTGCTGGCGCCGGTCCTGGCGCTGGCGCTGATCGTGACCATGGTGAATTACGCGCTGGGCCTTTATCTCATGCCGGCGGGCTACCGGGCCATGAAGGACCGGATCTATGAAATCCGGTCGGATCTGGCGGCGGCATTCATTCGCGAAGGCCAGTTCACCACCAAGATCGACGGGCTCACCGTCTATATCTCCGAGGCGCCGACCAATGGCGATCTCAAGGGGATCCTGGTCCATGACAACCGGAATATCGACCGGCCGCGCACCTATATGGCCGAGCGCGGCGTGTTCCTGAAGACACCGGAAGGCCCGCGCCTCGTGATGCATGCCGGCCAGGTCCAGGAGATGGCCGAGCGGGACGGCAACCTCAAATCCCTGCGCTTCGACCGGACCGTGCTCGACCTCGGGCAGTTCGACAATGGCGGCAATGCCCGCAATTCAAGGGATCTGTCGGAGCGCTATCTGGACGAATTGTTCAACCCGGAGCCTGAACAGGCCCGCAAAAAGAGCAAACGCGACCGGTTCATCGCGGAAGGCCACAACCGGCTGGCCGCGCCGCTTTACAACATCGCGTTTGCGATGATCGCCTTTATCGCGGTCCTGGGCGGGGTGTTCACCCGGCGCGGCTATGCCAAGCGGGTGGTCATGGCCATGGGCGCAGTGCTCGTGCTGCGGCTCCTGGGGTTCGGCGTCCAAAGCGCGGCGGCGGACATCGCCATGCTCAACGCGCTGCAATATGCCGTGCCGCTCATCGCGGCGGCGGTCTGTCTGATGATCATCGCCAAGGTGCCGCCGTTTCAGAGCCGCGCCCGCCCGCCCGCCGAACTGGGTCCAGGCGCACCGCCGCCCGGTCCCCTCAAGCCGGTGGAGGCCTGAGCCATGGCCGCGGTTTCCTTCACCCTGTTCCGCTATTTCGGGCGCCAGTTCCTGAGCGGCATTTTCATGTCGGTCGCGATTATCGCCGTGATCATCTTCATGGTCGATGTGATCGAGATGCTGCGCCAATACGCCTCGAAGGACAAAATCGGCGGCGCGATGGCCATCCAGCTTTCGGTTCTGAAACTGCCGAACCTCCTGGAAACCGTGTTCCCCTTCGCGTTCCTGTTCGGCGCGATGTGGACCTTTTCGCGCCTGTCGCGCTCCAACGAGCTGGTGGTGGCCCGGGCCAGCGGGGTGTCTGCCTGGCAGTTCCTGGCCCCCGCCGTGGCCATCGCGCTTCTGACCGGCACCTTCATGGTCACCGTCTACAATCCGGCCTCGGCGGTCATGCTGGCGCGCTATTCGGTGTTGGAGAAAACCCTGCTGCGCGGCGAGGACAGCCGGCTCTCCCTGGCCAAGACCGGGCTGTGGCTGCGCGAGGCCCAGGACGGCAATCACCGGGTTGTCCATGCGCTGTCGGTCGACGATTCCAGCGACGGCAGTCTGCGGATCAACGATGTGATCATGTTCGGCTTTGAGGGGCGCACCGAATTCGCCGACCGGATCGACGCCCGCAGCGCGGAACTCCAGGAAGGCGAATGGCACCTGACCGATGTCTGGACCTGGTCCGGCGATGGCCAGCCGCGCTTTTATGACCGGCTCACCGTGCCGACCGCCATGAGCCCCAAACGCATCCAGGAAAGTTTCGCCTCGCCGGAGACGCTGCCGTTCTGGGAGTTGCGCGACTTCATCGAGACCGCCCGCGAGGCGGGCTTTTCCGTGAACCGGCACCGCTTCCACTGGCACGCGCTGGTGTCCACTCCGTTTCTCTTGACGGCCATGGTGTTTCTCGCCGCGACCTTTTCCTTACGTCAATCGCGGTTCGGCGGCGTGGTGCGCCTGCTGATTGCTGGCGTTCTGGCCGGCTTTGGGCTTTTCTTTATTTCGGACGTGGCGGGTGCTTTGGGACAATCGGGCATCATGCCGCCGGCCCTGGCCGCCTGGGGGCCGACCGTGGTGACGGCCCTGTTGGGGCTGGCCATTCTGTTTCACCTGGAAGACGGCTGAGGCTGTCGTGCTCAACGGATCGGACCCGCGCACAATGCCGCTCTCCAGGCCTTCCCCGCACCGACCGAGCCGCGCCCGCGCCGCGCTGGTGCTGGCGCTCGGCCTGAGCGCGGCCCCGCTGGCCTTGAGCGGTCCGGCCCTGGCCCAATCCTCGACCAACGGCCCCGATGCCCTGCGCGGCGCGTTGAGCGGCGGCGAGGACTCCCTGCGCGCGCCGATTCTTCTGGAGGCGGACGAACTCTCCTTCGATACCGAGGCGCGGGTCTGGACCGCGGCGGGCAATGTGGAGGCCAGCCAGAACGGCCGGGTCCTGCGCGCCGACACGGTCACTTACGAGGAAAGCACCGGCACCCTGATCGCCACCGGCGATGTGAGCCTCATTCAGGAAAACGGTCCGGCGATCTATGCCGAGCGGGTCAACATCACCGGCGAATTCAAAAGCGGCATCGTCGAGAGCCTGCGCCTCGTGCTCAACGAAAACTCCCGGCTCGCCGCCGCCCGCGCCGTGCGCGAGGAAAACGGCGTGACGGTCCTGGAAAAAGCCGTCTACAGCCCGTGTAAGGTCTGCGAGGAAGGCGACACCCCGCGCTGGCAATTGAAGGCCGGCAAGGTCATCCACGACGAGGCGAACAAGACCATCAGCTACCGCCATGCCCGCTTCGAAGTCTTCGGCGTGCCGGTGGTCTATCTGCCGTATTTCTCGCATCCCGATCCGACGGTGAAGCGCAAATCCGGCTTCCTGGCGCCCGCGATCGGCAATTCCACCGAACTCGGCAATCTTGTCGAAGTGCCCTATTTCATTAACCTTAAGCCGAACATGGACATCACCCTGTCGCCGCTGTTCACCACGCGCGAGGGGCCGGTGGCCAAGGCGGAATTCCGTCACCGGACGAACCAGGGCGATTATTGGCTCGACGGGTCCTTCGCCAATGCCCGCTTCTTCGATGAAGAACGGGTGGAGTTCGCCGCGAGCGATCCGGACAATGACGGGATGCTCGACTGTGTGGACGACAAGGGCCGCCCGGGCACGCTCAAGGATGACGGCGTGACCTGCAAGCGCCTGGTGGAAACCACCGACCGGCGGATTCGGGCGCATCTGTTTGGCGAGGGAGATTTTCAGGTCACCCCGCAGACCAATTGGGGCTTCCAGCTTCAGACGACCACGGACGATACCTATCTGCGCCGTTTCGATATCTCGCAGGACGACCGTCTGATCAACAATGTCTATGTCCGCAATCTGCGGTCTCAGGGACAGTCGGTCTATAACGGCTATTTCTTCGATGGCCTCCGGGCCGAAGACGACGATGCGACGACGCCCATCGTTCCCATCCTGGCCGACCATCGTGAGGTGTACGACGATCCCTGGCTCGGGGGCGAGTTCATCCTCGATGCCAATGCCCTCACCCTGTACCGGACCGGCTCGCCCGATGTGGGCCGCGTCTTCACCGAGGACAACGACACGCTGAACACCAACGGCGCCGATACCCAGCGGGTGTCGGTCGCGGGAACCTGGGAGCGGCCGTTCGTCTCGCGCTGGGGCGATGTGCTGACCGCGACCGGCCATTTGCGCGGCGATTTCTATTACACCCGCGATGTGGAATTGCGCACCGCCATTGCCGACGATCCGATGACCGATGAAATCGAGACCTTCGCGGTCACCGGCAAGGACGAATACACCCAGACCCGGATCCTCGGTTATGCCGCGATGGACTGGCGCTGGCCGTTCGTGCGCGGGTCCGGCACCTCGCGTCAGGTGATCGAGCCGGTGGTGCAGATGATCTATGCGCCCTATGGCGGCAATCCCGACCGCATCCCGAACGAGGACTCGGTCAGCTTCGAATTCGACGATACGAATCTTCTGCGCACCAACAAATTCCCCGGGCTCGACCAATGGGAGAGCGGGCCGCGCGCCAATCTGGGCCTGCGCTTTGCGACCTATGGCGAGCACATCAACGCCGATGTGCTGTTCGGCCAGACCTTCCGTCTGAAGCCCCAGAGCGAATTCGCCGCCGGCAGCGGCCTTGAAGACGAGCGCTCGGATTATGTGGGCCGGATCGCGGTTGAAGCGGGCGACTATCTGAACGTGACCCACCGGTTCCGGCTCGATAAGGACAACCTGGATTTCCGCCGCAATGAGGTGGATCTGGAAATCGACACCAAATATGTGGGTCTCAAGGCCGGCTATCTGAGCCTCGATGACGAATTGCCCGATGAGGGGCTCGATGCCCGGAAGGAACTGCGTCTGGAGGCGCGGGCGCGGTTCACCGACAACTGGTCGGCGCGGCTGTCGGGCCGGCGTGACCTGGAGGACGGCGAGACGATTTCGAATGCCGCGGCGCTGGTCTATCAGGACGAATGCACCGAGATCGAAGCCGCCTACCGGCGCCGGTTCACCCGTGACCGGGACATCGAACCGGACAGCTCGATCATTTTCCGGGTCCGCCTGCGCAGCGTCGGCGGGTA
>CAZHDI010000081.1:0-9411 GCA_964531285.1 uncultured Alphaproteobacteria bacterium | reverse complement strand
CTGCAGGGCCTCATCCCGATGCGCGCTTGCCCGGCACAATTCGGCACGAGGAGCCGAAACGGGACACCGCGCTGCTTGAACGGGGTTGCCGTTTGGTTATCCTGCACACCGGTTCCGGAGATTGGGACCGCGCCGCCTCAGCACAGATGCGCGAGACACGCGCGCGGCCGGGGACGGCGCCGGCCGAACCGGCTACACTGGCGGTTCGTCGAGCCGGAACACTGGGGCGGACGGCCATCGGCGGGGTGCGACAGGCGGCCCGCCGCGCGTGATCATGAGGAGGCGATGCGCATTTTTCTCTCTGGAGTGAAGGCAAGCCGTGCCGGCACGGCCTCCTGCGCCCTGGCGGCCCTGATCCTCGTGGCCCTGGCCTGGGTGCGTCCGGCCGCCGCGCAGGATGTGCAGAGCATCGCCGCCCTGGTGAACGACAAGGTGGTGTCGGCCTACGATCTCGACCAGCGCATCAAGCTGGTGGTCGCGACCTCGGGGCTGGAGCCGACCCCGGAGGCACTGGAGCGGATCCGCGAACAGGTGCTGCGTACCCTGGTCGATGAGGAATTGCAGCTTCAAGAAGCTGCCACGGCCGAACTGGTTGTGCCGGATCAGGAAATCGACCTCGCCATCGCGCGGCTGGCTCAGCGCAACGGCATGAGCCGGGCGCAGATTCTTCAAATTCTGGCCGAAGCGGGGGTGAGCGAAAACACCCTGCGCCGCCAGATCAAGTCCAGCATCGCCTGGGACGAACTCACCCAGGGCCGGTTTTCCTCCCGCATTTCGGTGACCCAGGAAGACATCGATCAGGTGCTGGAGCAGCTCCAGGCCAATTCCGACAAGCCGCAATTCTGGATCATGGAGATCTTTCTGCGGGTCGACAATCCCGATGACGAAGACTCGGTGGTGCGGACCGCCCAGCGCCTGGTCGATCAGTTGCGCACCGGTCAGGCGAGTTTCTCGGAAATTGCCCGCCAGTTCAGCCAGTCCTCGACCGCCGGCTCGGGCGGCGATGTCGGCTGGGTGACCGCCGATACGCTCCCCGAGCAGGTCGCCCAGGCCGCGAGCGCCATGCGCCCGGGCTCCCTGTCGATCCCGATCCGGACCATCGGCGGCTATTACATCATCGCACTGCGCGACCGGCGTGTCGGCGTCGGTGCCGCGCCCGATCAGATCACCCTCGATCTGCGTCAGCTTGTGGTCCCGGCCTTTCCGGAGCATCCGGAGGACTATGTGCGCTATGCCGGCGGCATGTCGGTGCAGATCGCGTCGAGCCAGCCGTCCTGCGAGGATGCTGAGGCCATCGCCGCCCAGTCCGGCAATCAGATCCGCTTTTCCAATCTCGGCAAGCGCAAGGTCACCGACCTGACCGAACCGTTTCAGGATGCCGTGGACGGGCTGACGAGCGGCGATGTGGCCCCGCCGGTGCGCTCGAATGTCGGCTTCCATGTCATGCTGGTGTGCAGCCGGGAAACCGAGGGGTCGCTTCTGCCGGAGCGCGAGGCGATCGAGGACCGGCTCTTTCAGCAACAGCTGTCCATGGTGCAGCGGCGCTATCTGCGGGACCTACGCCGTGACGCCACCATCGAGATGCGCGAGTAACCCCCGCTCAGGGGATCGCCCATGATCACGCCACGGCCCCCGCTCGCCCTCACCATGGGCGACCCGGCGGGCATCGGACCTGAAATCACGCTCAAGGCCTGGGCCGCGCTCAAGGATCGCGGCCCGGCGTTTTGCGTGTTCGGACCGGCCGCGCTGTACCGCGCCACGGCCGCCGCCCTGGGTCTTGACGCCCCCGTGGCCGCTATCGACCGGCCCGGCGAGGCCGCGGCGATGTTCCCGACGGCGCTGCCCGTCATCGATCTGCCCCTGCCCGCGCCGGCTATCCCGGGCCACGGCGATCCGGCGCACGGCGCCTGTGTCACCGGCGCCATCGTGGCCGCCGTCGCCGCGGTCGCCGACGGTCAGGCCAGCGCGGTCGTCACCGTCCCGATCACCAAGGCGCTGCTCTACGATGCCGGGTTCGACTTTCCGGGGCACACGGAATACCTCGCCCATCTCGCCGCCGAGCGCTATGCCATCGCGCCGCCCCATCCGGTCATGATGCTTGCCGCCCCGGCCCTCAAGGTGGTGCCCTTGACGATCCACGAACCGCTGAGTGCCGTGCCGGGCCTGATCGACCGGGAGCGGATCGTCCGGACCGCACGGATCATGGCCGATGCTCTGCGCGGCGATTTCGGCATCGCCCGTCCGCGGATCGCCGTCGCCGGGCTCAACCCCCATGCGGGCGAGGCCGGCACCATCGGCACCGAGGACCGCGACGTGATCGCCCCGGCAATCGCTGATCTGCAGGCGGACGGGATCGACGCCTTCGGCCCCCTGTCGGCGGATACCATGTTCCATGCCCCGGCCCGGGCGCGCTATGACGCAGCCCTGTGCATGTATCACGATCAGGCGCTGATCCCGATCAAGACGCTGGACTTCGACCGGGGCGTCAATGTCACGCTCGGCCTGCCCTTCGTGCGCACCTCGCCCGATCACGGCACCGCCTACAATATTGCCGGCCAAGGTGTGGCGCAGGCGGACAATCTGATCGCGGCCATCGATCTGGCGGACAGTCTCGCGCAGCGCCGCGCGGCGGGTTTGGCGCGGTAACGTCATGGACACCGATCCGCTTCCCCCCTTACGCGAGGTGATTGCCCGGCATGGCCTGTCGGCGCGCAAGGGTCTGGGTCAGCATTTTCTGTTCGATCTGAACCTGACGCGGCGCATTGCCAGGGCGGCGGCTCCGCTGGAGGGTCATGTGATCGTGGAGGTCGGTCCCGGTCCGGGCGGACTGACCCGCGCCCTTCTGATGGAAGGCGCCGGTCATGTTGTCGCCATCGAGCGCGATGCCCGCTGCCGGGACGCGTTGGCCGAGATCGCCGCAGCCTATCCGGGGCGCCTGAGCGTCGTCGAGGCCGATGCGCTGAGGGTTCACGAACCCGACCTGATCCCCGAGGCCTGGCGCGGCAAGCCGGTCAAGGTCGTGGCCAATCTGCCCTACAATGTCGGCACGCCGCTGCTCGTCCGCTGGCTGACGGCCGAGCCCTGGCCGCCCTGGTATGAGAGCCTGACCCTGATGCTCCAGAAGGAGGTCGTCGACCGCCTCGTGGCGACGCCCGGCAGCCGGACCTTCGGGCGCCTCGGGGTACTGGCGCAATGGCGCGCCGACGCCGCCTCGCTGTTCGACGTGGACCCGCGCGCCTTTGTCCCTCCGCCCCAGGTCACCTCGGCCATCGTGCAGATCCTCCCCGGCCCGCCCCAGGGGACCTGCACGGGCCATCATCTGGAACAGGTGACGGCGGCGGCGTTCGGCCAGCGCCGCAAGATGCTGCGCAGCGCGCTCAAGACGCTCATGCCCGCGCCGGAGGTCTTGCTCGCGGCGGCGGGGCTTGACCCGACAGCCCGGGCAGAAACCTTGAGCATTGGCGATTTCTGCCGGCTTGCCGAAGAGCTTGGCGTGCTGCGCAGTTAAGCGCCCGCCCCGCGGCGAGCCGCCATTGTTCCGTTTACCGCGCCATGCGAGAGTGCCGCGCGGCGAAGCAGCGATAGGAGATCCAGGCATGGCCGTTCTGCAATATCTCACCACCACCCAGTTCGATTTCGGGGCCCTCAAACACCTGCCGGCCATGCTCAAGGATCTGGGCATCGCCCGCCCGTTCATCGCGACCGACAAGGGGCTCATGGCCGCCGGGATCGTGGCCCGGGTCGAGGACGCGCTCGGCCCGGATACGCCCGCGACCGTGTTCGACGGCACGCCGGAAAACCCCACCGAAGAGGCCGTGCTCGATGGCGTCGCGCGCTATCGCGAAGCGTCATGCGACGGTGTGATCGCGCTTGGCGGCGGTTCGCCGATGGATCTGGGCAAGGCGGTCGCCCTGCTCGTTACCCATGACGGTCAGTTGACGGATTTCACGGGCCGCGGCTCGGCGGCGCGGATCGGCCCGACCGCCCCGCTCATCGCGATCCCGACCACGGCCGGAACGGGCAGCGAGGTGTCGGTCGGCTTCGTGGTCATCGTCAAGGACGGGCGCAAGCTGACCTTCGTCAGCCCCCATTTCATTCCCGAGCGCGCCCTGTGCGACCCGGAACTGACCCTGGGCCTGCCGCGCGGCCTGACAGCGGCGACCGGTATGGATGCGGTCACCCATTGTATCGAGGCGATCCTGTCGCCGGCGGTTAATCCGCCTGCCGAAGCCGTGGGCTATGACGGGCTGCATCGCGCGCTTCATGAAGGCCATCTGGAACGCGCCGTCACCGACGGCAGCGACCGGGACGCGCGCTGGCACATGATGATGGCCTCGAGCGAAGGTGCCATGGCGTTCATCAAGGGCCTGGGCGCGGTTCATGCCATGAGCCATTCGGCGGGACGCCTCAAGGATCTGCGGCTGCATCACGGCACGCTCAACGCGGTGATCCTCCCGGTGGTCCTGCGGTTCAACGAAGCGCAGTGCGCGGAGAAATACGACCGGATCCGGCATGTGCTGCATCTGCCGGCGGGCGCGGATCTCGGCGATTATATCGAAGATCTGAACGCCCGGCTCGGCATGCCGAGAAACCTGCGCGAAATGGGCCTGACGACCGACCGGATTGCCGATCTGGTGCCCAACGCGGTCAATGATATGGCGGCCTATTCGAACCCCGTGCGCGCCACGCCGGATCAGTATGCGGAACTGTTCGAGACCGCGATGACCAAGTGACCGGTCAGAACCGCTGGACAATCAATGGGGTCGGACAACGTTGCCCGCCCCCGTCCTCACGACCATGCCCAGTCACAAAGGCCGACACGTCAGACACGCCAAGCGTGTTGCGTGCGTCGGGGCACGCCCGGTCCGCCGTTGTTCCCTTTCCCCTGTACGTCTATAACGAGAACGTGATGCCGCCCCGACGCGGTATCGGGAAAATACAAGTGAGGGATCATGGGGAACTGGGGAATCGCTCCTTTGGAGCGTGTGGGAAGCGCGATGCTGGTCTTGATCGCGCTCACGATGATCACGATGGGGAGCGTCACCCCCGCGGCGGCACAGGGGAATGCACCCGTCGGCGCCGGTTGTTCCATCAATCTCGATTGCGAGTCCGGCGCGTGTGTCCGCAACAGGTGCGTCTGCAAAGAGGACCAGCACTGCGACGGCAACAACTATTGTCAGAAGAACCTGCCGGGCGTCACCGATAATCGGTGCTGGATGAAGCGTCCGAACGGCGAAGGCTGTACGCGTAAAGAACAATGCGCTTCGGGCCGGTGTAATCTGGGCGCCTGCAAGGCATCGGCTTGCCGCAGTGACAGCGATTGCGGATCCGCAAATTATTGCCACAAGGCCGGCGCCAATGATTGCCGATCCAAGCGGCGCAATGGCGACGTATGCACGCGCCGCGCCCAATGCATCTCTGACCGCTGCGAGGGGGGATCTTGTCTGCGGGCGCATGAATGCCGGCAGAACAGCGATTGTCCGGCGGGTGCCTATTGTGCCAAGGGCGTGGCTGGCGTGGGCCGCAACACCTGCAAACTTCTCAAGGACAACGGTCAGGGCTGTAGCGCTGCAAGACAATGCAAGTCCGGCCGCTGCCATGCCGGCGTCTGTAAGCCGCAGGACGAGTGCTCTAACGATGCCGATTGTTCGAGCAACAAATATTGCGACAGAGGCACAGCGGGGATCGGCGTAAACCGGTGCGAAGCCAAGAGGAGCCAAGGGTCCGCTTGCAGCCGCAGCGCTCAATGCGCCTCGAACTGCTGCAAATTGCGGCCAACCGGGATGCGCTGCCGGCCTTCCGACAGGTGCAATTGATCGCAGCCAAGGGGCTCCGGAGCGCGATGCATTCCGTGTGCATCGCGCTTCAAAACCAGAACCCGTCGTCGGCCGGATCGACCAGGGGGGTCTCTTCAAGGCCGGCCTCGAACAGCGCCGCGACGCCGCTTTCATCCAGACCGCCGGCGATCAGAATAGCTTCGTCGATGGCCCCGGACGCCGCCGTTTCGTCGGTGTCGTCATGGGGGCCGGCGAACACGAAGCGGTCGTCCATAGATTCCAGGCCGCCGCGATAGGCGCTCCAGGCTGCGGTCTCGCCGTTGAGCGCGACCCGGAATCCCGTTTCCATCCCCATACTGACGGCCAGGTGATGCCAGCCGCCGCCCATCACCGTTTCGGTGATCAGATGATGCTCCTCGCCGTCCGCGGTGAGGGTGACGGCGACCTGACCATTGGCCTGGAGCGTGATGGCAAAGGACGCCCCCTCTGCCGCCGTGCCTTTGGTGACGAGCGGGCGGTCATGGTCCGCCGGCGCGGCCCGGAACCATAGGGCCAGTGTCGCATCCGCCAGCGCGAAGGCCGGGTCATGGGGCGCCGTGACGCCCGTGCCCAGTGCGAGCGCTTCGCCGATGAGGCCGCCGGTCTGGCCGGCACCGCCCGTGCCGTGAGCCTCATCGAACGGCCAATAGGCGATGGCTTCGGGCGGTTCGGGCGGACGGGTCTTCACCTTGATCTCGGTTTCGGCCTCGCGGGCGGCGGCGGTGAGATCCTCCATCATGGCCAGTTCCCACCGGAACGGGCGGTCCTCGGCCAGATCGAGCACGGCGCGAAACGCGGCCTCTGCCGCCTGGTCCGAGACCGGGCCGGCGGGTCCTGCCGGATCGGCGCCGGTATCGGCTGCGGGCGCCGGCCCTGATGATGTGCCTGTCTGACCTGCCATTGGCCGTCATCCTCTCAAGCGGTTCGGTCGGTCGTCGGTCCGGCCCGGAGTGCTGTCCCCGGCCTTATCCAAATCGCTATCATGCATAGCAACTTTCGTAAAGCAGGATTTGCTATTCATCATTTGCGATAATTGATACAAGGGAGGCGGAGACGGATCCGAGGGCATGGCGCCGTTTGGTCCCGTATCAGGCCGAGCACATAGCACATTGTGCTATTTGCTCTGTAGGAAAGACGAGCTATGATGCAGGTGAAGGATGCAGGGGCCCGCCCCGCGCGGGGCTGCGCGCGGCAGGCCGCGTCCAAAAGAAAGGATGGCACGCCATGGCGGAACGCACGGCCCGTACAGAACCGCAGGCGGATATGACCAAGGAGTTGCGCCGCCGGCTCGGGCGATGGCTCAAACAGCAACGCGAGAGCGCCGGGCTCACCCAGGCCGATCTCGCGGAGCGCCTGGGTCTGCGCTATTATTCGTTCGTCTCGCAGGTCGAGAACGGGATCGGGCGGATCCCCCAGGACCTGTACGCGCCCTGGGCCCGCGCGCTGGCCATCGACGGGCGGGAGTTCGCCATGACGGTCCTGGCGCATATGGAACCGGGCCTGCATGAATTGATCACCGGGCCGCGCACGGACCTTGCCGAGGCGACCGGCGCGGCGCCGGGCGATGCGCGGTTAAGCTGACCGCTCATGCCACAATTCCGGCACGGGACCGGCCCACAAGGATAGATGACACCGCTTCTAGACGCTGGCGCCGGGATTTTTGAACGGCGCCGGCAGGGGGATCAGGCACCATGGCAAGCGTCCATCGTTTCAGCGCAGGCTCGCTTCAGGACTGGACACCGCAGGAACGCGGCGAGATTGTCGCGGCGCATATCCAGCTCACCGACCTTTACGGCGCGCTGGAGATCGATCACGGCCTGACCGATCAGGGCCAGCCCTGGGCGGTCCTCGTCAACGCCGCGACCCAGGATGTGGTGGCGCATTTCGCCAAACTCCCCGGCGGCATGATCGCGGATCTGCCCGAAGCCAGCGAACTGGTCGAAGCCCCCACCTTGCGCGAAGCGATCAGCCGGGTGATGGCCCGCTGCGGGCTGCCCTATGCCCTGCAGGCCGAGCGGGAGCGCACGGCGGACATCATTTCCCTGTTCGGCCAGACCGGCCGGTCGCTGGCCGCGCTGGCGATTATTTCCTGGTCGCTGGTGACGGCGGCGAACCGCAACAAGGCGCGTGCCGACGAACCGGGCGACGGGGCCAATGACGAGGCCGTCCTGGCGTTGGCGCGGCGCAAGTCCAAGGATCAACTGGCGCAAAGCGAAGGCGGTCCGGGCCATAGCGCGGGCTTCTTCGCCTTCCGTCCGGCCCCGGTCGATATGCGGCCCGGTGAAATCGCGGCGAGCCTGCTTGCGTTCCTCACCGTGACCCAGGTCCTCAGTGCCGACGAGGCCGCGGCGGCGCACCATGAATTGGTACTCGCCGGCCTCGATGGTCTTGAGACGGATCAGCCGGAGGACGCGGGCGGCCAAAAGCCGGGGCATGACCCGCGCGGCGCCCTGCGGGACGCCGGGCCGGAGACCGGCATGGCGGGTCCCGGCGTGGCCGACGCCATGGCTGCCATCGACGCGGGCGGTGCGGCGGTTGCCGGAGCGGTGCGGATGCCCGCCACGGCGCTCCTGCCTGTTGCGGCGACGGATTTCGATCCCGCCGCTCTGCTCATGGCCTGGGGCCTGACGGCGGATGACGTGGCGCAGATCGAGGCGATGGTCGGCGATCTTGCGGCATGGCTGCGCGGCGACGCGGTGCGCGATTCGCTGTCTCCGCCCAGCCGGGCCGAAGCGACCGGGACGGTCGAACGCGCACCCATGGAACGGGCGTCCGACCTGCCAAACGCTGTCCGTCAGACGGCGAACAAACCCGCCGACGACGTTTCCGCGCTCACCGTTCTCTTCGTTCAATCGCTTCGGGGCGATGCCGCCACGCCGGCCCGCCTCAATGACCTCGATGTCAACCAACTCTCGCTGCCGGATCTGCTCAAGAGCCTGGCGGACCGCGACGCCCTGGACGGGTTCAATGGGCGCGCGTTCTACAATGCCGTTCGTGAGCAGACAAATATCGATGAAACCCTGGCCTTGCGCTTTGTCGGCGCTGTGAACCGGGCGCGCGAGGAAGCCGAGGACACCGGGGGCTCGCAAGATGCTGCGCCGCTGCGGTCCGCCCTGATGAACGCCCAGGAGACCGGCGGTGCCCCGGCGCGGGAGACCACACAGGATGGCGCGGCGCTGTCCCCAAGCTGGACGCAATGGTCCCAAACCCGGGAGGCCGATGCGACTTCCGTAGCCGCGCCGGAAACGACGCCATCGGTGTCTCAACCTGTAACCGCCGACAATGCTCCGTCTGCCTTGGAGCCTGAGCGGATCGAGACGGCCCCCGCCCCGTCTGATCCCGCCCCGTCTGATCCCGCGCCGTCTGATCCCGCGCCGGTGGACACGGCACCCATGGACACGGCACCGCAGCCGGATCGTCCGCTTTTTGATGCCAATGCAGCGCTGGACGGACTGTCCGACACGCCGGTGATCGACCGGCTCACAGAGGCCGCGGCGGATCGCGACATCAATGTGGACATCCAGCCGCTTCAGGACCGGGCCGTCACCTGGGAAGCGGTGGACCCCAAGCCCGCGACGCCGCCCCAGACCGCGCC
>CAZHDI010000080.1:0-15997 GCA_964531285.1 uncultured Alphaproteobacteria bacterium | reverse complement strand
GGCTGTAGGCCACGGCCTGCGTGGTCAAATCATCATAGATGATGAGCGCGTGTTTGCCGTTTGCGCGGAAATACTCCCCGATGGCGCAGCCGGCGAAGGGTGCGAGGAATTGGAGCGGCGCGGGATCGGAGGCGGTCGCGGCGACCACGCAGCAATACTCCATGGCGCCATTGTCCTGGAGCGTCTTGACGATCTGCGCCACGGAGGACCGCTTCTGTCCGATCACGACATAGATGCAGAACAGCTTCTGGTCGTCATCGCCCGCATCGTGGGCCGGCTTTTGATTGAGGATCGTATCGACGGCGATAGCCGTCTTGCCGGTCTGACGGTCGCAAATGATCAAATCGCGCTGGCCGCGCCCGCCCGGGATAAGCGAGTCGATCGCCTTGATACCCGTCTGCATCGGTTCGTGCACGGATTTGCGCGGCAGAATGCCCGGCGCCTTCACGTCCACGCGGCGGCGCTCGACCCCGGTGATCTCGCCTTGCCCGTCAATCGGCGTGCCGAGAGGATCGACCACCCGGCCCAGAAGGCCCGGACCGACCGGCACGTCCACAATGTCGCCGGTCCGCTTGACCGTATCGCCTTCCTTAATATCGCGGTCGGTCCCGAAGATCACGACACCGACATTGTCATGCTCGAGGTTCAGCGCCATGCCGCGCACGCCGCTCGGGAATTCGACCATCTCGCCGGCCTGCACCGTGTCGAGACCGTACACGCGGGCGATACCGTCGCCGACCGACAGCACCTGGCCCACTTCGGTGACCTGTGCCTGGGCGTCGAAATTCTTGATCTGCTCTTTCAGGATCGACGAGATCTCTGCGGCCTGGATTTGCATTAGCCCGCCTCTTTCATGGCAATCTTAAGAGTGTTCAACTTGGTGCGGATGGAACTGTCGACCATCCGGCTGCCCACCTTGACCACGAGCCCGCCAAGCAGGGCCGGGTCCACGGCAAGCGATAACGAAACGTCCTGACCGAGCGCTTTTTTCAGCGTCGCGGCCAGATCCTTGCGCTGATCCTCGCTCAGCGCCCGCGCGCTCGTGACCTGCGCGGAAATCTCGCCACGCTTGTCGGCAAGCAGCGCCCGAAACGCCTTAATCATATCCGGCAGAACGAACAGGCGCCGGTTCTGCGCAACGAGACCGACAAAGCTGCGCGACAGATCATGCGCGCCGGCCTTGTTGAGGATCGCGCTCAGCGCCCGCCCCTGGTCCTCGCGCGAGAACACCGGGTTGGTCAGCATGAGGCGCAAATCCGCATTCTCCTCGATGATGGCGCCGAGATCGCTCAGGTCCTTTTCGACCGGCTCCAGCGCGCCCGCATCGTCGGCAAGCTCAAAGAGGGCGGTGGCATAGCGCCCGGCAATCCCGCCTGTCATCGAGGTTTGATCGGCCACGTGTGAACTCTCATGGGTTCGATGACCCGGTATCCGGTGAGCAGTGCGCCCCGGACCCGTGCCCGTTTGGTCCCGTAGAAAAGCCGCCGGGCCCGATACGGCGCTGTCCGGCGTTAAGACCGGGCGCGACGATTGGGATCCGCCGGATGCTCGGCTGCGCAAGGTTGGCCCCGACGGCCCGCCGCACCGGCATTTGCCGATATCGAAGGCCGGTCGTGAAGGGAAAGAGCCACCCACCCCGCGAGCGCCGGTTCTGGTAACACGGTCCCTTGGGGTGCGCAATAAGGCCGATGACCTCTGATCAGCCGGGCGATCAGCGGAACGATCGCCAAGGCCCGGTTCCGTTTCGCGCACCGGACCCCTGTCGTCAAACGTGTATCGCCCCGCGATGCGCGCGTTTTCGTCGGAACAAGGGGTCTAATCCCCCCGGGGGATGAACAGAGCTGGGCCGAATCGGCAACGAATCGCGGGCCTGCATGCATCGCGATTCGTTCACGGCCAGATCTTGTGGCATGCGCCCGGCCGGCCCACTACGCACCGTGCCGGCACGGCGGATCGCATCGCCTGCAATGCGCCCCGATCACACCGCCGTCAACCGATGGCAAAGCGCACCAAATGACGTAAAGTGCCGCGACAGTGAAGCGATCCTGAAGGGGCATGCCGTGATCGGGACAAAGACAAGCGGGCGCTGCCGGGCCTGGGGCCTCGGCGCAATAACGGCGGCGGTCATGGCCATGGCCGCGGTGACGGTGCTGACGGCGGCTCCCGCCCGGGCGGACGAGGAGATCCTCCGCAAGGAGTCGATCTACAACACGATCATCGTGTCCGAGGGGAACGGCTACCGCTACCTGAAGTTCGGCCACAAAAACATCCACTACTACGAGACGACCTACAATCCGAACGACGATCTCGAACTGCCCTCGGCCTATACCCAGTTCCTCACCGCCGGGGTCGCCTATGCGGACAATCTCGACAAGGCCGTGATGATCGGCATGGGCGGCGGGCGCACCAGCACCTATCTGGCGCGCTCGATCCCGAGCCTCGATGTCACCGGCGTCGAACTCGATCCGGCCATTGTCGACATCGCCCGGGAGTATTTCGGGTTCAAAGAAGGCCCCAACCTCAAGGTGGTCGAGCGCGACGGGCGCATCTTCATGCGCCAGACCGACGAGACCTACGACATGATCTTCGTCGACGCCTATCGCGGTCATTATGTGCCGTTCCACCTGTTGACCCAGGAGTTCTACGAATTGCTGGAGTCCAAGATGGCGCCGGGCGGCGTGGTGGTGCAGAACATCGCCCCCACCACCATGCTCTATGATTACGCCATCTCGACCATCGGCACGGTGTTCGATAGCGTCGATATCTATCCGGCGCGCGGCAACTATGTCGCCATCGCCTATAACGGTCCGCGCAAGCCGGATGCCTGGCTCGCGGCACGGGCCGCCGAGCGCCAGCAGGCTTTGGATCTGCGCTATGATCTGAGCTATCTGGTGGCCGAGCGGGCGGCGATCCGCACCCGCATCGATGCCGAAAAGGTGCTCACCGACGATTACGCCCCGGCGAACTATCTCAAATCCGTCGAGCGGTACCGCAACAGCCTGAAGCGCAACCGGTGAGGCCGTCATGATTCGCAAGCTCCGCCTGTCCCCCAGCCGCACGGTCATCTTTCTGACCGTCATCTATCTCAACGCGTTCATCCTGGGCGCGGCGATCATGGGCTTCGAGATGCTGGGCAGCCGGTATCTCTACCCGCTGTTCGGTGGCTCGATCTTCACCTGGGGCGCCCTCATTTCCACGGTGCTCCTGTCGCTGATGATCGGCGCGTTTTTCGGCGGCCAGCTTGCCGACCGCTCGCCCTCGCCGGTGACCCTGTCGGCGCTGATCTTCGGCGCCGCGCTCTACTTCTTCGCATTGCCGACCCTGGGCACGGTGTTCCTGGAGGCGATCCCGGATGCGGTCGGCTATGGCTGGTTCGGGCTGTTATGCGCCGCGCTCCTGCTCAATCTGGTGCCCATCTCCTTGTTCGGGGTCTACACACCCTTCGCGGTGCGCCTCATGCTGCGCTCGACCGCCGGGTCGGGGCGCCTTGTGGGGCAGGTCGGCGCAACCCAGTCCATGGGCTCCATTGTCGGCACGCTGGTGACCACCTTCGTGCTGGTGCCGTGGATCGGGACGCGCTCCATCACGATCCTGTTTGCCGTCGTGGTCGCGCTGTCGGCGGCCTCCTTGTTCGCTTTGCGGTGGGTGTGGGATGAAACCTCTGACGGCGAAGAGGCTGATCGCGGCGATCGCGGCCCTGTGCTGGCTCCCGACAACGCCTGACGCGCACGCGGCAAGCCTCGAGGCGTACTATCCGGAAGCGCCGCTGATCGCGGACGGCCGCGTGCTGTTCGCGGAAATGCGGCGGGACCGGATCGTCGCCTGGGACCCGGACACCGGCGCGCACACGACCCTGTTCGAGCAGGACGATTGTCTGCCGACCAGCATCGCGCCTTATGGGCCGGGCTATGCCCTCTTGTGCCATGGGCCCAATCAGGTGGTGATCATCGATGCCGACGGCACGCCGGCCGGCTCGCCCCTGACCCGCGACACCGAAAACCGGATCTTCATCAACCCCAACGACGCCAGCGCCGATGATCGGGGCGGGGTCTATTTTTCGGCCGCCGGAGACTTCAGGGTCGGCGCCAAGGGCCAGGGCGCCTTGATGTATCTGTCCGCCGAGGGCCGCATCACCCGGCTTGCCGAGGGACTCGATTATGCCAACGGCGTCTATTTTGACGCCCTTCGCCAGGAGGTTCTGGTCTCGGAGCATCTCGGCGGGCGGGTGCTGCGCTTCCCCGTCACGGACGCAGGCCGGATCGGCGCACCGGCGGTTTTCATCGATCTGAGCGATGCGGGCCTCGTGCCCATCGACCGTTATCCGCTGCCCGGACCCGACGGGCTGGAGCGCGATGCCGCCGGCAATCTTTATCTCGCGGTCTACGGCACGGGGCGGCTCCTGATCATCGCGCCGGACGGCACGATCGGGCACCGGATCGCCTGGAGCCAGCCGCTCATCACCAATGTGGCCCTGACCGATCAGGACCGGTCCCTGGTGCTCACGGGCTCGCAGATCACCTATGGCGGGCGCGAACCCGGTCTGGTCGAGACAATCGCCAACCCGATGGCGCCGGCGGATTAATCCTGCTCTTCGGCAAGCCGGGCCTCAAGCCGCTCAAGGGCGGCATCGGCATAGCGCCCGCAGGCCGTGGGATCGATGAACGGATTGCCCGACGCACCGGCCTCCCTTGCGGCGAGCTGCTGAGCCAGGTCCGTGAACTCCGGATGGGGCGCAAGCAGAATATCGCACGGCAGATCCCGCACCGTCTCGATGGACGCCCGGAAGGCCGCCTCGCGGCTCGGTGCGCCGTCCGATCCGGTGAACAGAAAACCGGGCGCCGAAACCGCGTTCAGACTGTCGGCATAGGCCATGCTCACGCAGCGCTCGCCTTCGCAGGATTCCCAGGTCCAGGCGGTGCTGCCCGGCGTATGGCCCGGCGTGTGATGGGCGGTCAAGGTCACGGGGCCGACACGGACCGATTCGCCATCCGCCACCGCCTGCGTGTTGGCGACGGCCGGAAACTGACGGAAGTGAGCCGGAAAGGCCGCCTGCGGATCATCGCCGAGCAGATCGCCCGTCGCGAGGGTCTGCGCCCCATGGGGACTGGCCAGGACCGCGGCGCCGCTGACCGTCTGGAGCGCGTTGATGCCGCCGGCATGATCGAAATGCGCATGGGAATTGGCGATATAGACCACATCCTCGGTCTTGAAGCCGAGCGCGCGGATATTGGCATCGATTATCGGCGCCGATTGCGGCAAGGCCCCGTCGAGCAGGATATGCCCCTCGTCCGACGCGATCAGAACCGCGCCAAGACCGCCGGTCCCGACATAATAGGTATTGCCGAAGACCTGAAACGGCGCCCGGTCCCCGTTCCACATGTCGCAGAACGAGCAGGCAATGGCCGGGTCCGGCTCGACAGCCCAGACCGGCGCCGCCATGGCGAAGGCCCCCGCGAGCAGCCCAAGGCCCAAGCCACCCGCTATCAGGCGCCGTTTCAATGTCATATCAGTTTTCCTCTGTGGACGGTGCGTCCGCCGGCACCGGCAGCGCCGAGCCATCCGGAATATCGCCTTCATGGGCCCGGTGGATGACATAGGCGCGAATGTTCTCCAGATCCTCGGGCGTCAGCCAGTCCGCGAAACTTGCCATGCCATTCGCCGCGAGCATGCCCTCAAGGACGATCTCGGTCCAAAGGCCGTGCACCTCGGGCGTGGAGTGCCGCAGATCCGGAATGACCCCGCCGCCGACCGCGCCGACACCGTGACAGGCGGCACAATAATCATTGTAAAGACCAAGACCCGCGCGAATATCCTCATCCGTGCCGATCGGAGCCGGTGGTGCGGGGATCTCGGCCGCGCCCGGCTTGGGCGGCAGTGTCCCATCCGCCCCGAGCTTGAAGGTCAGCACACGGCCCAGATGGGAATTGGCCTCCTGGCGCACGCCCCGGCCATAGACCAGCGCAGCCACACCGCCCCAGCCCACCGCAACACTGAGATACTGTTCGCCATCGATCTCATAGGTGACCGGCGGTGCGATGATGCCGGTCTGCCCCGGCGCGGTCCACAGGATCTCACCGGTGTCGTCCTTGAACGCCCGCAACAGCCCGTCGCCGCCGCCCTGGAACACAAGCCCCCCCGCCGTGGCCAGAAGACCGCCGTTCCACGGCCCCCAATGCTCATACCGCCAGACCTCTTCGGCCTTGACCGGATCCCAGGCCAACACGCGGCCCTTGACCAGTTCCGGCGGCACATCATTGGTGTTGCCGCTCACCGTCCCGGTATTCCACCAGCCCTCGCGGCGTTCCTGGCCCTCGGGCGCCGCCTCGAACAGCGCCGGCACTTCAAGCGCGGGGATATAGACAAGGTTCGTGCGCTGAGAATAGGCCATCGGATGCCAGTTATGCCCGCCGATCGGGCCTGGAAACACCAGGGCTGGCGCGTCCGTATAGACCCCGGCGCCGGTCTCCACGGGCCGCCCCGTGGTCAGGTCCACATGGGACGCCCAATTGACCGGCACGTAAGGATCGGCTTTCAGAAGTTCGCCGGTCTGACGGTCAAGCACATAGAAGAACCCGTTCTTGGGCGCCTGCATGATCACGTCGCGCATCGTGCCGTCGATCTCAAGCTCGGCCAGGATCATGTGCTGCGTGGCCGTGTAATCCCAATTGTCCGCAGGCGTTGTCTGGTAATGCCAAACCAACTCGCCCGTCTCGGCATTTACGGCCAGGATCGAGGACAGATAGAGATTGTCGCCGCCCGCCGGGGAGCGGACATCGCGCGACCAGGGTGAGCCGTTGCCGACGCCGACATAAAGAAGGCCCAACTCAGGATCATAGGCGTACGAATCCCAAACCGTGCCGCCGCCGCCCGAGACCGTCCATGCGCCGTCCGGGTCCCAGGTATCGAGCGCGGCCTCCAGATGGGCGCCCTCTTGTGGCCGATCCGGCGCATTGGGCACCGTATAGAAGCGCCACAGCATGTCGCCGGTCTTTGTGTCGTAGGCGGAGAAATAGCCGCGCACGCCATATTCAGCACCGCCATTGCCGATGAACACCTTGCCGTCCACCACGCGCGGCGCGCCGGTGATGGTGTAGGACTTGGTGCGGTCGATGGTGTTGACCTTCCAGTTGACCGCGCCGGTCTTGGCATCGAGCGACCACAGATAGCCGTCGAAGCTGGCCAGGAAGACCGAGCCGTCATAGACCGCCGCGCCCCGGTTCACCGTGTCGCAGCAGCCCTTCTGGCCCCAGGCCTTGTCCACCTGCGGGTCGTGGAACCAGAGTTCCTCGCCCGTCTTGGCATCGAGCGCCCAGGCAACGCCCCAGGGACCGGTCACATACATGACCCCATCGACGATGAGCGGCGTCGCCTCGACCCCGCGCCGTGTGTTGAGATCCACATGCCAGGCCAGACCCAGATCGCCCACCGTATCGGTGTTGATCGTATCGAGCGGCGAGAACCGCTGTTCCGAATAGGTCCGGCCATGGGCCATCCAATTGCCCGGCTCGGCATCTGCCCCGATGATCCGTGCGGTATCGACCGCCGCTGCCGGTTGCCCGGCGGCCGCACTGGTCACGCCGCCCGCCGCCATCATGAGCGCCGCACATCCGGCGGCAATCCACTGGGTGTTGCTGATCATCATTCCCTCCCTCGGCGCGGTCGCCTTATTCCGGCGCTGCCGCTTGTGTGGTCCGCCGGTTCATCCTCCGGCGCTTGGGGGCATGGTAGGCGCAGTTTCCCCACCGGCCAAGCCGGGCGGCCTACAGGAAACTGTACGGGTCCACATCGACCGCGAGGCGCACCTTGCCGGGGACTTTAACGCGCGCCAGCCAGGTCCGCAGAAACACTTGAAGATCCACGTCGCGCCCCGCCTTCACAAGAAACCGCATGCGGTGGCGCCCGCGCAGAAGCGCGATCGGGGCCATGGCCGGGCCGAGCACCTCGACCCCCTGCCCGCGCGGCGCCGCCTGAGCCAGCGCCCGCCCCAAATCATGAAGCGCCTGATTATCGGGCGAGGTGAGGATCAGGGCCGCCAGCCGTCCGAATGGCGGCATCGCCGCCTGGGCCCGGCCGGCACTTTCCGCCGCGATGAAGGCATCCCGGTCGCCCGCCACCAGCGCCTGCATGACCGGATGCTCCGGCTGATAGGTCTGGAGCAGGACCCGTCCCGGCCGCTCGGCCCGCCCGGCCCGGCCCGACACCTGATGCAAAAGTTGATAGGTCCGCTCCGCCGCGCGCAGATCCCCGCCATTGAGCCCCAGATCGGCATCCACCACGCCCACAAGCGTCAGCATCGGGAAATTATGCCCTTTGGCGACCATCTGTGTTCCGATCAACAGATCGATGGCGCCGGTCTGCATCGCATCGATCAAACCTTGCGCCTGGGAGGGACTTTGGATCGCATCGCTCGACATGATCGCCGTGCGCGCATCGGGAAACAGCGCCTGGGCTTCTTCCGCCACGCGCTCCACGCCCGGACCGCAGGACTGCAAGGTGTCCTCCTCGCCGCACGCCGGACACAGCTTGGGGCGCGGGATCGAATAGCCGGTCTGATGACACACCAGACGGTTGGCATACCGATGTTCCACGAGCCAGGATTCGGTATCCGGCGCGGTCATCCGGTGCCCGCAGGCCCGGCAGATTACCAGCGGCGCATAGCCCCGCCGGTTGAGGAACAACAACGCCTGCTCCTGGCGCTCCAAGGTCTCGGTGACCGCCTGAACGAGCACCGGCGACAGCCAGCGGTCGCGCCCCGGCGGCGGCGCCTGACGCAAATCGATGGCCTCGACACGCGGCATGACGGCGGTGCCGGCGCGCACCGGCAGAGACACCGCCGCATATCGTCCGGACTCTGCATTGGTCAATGTTTCCAGGGACGGCGTGGCTGAGGCCAGCACCACCGGGCAGCCCGCCAGACGGGCGCGCACCACGGCCATGTCGCGGGCATGATAGATCACGCCTTCTTCCTGCTTGAACGCGCTTTCATGCTCTTCATCGACGATGATGAGCCCCAGATCCGTATAGGGAAGAAACAGCGCCGAGCGCGCGCCGACCACGACCCGCGCCTCGCCATTGGCCACCGCGCGCCAGGTGCGCCGACGTGCTTTCGAGCCCAGATCCGAATGCCAGCCCGCCGGACGGCAGCCGAACCGGACCGCGAAGCGATCGAGAAACTGCACCGTGAGGGCGATTTCCGGCAACAGGATCAGCACCTGACGCCCCGCCGCGAGCGCCTCGGCCACGGCCTCGAAATAGACTTCCGTCTTGCCCGACCCCGTGACCCCGTCGAGCAGTACCGGGGCGAAGGCCCCCTCTTGCACCACCGAACGCAACGCCTGCGCGGCCTCGTCCTGCATCGGCGAGAGCACCTTGCCGGGCCGCGCAGGGTCAGGCACCTCGAAGGGCGGGTCCTCCCGCATCTCGACGGTCTCCAACGCGCCTTGCGCCACAAGCCCCTTGACCACGGACGCGCCCACGCCCGCCTCGCCCGCGAGATCGCCCGGCGCCCGCGCCTGCCCATCCGCCGCCACGGCCAGCACCCGCTGACGCGCCGGGGTCATCCGATCCGGTTCCCCGGCCGACCGGCGCACCAGGGTCTTTATCCGGGGCGGCTCCAGCGCGGCCGTGGAGCGCAAGGCGAGCGCCAGGACCGATCCGGGCGGCTGAACCGTATAGGCCGCCACCCAGTCCACAAAATCGCAAAGCTGATCGGGGAGCGCCGGCGCGTCAGCGAGGATCGTCTCGAGGGGCTTGAGCCTGGCGGCATCCACGTCCGCCGCGCCCGGCCCCCAGACCACGCCGCGCATCACCCGCGGGCCCAGGGGAACGGTCACATGCGTGCCCCGCGCCGGCAGGGCCGCCCCCTCGGGCACCAAATAGTCATAGGGGCCCGCCAGGGGCAGCGGCAGCAGCACCTGGACCGTCGGCGGGGGGTCTTCTGGAAACAGGCTCTCGGTCATGACAGCATCGGCGCGGCGGCAAACTCCAGGGTCGGCGAATCGAGGCGTGAGGTGCTAAGGATACCGATCCCCTTTGTCGAGACCGACCCGAACCAGGAGAGCGCGCCATGAAATTCTTCCTCGACACCGCCGAGGTCGCGGAAATCAAGGATATCGCCAGCACCGGCCTCGTGGATGGCGTGACCACCAATCCCTCGCTCGTGGCCAAGTCGGGGCGCGGCTTCACCGATCTTTTGGAAGAGATCTGCGCCGCCGTGCCCGGCCCGGTCAGCGCCGAGGTGACCGGTACCGACACCGAGACCATGCTGCGCGAAGGCCGGCATCTGGCCAAGATCGCCGGCAATATCGTCATCAAGCTGCCGCTGACCTGGGACGGCCTCAAGGCCTGCCGCGCGCTCACCGATGACGGCATCAAAACCAATGTCACCTTGTGTTTCTCGGCCAATCAGGCGCTGCTCGCCGCCAAGGCCGGCGCGACCTTCATTTCGCCCTTTATCGGCCGGATCGACGATCTGGGCTATGACGGCCTGGAATTGATCGGCGATATCCGCCAGATCTACGACCAGTACGACGCCATCCAGACCGAGATCCTCGCCGCTTCGATCCGCCATGGCCTCCATGTGCGCGATGTCGCCAAGATGGGCGCCGATGTCGCCACGGTGCCGCCGTCGGTGCTGCGCGGCCTTGTGAAACATCCGCTGACGGACAAGGGGCTGGAGCAGTTCCTGGCCGACTGGAAAAAGACCGGCCAGACCATTCTCGACGGCCCCGCTCCGGGCGCCCCGTCCCTATAAGTCCGGGCTGGGAGCCGATCATGGCCCGGGACGCCGCTGCCCCGGCGATGGCCGCGCGCGCCGATCTGGTCGCGGCCTATCGGGACTGGCTCGCCTATCTTGAGGGCGAGCGCCGGGTCAGTCCGCACACGCTCAAAGCCTATGCGCGGGACGGGCGGGATTTCATCGGCTTTCTCGCGCTCCATCTGGGGGCCGAGCCTGGGCTTCAGGATCTGGGCGGCCTGCGCATCACCGATATCCGCGCCTTTCTATCGGCCCTACGCCGGGAAGGGCGCGATAACCGCAGCACGGCGCGAACCCTGTCGGGCGTGCGCGCCTTGTTCCGCTTCCTGAAGAAAGTGCACGGGCTTGACGGCGCACCCCTTGAGGCGGTGCGCGGCCCCAAACAGCCCCGCAGCCTGCCCCGCCCGGTCAGCGCGCCGGGCGCCCTAAATCTCATCGACATGGCCGAAGCGCTTGATCCGCGGGCCTGGGTCGGCGCCCGGGACGCGGCGATCCTGACCCTGATTTACGGGACCGGCTTGCGCATCGCCGAAGCGCTCTCGATCACGCGCGGCATGGCCCCAACGGGCACGCTGGAGACCGATGCGGAAGCCTGGGCCCTGTGGGATGCCATGCGGATCATGGGCAAAGGCAGCAAGGAGCGGATCGTCCCGCTTCTACCCGTCGTGCGCACCGCGATCTCGGACTATCTCGATGTCGTGCCCCATTATCTCGATACGCAGGATGCGCTGTTTGTCGGCATCCGCGGCGGCCCGCTCGATGCCCGCACGGTTCAGCGGACCGTGGCCAAGGCACGCGGCGCCCTGGGTCTGCCCGACAGCGCCACGCCCCATGCCCTGCGCCACGCCTTTGCGACCCATCTGCTCGGCGCGGGCGGTGATCTGCGGTCAATCCAGGAACTGTTGGGCCATGCAAGCCTCGCCTCGACCCAGGTCTACACCGAGATCGACGCCGAGGCCCTGCTCAGCGTCTATGACAAGGCCCATCCGCTTGGGGATAAGGCAGGAACGGACGAGGGCCCCAAGAATTGACACCAAACCCCACGCCCTAAGGCCTGTTGACAAAGTCGACGTCCGCCAGACTCGTCATGCCGGACAAGCGCAGCGCAAATCCGGCATCCAGGGGCAACGATTTCGATTTTCCTGTCAGGTTCAACACCTTGCAGCCCTGGAGTCCCGCTTTCGCGGGAACGACGTATTCGGATGGATCTGAACCTGGACCTCGTCATCTTGCCGGCATGGCGGGTTTTTCAACAGCCTGCTAACGGCCCACGGATTCGCCCGCACTCGCACCGAGCTTGGCCCGGGCCGCGTCATATTCGGCAACCATCCGGTCCACCACCTCGCGCACGCTGGGCGCGTCCTCAATGGTGCCGACCCCCTGGCCCGCGCCCCAGATATCCCGCCACGCCTTGGATTTCTGATTGCCGCCGGACCCGAAATTCATTTTGGAAGGATCGGATTCCGGTAAATCGTTGGGATCGAGACCAGCCCCCACGACCGAACGCGACAGATAATTTCCGTGTACGCCGGTAAACAGATTCGTATACACGACCTCATCGGCCGCGCTGTCCACGATCATCTGCTTGTAGCCCGGATCGGCATTGGCTTCCCGCGTGGCAATGAAGCGCGTGCCGCAATAGGCGAAATCCGCGCCCATGGCCTGGGCGGCCAGCACCGATCCGCCCGACGAGATCGACCCGGACAGGGCGATCGGTCCGTCGAATTCGGCGCGCAGTTCCGGCACCAGCGCGAAAGGCGACAGCGTTCCGGCATGTCCCCCGGCACCGGCGCACACGGTGATGATCCCGTCGGCACCCTCTGAGATCGCCTTGCGGGCATGGCGCATATTGATCACGTCATGAAGAATGATCCCGCCATAGCTGTGGATCTTCTCGATCACCTCCGTGGGCGCGCGCAGGCTGGTGATGACGATCGGCACTTCGTGCTTCACGCAGACATCCACATCGTGTTGAAGCCGGTCGTTGGAGCCGTGGCAGATCTGGTTGACCGCAAAGGGCGCGACGACGGCATCGGGGTTCTCACGCTGATACTCCAGCAGTTCCATCTTGATCCGGATGATCCATTCCTCGAGCATCTCAGCCGGGCGGGCATTGAGCGCCGGGAACGAGCCGACGATCCCGGCCTTGCATTGCGCGATCACCAGTTCCGGACCGGACACGATGAACAGCGGCGCCCCGATGACGGGAATACGCAGCTTACCCTTCAGACAGGCGGGGACGGTCATGGCGGCACTCTCCTCTCAGCCTTCGATTTCATCGCCTAAAGTATAGGACAAACCGTCAGGGGGTGAAGGGCGCACGCGAACGGGCTAAAATGTCACGCATGAGAAAGAGACAATCCGATTTGCAGGGCAGCGGTCTTTCGCCCGCCCTCATCGATGCCCTGAGGACCGCAATGGCCAGGAGCCGCTGCGTCAACCGCGCGGTGTTGTTTGGGTCACGGGCGCGGGGCGATCATGCCGACCGGTCCGACATCGATCTGGCGATCGATGCGCATGGCGGTGACATCCGGGACTGGTTCGACCTTCTGGACCGGATCGAGGCACTTCCGACCCTGCTGGAATTCGATGTCACGCGCCTCGACACAGCCGATGATGGCCTGCGGACCCACGTCCTGAATGAAGGGATCACTGTTTATGACCGACACCCGGGTTGAGCGGTCCCTGGCCAATTGGGATCGCGCACTGACCAGACTCGAGGAAGCCCTCTCAGTTCCAATGGCCGACAGTCTCGTCGTTGACGGGACCATCCAGCGCTTTGAGTTCAGCTTCGAGCTGGCTTGGAAATCCTTGAAGAAAGCGTTGGACCGCGAAGGCGAACGGGCCGGATCGCCGCGCCAAACGCTTAAGCGGGCTTATGCGCTGGGCTGGATCGACCATGAACAGCCATGGCTTGACATGCTGCAAGACCGGAATGAGACCGCGCATATCTATGACGAGGCCAAGGCGCGCGAGATCTACCAGCGGATTGGCGCCCATGCCGGTGAGATGCGGCGGGCGTGCACCGCACTGAGCAAACGGCTCGAAAGCGAAGGCCCACCAAGCCCGGGCGGCACATCGTAGGGATCCACCGTTCAACACAGGTAACCTGATCCATGATCCGTATACTTTACGTTGCCGCGCTCATGGCCATTCTCCTTGTTGCCGGCACTGCGCCGGCCCGGGCGCAGGCCCAAGGCACCTTGCGCGCGGACTGCACCGTGCTCGGACAACCGGGCCGGTTGGAACTGGCTTATGAGATTTACAACAGCTTCGGCCTGACCTGGGGGCCCGGCGCCAATCCGGACATCACGGGGGTGATCCGGGACGGCAATGTCACCACCTATTGGCAGGGCGGCCTGATCACCGCGACCGGTGTTTATACGCTGACCGGCGACAGCCTGTTCCTCCAGGCCATCCCGCCCGGCGGCTACTATTCGGACCATTTCATTGTCGAGATGATCTTCACCGGCGGAGCGGGGTTGATCCTGCGCTATCAGGAGTATGGCGGCCAGCGCATCGATACGCCGTGCACAATCACATCGCTCTAAGGAAGGGCCCGCCCGCCGATCACGCCTGCATGGTCCAGCCGTCCACGGCCATGGCCGCCTGACGGACCGCTTCGGTGAGCGTCGGGTGGGCATGGCAGGTGCGCGCGATATCCTCCGCCGACGCACCGAATTCCATGGCCAGCACGGCTTCGGCGATGAGATCCCCGGCATTGGGCCCGACGATATGCACGCCCAGAACCTTGTCAGTCTTGGCATCGGCGAGCACCTTGACGAACCCGTCGGTCAGATCATTGGTCTTGGCCCGGCTGTTGGCCAGGAACGGAAACTTGCCGGCCTTATAGGCCACACCGTCCGCCTTCAGCTTGTCTTCCGTCGCGCCGACGCTGGCCACTTCCGGGAAGGTGTAGATGACCGACGGAATGGCGTCGTAATTCACATGTCCCGGCTTGCCGGCGATGATCTCGGCGACCGCGACGGCCTCGTCTTCGGCCTTATGGGCCAGCATCGGCCCGGCAATCACATCGCCAATGGCATAAATGCCGTCCGCACCAGTCTTATAATGACCGTCAACGGCGATCCGCCCGCGCTCATCCGCCGCCAGACCGACCGCCTCAAGGCCCAGGCCCTGCGTATACGGACGGCGTCCGATGGCGACCAGCACGACATCGGCATCCAGCGTATCCGCCTCGCCGCCTTTGGCCGGCTCGATGGTCACTTTGAGTTTGGTTTTCATGTGCTCCACGCCAGTCACCTTGGTGCCGAGCTTGAAGACCATGCCCTGCTTGGCCAGGATGCGCTGGAACTGCTTGGAGACTTCCGAGTCCATTTCCGGCGTGATGCGGTCCAGGAATTCGACCACGGTCACCTCAGCGCCCAGGCGGCGCCAGACCGAGCCCAGTTCCAGGCCGATCACGCCGCCGCCGACCACGACCATCTTCTTCGGGATCGCCGGCAGCGCAATCGCTCCGGTGGACGACACCACCCGCTCCTCGTCGATCTCGACGCCCGGTAGCGGTGTCACTTCCGATCCGGTCGCGATGACGATGGCTTTGGCATCCAGGGTCTCGGCCGATCCGTCGTCCTTGGTCACCTGCACCTTGCCGGCTCCGGCAATCGCGCCATGACCGTAATGCACATCCACCTTGTTCTTTTTCATCAGGAACTCGACACCCTTGGTCAGGCCGTCGACCGCCTTGTCCTTGAAGGCCAGCAGCTTGTCCACCTCGACGCTGGCGCCCTTCACGGCGATGCCCATGTCGGGCATGTGATGTTCCAGATGTTCGAAATGCTCCGAGGCATGCAGAAGAGCCTTGGACGGAATACACCCGACATTGAGGCAGGTCCCGCCCAGGGTCTTGGTCTCGCGGCGTTCCACGATCGCGGCCTTGAGGCCAAGCTGGGACGCGCGGATCACGCAGTTGTATCCGCCCGGACCCGCGCCGATCACCACCACGTCATACTGAGCCATGAGAACGCCTCGTTCGGTTATCGCTTGATGTGCCGTTATGGGTTGTTACCGGCGGCAGGGCAGGCGCGAACCCGCCGGCTGCCGGAGCGAAAGACCGCGCCGCTTACAGCCCGAGCAGCGCGCGTTGGGGATCTTCAAGGGTTTCCTTGACCCGCACCAGGAAGGTCACCGCTTCCTTGCCGTCGACGACGCGGTGGTCGTAGCTGAGCGCCAGTTACATCATGGGACGGACGACCACCTGCCCCTCGACCACCACCGTGC
>CAZHDI010000079.1:13915-16011 GCA_964531285.1 uncultured Alphaproteobacteria bacterium | reverse complement strand
GCCCCGCGAACCAAGGCCCAATAGGAGCGTTCCAGGGTGTGGGCGGCGAATTGGGCGCTCAGCCCCTGATGGGCCGCATCCGATTTGGCAACGACCAGAATGCCGCTGGTGTCCTTGTCGATCCGGTGGACGATCCCCGGCCGCTCCACCCCGCCAATGCCCGACAGGCTGTCCCGGCAATGGTGCAGAAGGGCGTTGACCAGGGTGCCGTCCGGCGATCCGGGTGCGGGATGCACAACCATACCGGCGGGTTTGTCCACCACGATCAGATGATCGTCCTCGAAAACAATGGCCAGCGGGATCGCTTGGGGCTGGGGCACGGCGGGGGCGGGCGGCGGTTCGGCGAGCGTGATGGTCTGGCCGGCTTTGATCTTAAGGGACGGGTCGGCAGCCGGCGCGCCATCGACCTCGACGGCGCCTTCCAGGACCAGCTGTTTGAGCCGCGAGCGGGACAGATCGGGAAACAGGACGGCCAGCGCCCGGTCCAGCCGCGCCCCCGCGGCGTCATCGGGCACGGCGCCGGTCCGCAAACGCGCTTCCCGCGCCGGAGCGAACCCGTCGGCGTCGTCATCAAGACCGTCATCGGTGGTGTCGCCAAGGGTGCTCATGGTCTCATCGGGTCCGATCCGCTATTGTCCGGGCGTTTCTATCAGCTTCGTCCCGTGTGAGGTCCCGTTTATGGCCGCCGCCCCATCCGCGTCCTTCCGCATGCTTCAGATCGCCGTTCACGGCATGGGCGTGTTGCTGATTGTCGGCCTGATCGCCTTCGGTGTCGCGCTGTGGTGGACATCGAGCCGCGAGGATCCCGAGGCCGGCACCGCCGCCATGGCGGCCGGCAGCGCGGGGCGGGCGGTTTCCGTGGCACCGATCGCGCCGTTCGATGCCAAGACGCTGCCCCTTCCGGCCGGCACGCGGGTGCTCGACATGGATGTCGACGGCACGCTTCTGGTTCTACGGCTGGGCTGGTCGGACGCCGGACAAAGCCCGGGCGCGGCGGGTGAGTTCCTTTGGCTTTACGATCTGGCGCAACACAAGGTGCTCGGTGAACTCGCCATCCCCTGAGGGGTCCCATCTGATCTTGCCGTCCGCGCTCCGGTCCGCCCTGATCGGCCATGCCGACCGCGCGGCGCCCGCCGAATGCTGCGGTTTGCTCATCGGCCGCCGGGACGGCACCGATTGGCGGGTTGCGCGCGCGGTCGAAAGCGCCAATGCCAGCCCCGACCCGGAACGCCGTTTTGCCATCGATCTGCCGCTGCAATTCGCCGTCACCCGGTCCCTGCGCCCCGGACCCGACCGGATCATCGGCTGTTACCATTCCCACCCCGCGGGCCCGGCCCAGCCATCGGCCACCGACCGGGCCGGCATGAGCGAGCCGGATTTTCTGTGGCTGATCCTGGGCCGTTCGGACGCGCCGCCCGCGCCATGGGACGTGCGCGCCTTTCAGGTCGTGCAACCGGGATCAGCCGTACCGCTGCCGATTTGCTCCGATCCGGGCGCCAAGGTGTGACTTCCAGCCTACAGCCGGCAGGGAAACGGCGCGACGTGACCGCCTGGATCTTTACGGCGGTGCGCTCGCCTGCCCATAATTTGCCTCAATTGCGGCACCGCAGACCTCGGCATAACGGGGGCGGGGGATGCCGACTCACGGTACCGACACTCACCGCCTTGGCGCAGCCCGCATGCGCGCCGGCGGGACGGCTGGCGCGGTCTCTGAACTCCGGGGGGCTGTTTAGAGAGCGCGCCAGCCACCTTCCTACCGGCTGAGTTTCACAGGCTGAGTTTTCCAACCAGATCATGGAGCCATGGGAGGACCGCCGCTGCTGGCTTGCCGCCGCGCGTCCGGTGCGCCATGTCTTGGCTATGAAAACCGTATTGCTCGCCGCCGTTCTGCTCGGCTTCCTCGCGCTCAGCCTCGTCTTCGCCTGGTCCGCCTGGACCGGGCTGGAGGATGTGGATATGACGATCCACGGCTGGATCGCCCTGATCCTGGGCATTGTCGTGACCGTTGCCCTTGGCGGCGGGCTCATGTGGCTCAGCTTCAAATCCAGCCGGGACGGCTGGGACGATATCCACCGCCCCTGAATACTGGCCCTGAA
>CAZHDI010000079.1:0-13815 GCA_964531285.1 uncultured Alphaproteobacteria bacterium | reverse complement strand
CCCTGAATACTGGCCCTGAACACCAGCCCAGCCGCCATTACCCGCCGTTGCGGCCCCGGGCCACAAAAAACGGATTGGCAAACCCGTCTGCGGTCTTGCCATAGCGCAACGGCGCCCCTTCGAAGGTCATGACCGTGCCGCCCGCGGCGGCCAGGACGGCGTGACCGGCGGCGGTGTCCCATTCCATGGTCCGGCCATGGCGCGGATAAATGTCGGCCTCCCCCGCCGCGACCAGACAAAATTTCAGCGATGAGCCGGCACTGACGAAATCCGCGACCTGGAACTGCGCCAGATAGCGGTCGGTTTCCTCGGCCCGGTGCGACCGGCTGGCCACCGCGACCAGACCGGCGGCGGGCGGGCGGCGCGCCGTGATCGGCTTCAGGCTGCCGGGCGCATCGGCCAGCGCGGGGTCGGGTGCCACGGTTTCCTCGAACGCCTGATCGGGCGCGTAGCCGAGGAACAGCCGCTTCAGGGCCGGCGCGAAGACCACGCCGGCGGTCGGCAGGCCGTCCTCAATGAGCGCGATATTCACCGTGAACTCGCCCCGGCCGCTGATGAATTCCTTGGTGCCATCCAGCGGGTCGACCAGGAAAAACCGCGTGCCCACCGTTGGGATCCGCCCGGCCGCGGCCTCTTCCTCGGCCACCACCGGAATGTCGGGGGTGAGCGTGCGCAGCCGGTCCAGAATGATCCGCTCCGCTGCTTCGTCGGCGTCGGTCACGGGCGACTGATCGTCCTTCTGGCGCACATCGCCCCCGGTCTGGAAGAACGGCATGATCGCGGCGCCGGCCTCGATCGCGACGGTGCGCAGGTGCTGGGCGAAGGCGGGCCGCTCAAGCGGGCCGGACGCGGAGTCGATCGGCGGCAAAGCGTTCACGGATCATTTCCTTTTTGCTGGAGGAATGCGGGCACGAGACCATCTGACCCGCCGCAGGTCAAGGCAGAGATGCACGCCGCATCGCCGCCGCGCTTGCGCTTTTCCCGGATCACTGTGTATCCAGGTTGTCACGATGCACCGTGTGCTGATTCGCGAACTCCGGCGGTCGATCCGTACCGTTCGCGTCTTGTCTGTTCACTCAAGGCCGATGGCGCGCTTATGCCGGCGCCGCGCCCTGCAAAATGCCCAAAGGTCCCATGCGCGAACTCGAGATTGCCGCCCTGATGTGCTCCAAGATCTGTCATGATCTCATTTCGCCCGTGGGCGCGATGGCCAACGGACTGGAAGTTCTGGCCGATGATGACAGCGCCGAAATGCGCGATCATGCCATGGCGCTGTTGGAGCAAAGCGCGCGCACGGCCTCCGCGAAACTGCAATTTGCGCGCCTGGCCTTCGGTGCGGCGGGTTCGGCCGGCGAGACCATCGATCTGGCGTATGCGGAGCAGGTCGTGCGCGGTCTGTTCGACGGCGGCCGGATCACCGTGGACTGGCAGGCGGCTGACGGTCCGTTCCCGAAGAATACCGTCCGGCTCATGCTCAATATGATCATGCTGGCCGCCGAAGCCCTGCCGCGCGGCGGCGTCATCACCCTCAAAGGGCAGGCATCGGGGGACGACCGGATCACGGTCATCGCGTCGGGCGAGCGCGCGGTGCTGCCGGACAGCGCCCGCTTCCTGAGCGGCGATGTGCCCGGGGACATTGCCGGGCTCGACGCCCGGGAGATCCAACCTTATGTGACCGGGCTTCTGGCCGGCACACTCCATGTGGCGCTGTCAGCGCGGGCCGATGAGGACACGGTGGTCTTCGAGGCGGTCCTGCCGCGCGACCTGATGGTGGCGTAATCCGGCCCGCACGGGGCTCACCCGACCAGCCGTGCCGCCGGTTTTACGGTGCCTTAAGTCCGGCCTGGGAAGCTGTCGCTTTCGCCGGGCCGCGCGCTGCCGCCCATCCGCGTCCGGCCATGCTGGAATGCTCCGCCGATGGATGATCTCCTCGACGATTTTGTGGCCGAGGCCGCCGAGACCCTGGATGCGGTGGACGCCGATCTTGTGCGTTTGGAATCCGACCCGCAGGACGGCGCCGCGCTCGCCAATGTCTTCCGTCACATTCACACGGTCAAAGGCACATGCGGGTTCATCGGCCTGCCGCGCCTTGAAACGGTGGCCCATGCCGCTGAGACGGTGCTGGGGCGCCTTCGTGACGGCGGTCTGACGGTTACCCCCGGCACCATCACGCCGGTTTTGGCTGCCATCGACCGGATCAAGATGATCGTCGATCATTTGAGCCGCGACAAGGAAGAGCCACCGGGCGACGATGCGGTTCTTGTCGCGCAGCTTGAGGCGCTGAGTGCCGGCGGGGGTGCTGAGTCAGCCGTGACCGATCGATTCGGCGAGGCCGGACCCGAGGTTTCGGATGTCCTTGACCTTGCCGGCGGCTTGGCGGGCACATCGACCATCCGTGTGCGGGTCGATGTGCTGGAAAGCCTGATGGAGATGATCAGCGAACTGGTCCTTTCCCGCAATCAGCTTAACGATCTTTTGCGGCTGTCGGGGGAACCGGCGGTCAAGGCATCGTTGCAACGGCTGTCCAGCGTGGCGGCGGAACTGCAAAGCGTCGCGCTCAAGGCCCGGATGCAGCCGATCTCGATGGCATGGAGCAAGCTGCCCCGCATGGTGCGGGATCTGAGCCGGGACCTCGACAAGCCGATCCGCCTGGCCATGACCGGCGGGGACACCGAACTCGACCGGCAAGTGCTCGATGTGGTTCGGGACCCGCTCACCCATCTGGTGCGTAATGCCGCCGATCATGGCCTTGAGACACAGGACGCGCGGCGGACGGCGGGCAAACCGCAAACCGGCCAGATTGCTCTTCATGCCGAACATCGCGGCGGCCATATGGTTGTGACCGTCAGCGATGACGGCCGCGGTTTGGATCTGGCCGCCATTCGCAAGCGGGCGGTGAGCACGGGCCTTGCCGACGCGGCTGGTGTCGATGATCTCACGGACGCTCAGGTCACCCGCTTCTTGTTCATGCCAGGATTTTCGACGGCGGCGGCGGTGACGACCGTCTCGGGGCGCGGGGTTGGTCTCGATGTGGTGCGCGCCAATATCGAAGCGATCGGCGGGGATATCGATGTCCATTCCGAGCCGGGCAAAGGCACCGTCTTTACGCTGAAGCTGCCTTTGACACTGACCATTGTGCCGGCGCTGATTGTCCGTGTGGGTGGCGAACGGTTCGCCGTGCCGCAAATCAGTGTCACGGAACTTGTCCGAACGGCGCCGGACACACCGGTTCGCCTGGAACGGGTGGGTGACACGGCCCTCCTCTATCTGCGCAATCGGTTGGTCCCGCTGATCGGTCTTGCCGATTGTCTCGCCGACCGGGACGGTGCGGCGGACCGTCCGACGCCTATTTCCGACGAGGCTCTCGTGATCGTTCATAAGGTCGGCAACGATCTTTTCGGTCTCGTAGTCGATGATGTGATCGACTCGGAGGATATCGTCCTTAAACCGCTCGCGCCGCTCCTGCGCGGCCAGCCGGTCTGCTCCGGTCAGACGATCCTTGGCGATGGTACGGTCATTGTGATTGTGGATCCCGCGGCAATTGCGCATGCGCTGAGGTCGGAAGATCGTCTCACCGATCCGATGAGCTGGGCCGGCGCTGCTTTGCCGGAAAATCGGGATCCGGACAGACAAGCCGTCCCGATGGTTCTGGTCGAAGCCGGCGGCGGCGCGCCCAAGGCGATGCCGCTTAATGATATTCGCCGGATCGAAGCCTTCAGCCCGGCGGACATCGAAATGATCCATGGCCTTATGGCCGTTCACTACCGCGGCAGTATTGTCCCGCTCATCGGCCTGTCCAGCGGGCCCGGGCCCGGGCAGCCGGCGATGCTGACGGCTTTGATGCTGGAGGACGGGGAAGCGGTGTTCGGGCTCGCGGTCGATCGTGTTCTCGATACGGTGGAAGTGGATCTGCCGGACAGTACGGCCACGGAGCCGGGAGGATCGATAGTGATCGGGGAGCAGATTTGCGAACTGATCGATTGCGATGCGGTTCACACTGCGGGCCGCGCTGCGGTTGACCGGCTCGCCGTCAGACGGCGCGGGGTCGCAGCATGAACGCACCGCTCGGCTATCTGACCGTCCGCATTGGCTGCCATTGGTTCGCGATGGCCGTCTGGGATGTCTGTGAGGTATTCCGCCTAAAGACGGTAACACCGGTGCCCCGCGCGCCGTCGCAAGTGTCCGGCATTGTCAATCTGCGCGGCCGGGTGGTCACGGTCATCGACCTTCATGACCAGCTGGGCCTTGAGGCGGGTCCCCATGCGGCACGGCTCGCCGTGAGCATTGACGATCCGGCCGCCCCCCATGCGTTGCTCGTGGATGGGGTGGGCGGCGTGTTCGATGGCGGGACCGTTCCGGGGGACGTCCATCCGCCGGGGCTCGACGCGCGCTGGCGTGCCGTCTCCACGGGGCTGGCATGGCTCGATGGCCAGTTGATGCCGGTGCTCGATGCCCAAGGGTTGTGCCGGCCGCCGCCGGGCGATGCAGGGCGTCCGGCGGCGCCTGGGGCCCCGGCGCGTGTGACCGGAGCGGCCTGTTAAACCGGTGTTGACGCCTCACCGGCCAGAGTGAGGACCCAAATAACGGTTACAGGACCGACCGATGAAAGAGTGCCTGATCGTCGATGATTCCCGGGTGATCCGCCAGGTGGCACGGCGTATTCTGGAGGATCTCGATTTCTCCGTCCGCGAAGCATCCGATGGCCAGCAGGCTCTGGAAAGTTGCCGCTCGGCCATGCCCGATGCCATTTTGCTCGACTGGAACATGCCCGTCATGACCGGTATCGAATTTCTCCGTATGCTGCGCGAGGAACGCAGCGGCGATGATCCCGTTGTGGTTTTCTGTACGACCGAAAACGATGTGAGCCGCATCACCGAAGCGATCAACGCGGGGGCGAACGAATTCATCATGAAGCCGTTCGACCGGGAGATCCTCTCGGCCAAGCTTGCCGAGGTCGGCCTGCTCTGAAGCCGGTGGCGGGGAAAGCATCGATGGGGACCGCGGCACTGACGGCGGCCGGCGACCCGTTGCGGGTCATGATTGTCGAGGACTCGGCCGTTGTGCGCGGCCTGTTGCGCAGTTGGATCGACGACGGTGTGAGCGCCGTCGTGGTCGCGGCCTGTGCGCAGGGCGATCAGGCGGTCGCGCGGCTCAAGGCCTCCAAAGCGGAAATCATCTTGCTGGACGTGGAAATGCCGGTGATGGACGGCCTTGCCGCCTTGCCGCACCTTCTTGCCGCCGGCGAGGACATCCAGGTTCTGATGGTCTCCGCACTGACACAGCGCAATGCCGACACGACGCTGCGCGCCATGGCTGCGGGGGCGGCGGATTATGTCGCCAAACCCGGATCGACCCATGAATTGAGCGGGGTCGATCGGTTTCGCGCCGACCTTCTGGCGAAAGTCTTTGCGCTCGGCGTCGGCGCGCGCGTGCGCCGGGGCCATGCCGCGCCGCCATTGCCGGTCCGCGCCGATGTGACGATCCCGGACCGGATCACCCGTCCGGCTCCGCCGACAGCGCGCGGGTGCCGTGCCTTTCCAACCCACGCGCCGCGGCTGATCGCGGTCGGCAGTTCCACCGGCGGCCCCGTGGCGTTGGCGGCCTTCCTGAAGGCCATCACGGCGGGAGGCATGCCGTGCGTATCCGTCCTGGTCGCCCAGCATATGCCACGCACCTTCACAGGCATGTTGGCCGCCCATTTGGGCCGGGATCTGCCGGCGCCGGTGAGCGAAGCATCGCACGGCGAGCCGATGCGCCCCGGGCGGATTTATCTGGCGCCGGGCGGACGGCATTTGGGCGTGCGCAAAGGTCCGGCCGGTTATGCTCTTGCGGTCAGCCAGGCCCGCAGCGGGCCGGTGTGCCGTCCGTCTGCCGATATTCTGTTCCGGACGGTGGCTCATGCGACAGGGCCGGCCAGCATGGCGGTGCTCCTGACGGGGCTGGGCGAGGACGGGTGTGCCGGTGCGCGGCGGATCGTTGCGGCGGGCGGCGCGGTTGTGGCTCAAGACCGGGGATCGAGCGCGGTGTGGGGTATGCCCGGCGCGGTTGTCGAAGCCGGCCTGGCCTGTGCGATTGATACGCCCACCGCTCTGGGGCGCCGGATCCGGGCACTGTTCGAGGGCGGACGGTGATCGGCGCTGCCGATATGGCCGATCTCGATCGCTGGCTGCGGGCCCATGCCGGACTGCGGCTCCAGCCGGACAAGGTTTATTTCGCGGAAAGCCGCCTTTCCCGCCTGGCGCGGGACCTGGGCCTGGACAGCATTGACGCGCTGATGATCCGTCTGCGCACGGCTCCCTCCCCGGCGCTCATGGACCGGCTGGCCGAGGCGATGACGGTCAACGAAACCTCCTTTTTCCGCGACGGGGTGCCGTTTCGCCAGTTTCAAGAGGTGATGATGCCGGCGTTCGATGCGGTCCGCCCGCCCGGGCGGCCGATCCGGATCTGGTGCGCCGGGGCATCGACCGGCCAGGAACCGTATTCCCTGCGCATGGCGCTCCTGAGCGATGCCTCGCTGGCCGCCCGCCGCCCGGTGAATATTCTGGCGACGGACCTTTCGGCCCAGGCGCTGGAGCGGGCCCGGAAGGGGGTCTATAGCACCTTCGAGATACAGCGCGGCGTGCCGGTGCGCATGGTCGTGCGCCATTTCCGGCGGATCGGATCGCACTGGCAGATCCATGCGGATGTTGCCGCCGGTGTCGTGTTTCGCCGCCTCAATCTGCTGGACAGTTTCGAAGAGCTTGGGGTTTTCGACATGATCTTTTGCCGGAACGTTCTGCTCTATCTCGATGAGGCGGTCCGCCGCGATGTCCTGATCCGTTTAAGCCGGCAGCTTGCACCCGACGGCTTTCTGGTTTTGGGCGGCACCGAGCAGGCCTGCCCGGCGGGAACCCTTATAGAGCGTGTGGAGGGGGAGCGCGGTCTGTTCCGCCCAAGACGGAAAGCCCGGGCGGCGTGATCCGGCCAGCGGGCCGGACCGTTCAGGTGCTTCAGACGATCTGGCCCTGAAACAGGCTGGCCTTAAGTCAGGCCGCCTGTTCCTCGATGGGGTCGCGCAGCACATAGCCGCGGCCCCAGACCGTTTCGATGTAATGCTCGCCGCTGGTGGCTGCGCTGAGTTTCTTGCGCAGCTTACAGATGAACACATCGATGATCTTGAGTTCCGGCTCGTCCATCCCGCCATACAGATGGTTGAGGAACATTTCTTTGGTGAGCGTCGTGCCCTTGCGCAAGGACAGAAGCTCCAGCATCTGATATTCCTTGCCCGTCAGATGCACCCGGCTGCCCTCGACCTCGACCGTCTTGGTGTCGAGATTGACGGTCAGTTTGCCGGTCTGGATCACTGACTGCGAATGGCCCTTGGAACGCCGGACAATCGCGTGAATCCGCGCCACCAGCTCGGCCTTGTTGAACGGCTTGGTCATATAATCGTCGGCGCCGAAGCCAAGGCCCCGCACCTTGTTCTCGATGTCGACCAGACCGGACAGGATCAAGATCGGTGTGCCGATCTTGGCCACGCGCAGGCTCTTGAGCACGTCGAACCCGTTCATGTCCGGAAGATTGAGATCAAGAACGATGATGTCGTAGTCGTAGATTTTGCCCAGATCGACCCCTTCTTCACCGAGGTCTGTCGTGTAGACATTGAAACCGTCCGACTTCAGCATCAATTCGATGCTCTGTGCGGTGGCGCTGTCGTCTTCGATCAATAGGACTCGCATCGGCACCCTCTTAGGGGTCTGAAAGACTCAGATCCCCATGTCCCTCACTGATGGTTAACCTGGGGCAGATTAGGCGGCAATGCTTAACAAAGCTTAATCATGCGCGCCGGGACAGGTGATTGCCGAATCATTTCATAGCGGATGATTCGAGCGCCCGCACAGACCAAGGTTTGTCCGCATCAGGACTCTATCCATAAAGTGCTTCGCCGGATTAGGACAGAAAAAGGACGAACCGATTGAAGGCCGCTCCATGGAACCGATAAAAACCGCCCGGCTTGCCAGCCCCGGCGCATTTGCTCTAGGAGGTGAGGGCAAGGACAGCGGGAGGAAAACGCCATGCCGTCATTCGATATCGTCTCCGAGACCGATCTCGCCGAGGTCGATAATGCGGTGCAGAACGTGCTGCGTGAGATCGAGACCCGGTATGACTTCAAGGGCTCGTCATCGACGCTCGAGCATAAGGAGGGCGTGATCACCATCCATGCCGAGGACGATCTGAAGCTCAAGCAGGTCCAGGAATTGCTCAAGGGCCATGCCACCCGGCGCTCGGTGGATGCCGCGTTTCTCGATTTCCAGGATCCCGAACCGGCGGCCGGCCAATCGGTGCGCCAAACGGTCCGGGTCAAGCAGGGGATCGACAAGGATCTCGCCAAGCGGATCGTCAAAGAGGTCAAGGGCAGCAAGATGAAGGTGCAGGTGGCGATCCAGGGCGACGAGTTGCGCGTCACCGGCAAGAAGCGCGACGACCTGCAGGAGGTCATCCAGTTCGTCAAAGGCCTCGGGTTGGAACAGCCGCTTCAGTACAAGAACTTCCGGGACTGATCATCGCCCGCGCCGGGGACGACGGCGCGAAGCCGGCCGCTTACCGCCAGCTCTTGGCGAAGGCGGCCCGCCATGCCGATGCCCGCTCCGGCGTGGCCGCCACGGTCTCGACCCATTGGCGCACCGTGTCGTCCGAGGCCGGACCCATCACCCGGCGGGCCTGAGCGAACACGCCGCGCGCCTTTTCGATATCGCCGGTGAGCGCCCGCGCCATACCGCCCAAAAGCCAGGCCATATGAAAGGCGCGTACGCCGGCGACGCTCTCGCCCATTTCCGCGATGGCCGCGTCATGGTCGCCGCGCTGCATCAGATCGAGACCCAGGGCATACCGGGCCAGGGCGCGCAGGGCCTGCTCGGATGTCTCGTCCAGGATCGTCCGCACCGGGCTCATATCCGGGCGCTCCCCGGCGTAAAGAGCGGCGGTTGCGCCATAGATCGCCGCGGCCGGCAACCCCGGTACGAGATCGTCGGCCCGCGCGAAGGCGGCTTTGGCCCCCGCCGGATCGCCGCCGGCGAGCGCGTACAGACCCGCGCCAATGGCGGTGTACAGGGTTTCGGGACCGGCAATGCGCGCGGCCTCCAGCGCGGCCCGGGCGCGGGCCAGATCCTCCTGCCGGTCGAGACTGGTCAGGAACAGGACCCGCAAGGACAGTGCGCTGACGAGGCTCGCTTTGGCGTCGGCATAGCCTGGATCGATCCGCGCGGCATGATCGTAAAGGCGCACCGACTCATCCATCCGCTGACGGCTGATCCCGCTGCGCAGGGCTTCCTCCGCGCGCTGGACAAGCGCCCAGGCGGCCATGGACTGCGTCGCGGCATCGAGCGTGCCGGGCAGCGGCGGCGCCGCGCTCATGGTGCTGCCGAGACTGCCGGCAATCGATTCCGAAATCTCGTCTTCCATGGCGGCGAGACGGCGCAGATCGGCCTCGAAGGCATCGGAGAACACCCGGTCGCCGGTCGCCCGTTCGATCATCTGGATGGCCACCCGCACGGCGGGGCGCTGACCGGCCTGGACCAGTTCGACACTGCCCTCCAGCAGCAGGTCCGCTTCGATGGGGGTCACCGTACCGACATCGGCCGCCGCGTCCCGGTGATAGCGGATCTGCGTGATCTGGAGACCGGAATTGCGCCCCAGCAAGGCGCCAATGTCGGCGCCGAGCTTGGCGACCGGATTGTCGGCGATGCGCGTGCCGATCCGGTCCTCCAGCGGCAGCATGGCGATGGTGATGACGCTCTGATTGGCATACAGCGCCTTATGGGCCGTGGCCGCCCGCTTGTCGGCCGCGGCGCGGAGCGCGAACAGCGCGGGCTTGGCGGCTTCTGCGATGGCAAGGCCGCGGATTTCGCGGCGCCGGCGGTGGCTCAATGTCGTGCGCAGCGCCAGAAACGGCAGGGTGGCCAGCGCCGCGATTGCGATGGCGGCGAGTTCGGCCCGGTGGGCTGCGGCCCAGGCCACGATCGACGGCCAAACGGCATCCATGCTTTGTCCCCCCGCGTGCACAGTTGAGGTCCGGCGTGATCCGGATGAGTTTCACTCGACACATCTTGGCCGGGCTTGTCCAGTCTCCCGACTGCCGCTGCGGCACAGGCGCCGTCAGGCCAGGGCCGGGCTCAACGTGTCGTCATAGGCGGCCCGGCGCGGGCCGGGGGAGGCAAGACGGAGCACGGCGCCAAGACGGCCGGGATCTTCGAAGGCCAGGGCCAGCCGGCCGACCTTGAGCCCGGTTTGGGCCGGCATGGCATCCAGGGCGATGGCGTCCGCGAGCCAGCTGGTCAGCGGCCGGTCGCTCGTGGGAACCAGCGCGGTCACATTGGAGGCCCGACCGGCGGTCGCCGGGGCCGTGGTCACCGGGGCCATGGTCACGGGGGCCGTGGTCACGGGGGAGAGGGCAATCGCGTCGATGCCCTGGGCGCGGCTCATGAGCTGTTGGCGCAAGGCTTCGATCCGGCCTTTCAGGGGACCGGCACCGCCGCGCCCGCGCATCGCCCACTGGCGCACCAGGGCCGGGATGGCGAGGGTCAAGGCGCCGCACAGGGCCGCCGCGAGATCCGGGTGCCCGCCCTGGAAGGTGAGCAGCATCCACAACGTGCCGAAAGTGGCGGTGAGCGCGATGGTGTAGAACGCAGCCCGTCCCAGGTGATAGGCGCTTTCCGACCACAGCCGGCGCAGGCTGTCGAGGATCAGCCCGCCGATCTTGAGCGCCACGATGAGCGCACAGCCGGCCAGGGCCGCGCGCAGGGCCATCCAGACCGGATCGGACGAGGCCAGGGCCGCGCCCAGGACGGCCGCCCAGGCGATGACGATGGCGGGGATCAACAGGCCCTTGAGCCGCCCGGCCTGATAGGCGCGCCATTCCGCCTCGACGCCATCCTGAAGGGCGGCGGCGGCGCGCTGGAGCATCGGCGCGGCGTTGCGGTTGAGCAGAATGGTGCTGGCAAGGCGCAGCAGGCCGTCGGCGAACATATGCTCGGCGCGGGTCAGCGGCTGATCGGGCATGGCGGTTTTGCGCAGGCGCACATGGTCGCGTTCCATCTCGACGTCGAGCGCCCCCTTATCGGCCAGAGCCAGGATCGCCGCAGTCAGGGAGGCGGTGTCGATCTTGCCGGTGCGCAGCCAGCGCAAGGTGGGCGCGGACAGGCCCGCCGGACGGGAGATACTGCGCCCCATGGCGGGTTCCCAGGGACGCTTGAGGCGGCGGACCGCCAGAACAGCGTAGAGCAGGGTGACGGCGAGGCCGACCAGGGCAATCAGCATCGCCGGGGCAGCGGCGATGGTGTCCAGCCAGGCGGCCATGGTCCCATCGGCTGACGGCGAAAGGGCAGTCCGTGTTGCGCTCATGGCCTCCGGCTCCGCACGCACTCAGTTCCGTCTTCCGCGACTCATCTCACGCCGCGGTTTCTAACACGAAAGCCCGGCAACTGGGGCAGGAAGGCGGCGCCGCGCAACGCCGGGCCGTGAATTCTTGGTAGGCCGGAACGGCCCGCGCCGGGATGGGCGCAGGCCGCTTGAGCGCGGTGTGACCGGGCCGGTTATTTCTTCCGGTCGATGCCCTGTTTGAGCAGGAAGGTCAGCGTGATCACGATCAGGAAGGCCAGGAAATAGACCAGGAGAACGCCGACGCTGGTGTTCAGAAGGCCGTTGATCGAGCGGCTCAGCCAGCCGGCGAGATCGGAACTGGAGTTGAACAGGTTCCGGATCGCCAGAAGCAGCGCGAACACGCCGAGGGCGATCAGGGTCTGGTTCACCAGCTTGCCGAGCTTGAGTTCCTTTAAGGTCATGCCGGCAATCACGGCGACCGCCACGGCGATCACGGCCCGCAGGACGTCGCGGGTGAGAAACACATCCGAGAGGATGTCCTGGATGGTATTGAGCACGCTATCGAACATCGCTTTTCCCCCATGCTGCGCGCGAAACAGGGGCGGTCGGTTGACGGCCGGCCCCCGATGGCTCGGGAACCATGACAGGCCCGGCCAAGCGGCGCGGCGCCGTGGCCGGGGCCGGAGCCCCCGAAATCACGGCAGGACACTACCCGAAAGCCGGCGTGCCAGATAGGGAAATAGCGGATGGGCGGTGTGCCGTGTGCGGGCCTCTACACGTTTTCCGGGTGCTCATGCGTGGCGGCTTACCCGCGCAGGTCCTGCTGGCGGTAGTGCTGAATGCGGGTGGTGCGTAGCCCTGCCATACCATGGCGGTCGATCGCCTCCTGCCAGGCATTGAACTCTTCTTCCGTCAACGCATAGCGCTCGCAGGCCTCTTCCAGCGTGAGCAAGCCCCCGCGCACGGCCGACACGACCTGCGCCTTGCGCCGGATCACCCAACGGGTTGTGTTCGCCGGCGGTAGATCGGCAATTGTCAGTGGGCTGCCGTCCGGACCGATCACACAGCCCACCCGTTGTCTCGCCGCCACCATTTCAAGCCACTCCGTTACGCCTTAACCCCACGCAAAGCCTAGCCTTGCGCCTTTAAGGAACGCCTAAACGGACCGGTAAGCATGGGCTTAACGCCGAACGAGAAAACCTTTGTCCGGCCGCTACGACTTGGGAAGATTCCTGAACGCCGCGGTTCATCCGTATCCGGAGCACCAAACAGTCCGACCGGCCGTGCCGGCTGGGCCTGCCGTGTCCGCCGTTGCCGCCCGCGACGGGGGTGCTTGGATTTGGGGCCCGAGCCCTTATATTGCGGCGCTATGACAACAGTGATGTCCCATAGCGCCGCGCCCGGCGGCCCGTTGAACTCGCTCGGCTTCGACAAGGACCCGGGCGCGTGCCGGATCGTCGTGGCCATGTCCGGCGGCGTTGACAGCTCGGTGACGGCGGCGGTCCTGAAAACGCAAGGCTACGATGTCGTCGGCATCACCTTGCAGCTTTACGACCATGGCGAGGCCGTCCGGCGCAAAGGCGCCTGCTGTGCGGGGCAGGACATCCACGATGCGCGCAAAGTGGCCGACGCGCTCGACATGCCCCATTACGTGCTCGACTACGAGCAACGGTTCAAACAGGCCGTCATGGACGATTTCGCCGAGACCTATCTGGCGGGCGAAACGCCGATCCCCTGCGTGCGCTGTAATGAGCGGGTGAAATTCCGCGATCTTCTGGACACCGCGCGCGATCTGGGGGCGGATGCGCTGGCCACCGGCCACTATGTGCGCCGTGAGATGGGCCCGGGTGGCGCGGAATTGCACAGCGCGGTCGATGGTGACCGCGACCAGAGCTATTTCCTGTTCGCCACGACCCGCGACCAACTCGACTTTCTGCGCTTTCCCCTGGGCGGGTTGCCCAAATCGGAAACCCGCGCGCTGGCGTCGAAACTCGGTTTGAGTGTCGCCGACAAACCGGACAGCCAAGACATCTGTTTTGTGCCGACCGGCAAATACACTTCGGTGATCGAGCGCCTGCGCCCCGGTGCGGCCGATCCGGGTGACATCGTTCATCTGGACGGTCGGGTGCTTGGGCGCCATGACGGCATCGTGCATTTCACGGTCGGTCAGCGCCGCGGTCTCGGCGTGGCCACGGGTGATCCGCTGTTCGTGGTCGGTGTCGATGCGCCGACGCGCCGGGTGATCGTCGGTCCCCGCGAGGCGCTGCTCACCAAGCGGATCCGGCTGCGCGATGTGAATTGGCTGGGCGAGGGGGCGCCGGACGGCATGGCCGTCGCGGTGCGGGTGCGCTCAACGCGTCCGCCCGTGCCGGCCACGCTGTCGGTGAACAGCGACGGTGCGGTCGAGGTTCTGCTCGATGGGACGGAGGAGGGCGTCGCGCCCGGTCAGGCCGCGGT
>CAZHDI010000078.1:0-16102 GCA_964531285.1 uncultured Alphaproteobacteria bacterium | reverse complement strand
CGACCGCGTGTTGACCCTCGATCTCCATGCCGGGAAGATCCAGGGCTTTTTCGACATTCCGACCGACAATCTGTTCGCAGCGCCGGTGTTCGAGAAAGATATCCGGGACCAGTATCGCGGCCGGGAGGACACCCTGCAGATCGTCTCGCCGGACGTCGGCGGCGTGGTGCGGGCGCGCCATCTGGCCCAGCGCCTGGGCGCGGATCTGGCGATCGTGGAGAAGCGCCGGGCGAAAGCCGGCGAGTCGGAAGTCATGAACATCATCGGCGATGTGTCTGGGCGCACCTGCGTTCTGGTCGACGATATCGTCGAGGCCGCAGGCACCCTATGCAATCCCGCCGCCGCCCTCAAGGAACGCGGCGCCGTGGAAGTCAGCGCCTACGTGTCTCACGGTGTGCTCTCGGGCAAAGCCGTCGACCGGGTCCGCACCTCCGAACTCGCCTCCCTGGTCATCACGGACTCCATCGAGCCGACCGAGGCTGTGCGCGGGGCCAACAATGTGCGGGTGCTCCCCATCGCCCCGCTCATGGGCGAGGCCATCCGCCGGACAGCCAACGAAGAGTCCGTCTCCAGCCTCTTCGACTGACCCGCCGCGGCCCGGCAGGATGATCGCTTGCCGCCGTCGGCCCCGTGCGCTATGACCACGCCTTCCCGGACGTGCACCCTTGGAGGACGCCGGGCAAACTTTCTTACATAGGAGACTGAGGCATGAGCGAAACGCTTTCGCTGACTGCACAGCCTCGCGAACGGGTCGGTAAGGGGGCCGCCCGCGCCACACGCAACGCCGGTCTGGTGCCGGCGGTGATCTATGGCGGTAGCGAGGCACCGGAGACCATCGCGATCGACAAACCCCAGATCGTGCGCACGCTCAACCGCGGCCGGTTTCTGTCTACGCTGTTCATGATCGATGTGGACGGCAAGACGACCCGGGTCATTCCGCGCGATGTGCAATTCCATCCCGTGACCGACATGCCGGTGCATATCGATTTTCTGCGTCTCTCCAAGGACGCGACGGTCGATGTGTCCGTGGCGGTCCACTTCATCAATGAAGAAACCAGCCCTGGCCTCAAGCGCGGCGGTGTGCTGAACATCGTGCGCCACGAGGTGGAGTTGCGGGTGCCGGCCGACGCGATTCCCGAAGCGCTCGAAGCGGATTTGTCCGGGCTCGACATCAATGACTCGGTGCACATTTCGGCCATCTCCCTGCCCAAGGGCGTGACCCCGACGATCACCGATCGCGACTTCACGATCGCCACGATCGCAGCGCCATCCGGCGGTGTCGGCGGCGGCGATGAAGAAGACGGTGACGGCGAAGCCGCCGAGGGCGGGAGCGAAGCCGGGTCGTGATCCGCCGGCGGATTGTCGGTAACGGACCTGTCAACCATCATGGTGCGCCATGAAGCTGATGATCGGACTGGGTAATCCTGGTCCGCGTTATGCGGGCCACCGGCACAATATCGGCTTCATGGCGGTCGACGCCATCGCCAATGACCATGGTTTCGGACCGGAGCGGGCCCGCTTTCAGGCCCTGACCCGCGACGGCACCGTGGATGGCCACAAGGTTCTGATCCTCAAGCCGACAACCTATATGAACGACTCCGGGCGTGCCGTCGGCGAGGCGGCACGCTTTTTCAAGGTCGAGCCGGAAGACGTCTTTGTCTTCCATGACGAGCTTGATCTGGCGGCCCGGAAAATCCGTGCCAAGAAGGGCGGCGGCGCGGCCGGCCATAACGGTATCAAGAGCATCGCGGCGCATCTGGGCCCCGATTTCTGGCGCATCCGGCTCGGCATCGGCCATCCGGGTCAGAAGGACCGTGTGTCGGGCCATGTCCTTGGGGATTTTTCCAAGGCCGAACGCAGCGAATGGGTCGATCTCCTGCTCGATGAAATCGCCCGGGCGGCCCCGTGTCTGGTGGGTCCCGACCCGCAGAAATTCGCCGCCGAGATCGCCCAGCGCCTCGCGCCCCCGCCACCGGCGAAACCCAAACCATCCGACCGCGACGAGACGGGACCGCCATCCCGTCCGCCGGCGGACGATCACTCTTAAACAGGGGATAAACCGTCATGGGCTTCAAATGCGGGATCGTTGGCCTGCCGAATGTCGGCAAATCGACCCTCTTCAACGCGCTGACCCAGACCGCCGCGGCCCAGGCCGCGAATTATCCGTTCTGCACCATCGAGCCGAATGTCGGCGATGTGGCCGTGCCCGACCCGCGCCTCTATGAAATCGCGGGGATCGCCAAATCCGCCAATATCGTTCCGGCCCGCCTGACCTTTGTGGACATCGCTGGCCTCGTCAAAGGCGCATCCCAAGGCGAAGGGCTCGGCAATCAGTTCCTGGCCAATATCCGCGAGGTTGACGCCATCGCCTATGTGCTGCGCTGTTTCGAGGATGACGACATCACCCATGTCGCCGGGCGCATCGATCCCATGGCCGATGCCGAAACGGTCGAAACCGAACTGATGCTCGCCGACCTTGAAAGCCTGGAAAAGCGTGTACCGGCCCTTCAGAAAAAAGCGTCGGGTCAGGACAAAGAGGCAAAGGCGACCCTGGAACTGATCGAAAAGGCGCTCGTGCCGTTACGCGACGGCAAACCCGCACGCGCCGCCGAGATCGACGCCGAAGACGCCAAGGCCTGGAAGGCGCTGAACCTGCTCACCTCCAAACCAGTTCTTTACGTGGCGAATGTGGACGAAGGCGCCGCCGCCACGGGCAACGCCTATTCGCGCACCGTTGAAGAGCGGGCCAAGGCCGAGGGCGCGGCCTCCGTGGTGATCTCGGCCAAGATCGAATCCGAACTCGCCATGCTGGACGATGAGGCGGAGCGTACTGAATATCTGAGCGAATTGGGCCTTGAGGAGCCGGGCCTCAACCGTCTGATCCGCGCCGGCTACGGCCTTCTCGACCTCATCACCTATTTTACCGCCGGCCCCAAGGAAGCACGTGCCTGGACCATCCGCTCCGGGACCAAGGCCCCGGGCGCGGCCGGTGCGATCCATACGGATTTCGAGCGCGGCTTTATCCGTGCCGAGACCATCGGGTTTACGGACTATATCGATCTGGGCGGGGAAAACCCCGCCAAGGAAGCCGGCAAAATGCGCCTTGAGGGCAAGGAATACGAGGTCAAGGACGGCGACGTGCTGCTGTTCCGCTTCAACACCTGACGCAACCGCAGGGAGGTTCAGATGGCTCTTCAAGGCGAGATGCGCACATTCACGGCGCGCGACGGCGCCGCGATAACCTATTACCACGTCCCGTCTCAGATCGTCCGGCGCGGCGGGTTGATCCTGATCCAGGAAATTTTCGGCGTCACCGATCATATCAAGGAGTTGTGCGACGGCTTTGCCGCGGAAGGCTACGACGTGATCGCGCCGTCCCTTTACGATCGCCATGCGCCGGGCTTTCAGGCGGGTTACGCGCCCGACGATATCGCCCAGGCCCGCGATGCGGCGGGCAAGGCGGATTGGGATCTGGTGACAGCGGATCTTCAGACCTGCGCCGATATGCTGCGCACCGAGGGCCCGGTCTATGTCACCGGCTATTGCTGGGGCGGGTCGGCCACCTGGGTCGCGGCCTGCCGGGTCAACGGCGTCACCGCCGCGGCGAGCTATTACGGCCGGCTGGTGATCGATTTCGTGGACGAGAGCCCGCGCTGCCCGATCATTCTGCATTTCGGCGAACACGACGCGACCATTCCCATGGCCGATATCGAAACGATCAAAGCCCGGCACCCGGATATTCCGGTCTATGTCTATCCCGCCGGACACGGATTCAATTCCGACCGGCGCGCCGATTACAATCCGGACTGTGCGCACACCGCGCGGCTTCGGACATTGGAATTGTTCGCAAGCTATCGCTGACGCGGCGCCTGCGTCTCGGGTTGCTGGCCATAGGTCTCGAATTTTTTGAGCACCCGCGCCATTTCCTCGGCATCGAGGAGCGCCCCGCCGCCGATGCTCAGCACATGGACATATTGGCGCGCCAGCGCCTCCACCTCAATCGCCAGCGTCAGCGCGTCATCCAGCGTAGCGCCCGCCGCGATCTGACCGTGATGGGCCAGAAGGCAGGCCCGCCGCCCGTCCAGAGCCGCGACCGCGTGGTCCGCCAGCGCATCGGTGCCGAAGGTCGCATAGGGCGCACAGCGGATATCCGGACCGCCCGCCGCCGCGATCATATAATGGAATGCCGGAATGCCCCGCCCGGTGCAGGCCAGCGCGGTCGCGCAATCGGAATGGCAATGGACGATGGCGCCAATGTCCGGCCGGGCGGCATAAATCGCGCCATGGAACAGCCGTTCGCTCGACGGTGCCCATGCGGTGCCGTCCCTATCGTCCCAGGTCCCGTCCGCGTTCACGCACACGATCATATCGGCTGTCAAGGCATCGGGCGCGACACCCGTCGGTGTAATGAGCATCGCGCCATCGGCATCGAGGCGCACGGACACATTGCCCGATGTGCCCGCCGACAGCCGCTCGCGCGTCAGCGCCTGGGCCGCCTCGATGACACAAAGGCGCAGATCGCGCTCAAGCGGCACTGACCTGCTCCGGATAAAGACCCGCCAGCCCCTCGGCCGAGGCCGGCGCCAGGCCGCGCTCGGTAATGAAACCGGTCACCAGCCGCGCCGGCGTCACATCGAAGGCGTGATTGGCTGCCGGACTCGCGGGCGCCGACACCTGCACCTTGCGCAAGGCCCCGTCGCTGTCGAGCCCCTGCACATGGGTGACTTCCTCCGGGTCCCGCATTTCAATGGGAATATCCATCCCGTCCCGGATCGACCAGTCGATGGTCGTATGCGGCAAGGCGACATAGAACGGAACGCCGTTGTCGCGTGCCGCAAGCGCTTTGAGATAGGTGCCGATCTTGTTCGCCACATCCCCAGACGCCGCGACCCGGTCGGTCCCGGTGATACAGATATCGACCTGCCCCAGCCGCATCACATGACCGCCCGCATTATCCGTAATGACCGTATGCGGGACGCCGTGGCTGCCCAACTCCCAAGCGGTGAGCGCCGCGCCCTGATTGCGTGGCCGGGTTTCATCGACCCAGACATGCACGGGGATACCCGCATCATGGGCCATATAGATGGGCGCCAGCGCGGTCCCCCAATCCACGGTGGCGATCCAGCCGGCATTGCAATGGGTCAGGATATTCACCGGCTCGCCCGGCTTGCGGGCGGCGATCTCGCGAATGATCGGCAGACCGTGTTCGCCGATCTTCCGGCAGATCTCGACATCGTCATCACACAGAACGCCCGCCCGGGCATAGGCCGCATCGGCCCGCTCGGCCTCCGGCAGATCTTGCAAAACGCCCATCATTACATCGAGTGCCCAGTGGAGATTGACCGCGGTCGGACGGGTCGCGCCCAGCATGTCGCGCATCTGCGCAAGGTGCGCATCGGACGGATCGCGCCGGGCCGCCAGCGCCAGACCATAGGCCGCCGTGGCGCCGATCAGCGGCGCGCCGCGCACATGCATATCCCGGATGGCCGTCGCCGCCGCCTCAGGACTGGTCAGCGTCATGATCTCGAACCGGTGCGGCAACACGGTCTGATCGATGATCTTGACCGCATGACCATCTTCGCCCGGCCAGATCGCCCGATAGGGCACACCGTCGACACGCATGGGATCCTCCCGGCCTCAGGGTTGCATCAATCGCCTTCGAAATCGATCAGGGTCAGGACGGGTTTGCCGAGCGCCTCAAGGCGCTGACGTCCGCCCAAATCCGGCAGATCGACCACGAAACTACAGGCGGTCACCGCGCCGCCCACCTTTTCGATGAGTTTGATCGCCGCTTCGGCCGTCCCGCCCGTAGCCAGAAGATCGTCGATCAGCAGGACATGCTCGCCCGCCTCGCAGCAATCCTCATGCACCTCGACGCAATCGGTACCGTATTCGAGTTCATATTCGTGCGAGACGGTGGACCAGGGCAGCTTGCCCTTCTTGCGTACCGGGATAAACCCGAGACCGAGCCGGTGCGCGACCGCGCCGCCCAAGATGAACCCGCGCGCCTCGATTCCGGCAACCCGGTGAAACGGCGTGCCCTTATGGTGATCGACCAGCATATCGATTGCGGCGGAAAAGGCCGGGCCATGGCCCAGCAAGGTCGTGATGTCCCGGAACATGATGCCGGGCTTGGGATAATCCGGAATCGTCCGGACCGCGGATTTCAAATCGAACATGAGCGTCTTTCGTCCTTGTCGGGCATTCTTAGCGGGAACGGGGATGAGCGGCCATGGTCAAGCCGAGCGCACGACCGGCCACCGCATCGAGCTTGGCCAGCCGGGCCGGATCCCGGGCCTCCGGCGCCGTGATAATGGCAGTATCGAGCACCGTCTCGATGCCCAGGGGCGAGGGCGTACGGTCAGGCCCGAGTTTCGGAGCGATCGCCTTGAGAAGCGCGCGCGCCTTGTCGGCATTGTCATGCAGGACACGGACGACCGACGCGACGTCCACATTGTCATGGTCCTCATGCCAACAGTCATAATCGGTGACCATGGCCACGGTCGCGTAAGGAATTTCGGCTTCCCGGGCAAGCTTGGCTTCGGGCATGTTCGTCATCCCAATGACCCGGCAGCCCCAGGACCGGTAGAGCAGACTCTCGGCCAGCGAGGAAAACTGCGGGCCTTCCATCACCAGATAGGTACCGCCGCGCGCGGTTGGGATGCCGAGCGCTTCGGCGGCGTCGGCAGCGGTATCCATCAGGCGGGTGCACACCGGATGCGCCATCGACACATGGGCCACCAGACCGTCCCCAAAGAAGCTTTTCTCGCGTGCAAAGGTCCGGTCGATGAACTGATCGACCATCACGAAGGTGCCGGGCGGCAGGTCTTCGGCGAGCGATCCCACGGCCGAGACCGACAGGATATCGGTGACCCCGACCCGCTTGAGCGCGTCGATATTGGCGCGGTAGTTGATCGTGCTGGGGGCATGGGCATGGCCGCGTCCGTGCCGCGGCAGAAACACCACGTCGACGCCCTCGAGCACGCCGAACAACAGATCGTCCGACGGCGTTCCCCACGGCGATTTGACCGTCTCCCACCGCTGATCGGTCACGGCATCCATGTCGTAAAGACCGCTGCCGCCGATCACACCCAGAACCGTTTTCTCTGTCACCGCGTCCTCGCCTCGCTGCACTGCTTCTCGGCGACCGTGATAAAGGGCCGCGCGCAGCCATGCAAATGATCCCGGTTCTGCCGCCGGACGGCAGCGACAGCCGGTCACAAAAAAGGCCGCCACCCCTGGGTGACGGCCCTTTGTGTCGGTTCGAGACCGAAAGAGGTCAGTGCTCCACGTCGCGCCAGATCCGGCGGTAGGACAGATAGAGCAGCGCGGCAAAGATCGTCAGATAGATCATCACCTGCAAACCCAGCGACTTGCGCTGTTCCAGCTTGGGCTCGGCAGCCCAGGCCAGGAAATGGCTCACATCGGCCGACATCTGTTCGATCGTCGCCGGGGTGCCGTCCTCATAAACGACCATGTCGTCATAAAGCGGCTGGGCCATGGCGATCTGATTGCCGTACATGAATTTGTTGTAGTAAAGGCCCGGCATCACCTCGAAGCCCTCGGGCGGCTCCTCATAGCCCTGAAGCAGCGAATAGATGTAGTTGTGAAGACCGTACCGGGCCTTTGCGATCACCGACATGTCCGGCGGATAGGCACCGCCATTCGCCGCCCGCGCCGCCTGCTCATTCGGATACGGAGCAACGAACGTGTCTTCCGGGCGTCCCGGCCGGGTCAGCGGCAATCCGAACTCGTCGGTCGTGTTGCCGAACTCATCCGGACCGGCAGGCACCATCGCCTGTGCCGCAATCTCTTCCATGACCTCGACCGGAAACTCCGGTCCGCCGGGCTGGCTGAGATTACGGTAGCTCAGCAGGTTCATCGAATGACAGCCCGCGCAGATCTGCTGATAGACCTGGAAGCCTCTCTGAAGCGCCGCTTCGTCATACCGCCCGAGCGGCCCCTCGAAACTCCAGCCGCCTTCAGGCTTGAGCAGTTCGACATCAGAACCGCCAGCGGCCTGAACGGGCGTGAAAGCGAAGGCCGCCACCGCCATGGCGAGACCAGCCAGGCCGGCACGCCACATCCGCGTTCCCATCGTTCCTCCGGTCACGTCAGACCTCCTTCTCAGGCGCGGCGGCCGCATCTGCCGGCACCGACTTGTTGCCATGGGCCAGCACGGATTCGGAAATACTCGCCGGTCGCGGTCTTGGTGTTTCGATCCATCCCACAAGCGGCATCGCCACCAGGAAATAACCGAAATACAGGATCGTCAGAACCAGACAGAGTTCGGCCACCGTGAAGGCACCCGCCTGCACGGTCACCGACTCGTAGTCGGCACCGTCAAGCCCGGCGATGATCTCCTGCTTCTGCTCCGGCGATGTGTATTGCGTGCGCACTTCACCGCCGTCCGCGCCCTCGGTCACGACAAAGGTCTTGTCGGAACCGTACGGGAAGATCCGCAGATCGGCGCTCTGAGCCCCGGCCCAGCCGAGCCCGATACAGACCAGGATGAACAGGAAGAACAGCGGCCGCATGATCGGACGGTAGCGCAGCGACCGCACCTTGGACGTATCCAGCCAGGGGATCGCCATCAGCACCAGGATCGAAGCGAACATGGCGATGACGCCGCCCAGCTTGTCCGGGATCGCCCGCAGGATCGCGTAAAACGGCAGGAGATACCATTCCGGAACGATATTGGCGGGCGTCACCAGCGGATCGGCCGGGATGTAGTTGTCCGTGTGGCCCAGAATGTTCGGCTGATAGAAGACGAAATAGCCGAACAGCAGCATGAAGACCACAAGCGCGAACGCGTCCTTCACCGTGTAGTACGGATGGAAGGGCACGGTGTCCTGCGGGGACTTCACGTCAAGGCCGGTCGGGTTGTTGTTCCCCGGCACATGCAGGGCCCAGACATGGAGCACGACCACGCCGAAAATGATGAACGGCACCAGATAATGCAGCGAGAAGAACCGGGTCAGAGTCGGATTATCGACCGAGTACCCGCCCCAAAGCCACTGCACCAGCGACTCGCCCACAAAGGGGATCGCGCTGAACAGGTTCGTAATCACCGTGGCACCCCAGAAGCTCATCTGACCCCAAGGCAGCACATAGCCCATGAACGCGGCGGCCATCATCAGCAGCAGGATGATCACGCCGAGAATCCACAGGACCTCGCGCGGCGCTTTGTAGGACCCGTAATAGAGGCCCCGGAGCATGTGCAGATAAACGGCGAGGAAGAACATGGAGGCGCCGACCGCGTGAATATAGCGGATCAGCCAGCCATAATTCACGTCGCGCATGATCATTTCGACGCTCGCAAACGCGAGATCGACATCGGCCTGATAGTGCATCGCCAGGACGATCCCGGTGACGATCTGCGTGACGAGGCAGAACGTCAGAATACCGCCGAACGTGTACCAGTAGTTCTGGTTCTTCGGGGTCGGAAAGTCCACGAAGGAATCATGCATGAGGCGCATGATCGGCAGACGGTCATCAAGCCAGCGCGTGAAGCCGGAAGCCGGGACATATGTGGATTCATGGGCCATGGAACTTACCCAATCTTGATCGAGGTGTCGGATTCAAACACGTAAGGCGGGATCTCAAGGTTGGTCGGTGCCGGACCTTTGCGGATACGCCCCGAGGTGTCGTAGTGGGAGCCGTGGCAGGGGCAGAACCAGCCCGAAAAATCGCCGGCCTCGCCGAGCGGCACACAGCCCAGATGGGTGCAAATCCCGATCATCACCAGCCATTCGGGACGCCCCTCTTTGTGCCGGGTCTCATCGCTTGCCGGATCCGGCATGGAGGCATCGTCGTCAGCCACCGCCGCGGAGATTTCACCCTGCGTCCGGTGCCGCACAAAGACCGGCTTGCCTTGCCAGAGCAGTTTGACCTGCTGGCCTTCCGGGATCGCGGACAGATCGACATCGATCGTCGCCAATGCCCGAACCGCCGCCGACGGGTTCATCTGATCAATGAACGGCCAGGCCAGGTGAGCAGCACCGATGGCGCCGAAGGCCGCCGTGGCCACATAAATAAAATCGCGCCGTGTAGGCGTTTCTTCCGATACCGAGGACACGTCTAACCTCGCCATTCTGTGTCGAAAACCAATCGCTACGGTTCCGGCGGACCCGCAAACTGGCCGGACCATACCCCTATCGCCCCTTATGGGCCAATCATGTTACCGCGCCGACCCGTCATTTTCCGGCACTGAGCCTGCAACGGCGCACCGGCCTCTGATCGCCCTGGCGCGATATCCATAAAGCCGGCGCATGTCCTAAGCTAGTGCCAGGTTGCCGCAAGACTACGGTTTCACCGCCACGAAACGCCGCTGGATCCCCATGCGCCTTGCCCTTTACCAACCCGACATTCCGCAGAATACAGGCACGATTCTGCGCCTCGCCGCCTGTTTCGGCGTCGGTGTGGACATTATCGAGCCGTGCGGCTTCCCGTTCTCGCAAAAAGCCTTGCGCCGGGCCGGCATGGACTATCTGCCGCAAGCCGTGATCGCGCGCCACAGCGGGTGGGACAGCTTCCAAGCGGCGCACCGGATGGCGGGCGGACGGCTTGTGGCGCTGACAACGCAGGCGGAGACCTCGCTCTACCGGTTCTCCTTCTCAGCCGCCGACACGCTGATGCTGGGGCGCGAGAGCGCGGGGCTGCCGCCAGAGATCCATGACGCCGCCGATGCTCGGATACGGATTCCCATGCGCGCCGGCCTGCGCTCCTTGAATGTTGCGGTGGCCGGTGCCATTGCGCTCAGCGAGGCCTTGCGGCAAACCGGCATCATCGACACCCTGGAGACCATCCCGGAAGACACCGCCCCGCAGACATAAAAGGACCCTGGCCCATGAGCGATACCGCCGCCCGCCCCCGCCGCACCGCCCGCTCGGCGGCCGCCGCCAAACCCAAGGCCGCGGCCAAAACCGCCGGACGCGCGACGGGACGCGCGACGGGGCGCGCGACGGGGCGCGCGAAAAAATCAGGCGCGCCGGAGGCCCTGGTCGAGGAGCGCAAGGCGCGGGCGAGCGCGTGGTTCGAAGAGCTGCGCAACCGCATCTGCAAGGAGATGGAACGCATCGAGACCGAACTCGATGGCACCATGGCCGGGGGCGATATGGCGCCGGGCAAATTCAAGCGCAAGAAATGGCAGCGCCCGGCCGCGGACGGCGAATCCGGCGCCGGTGGCGGCGGCGGCACCATGTCGGTGATGCGTGGCCGGGTCTTCGAAAAGGCCGGGGTGAATATCTCCACCGTGCACGGCAGCTTCAGCCCGGATTTCGCCAGCCAGGTGAACGGGGCCGCCAAGGATCCGCGCTTTTGGGCGAGCGGGGTGTCGCTGGTCATCCATCCGCGGTCGCCGCGTGTGCCCACGGTCCACATGAACACGCGCCATATCGTGACCACCAAGGCCTGGTTCGGCGGCGGGGCGGATCTGACGCCGATGCTGAACAGCCAGCGCAAACAGAGTCACAAGAACGCCAAGGACTTCCATAAGGCCATGAAGGCTTGCTGCGATGCCCATGGCGACGACTATCACGCGCGCTTCAAGGCCTGGTGCGACGAGTACTTCTTCCTGAAGCACCGTAACGAGCCGCGCGGCATCGGCGGCATTTTCTACGATCATCTGGACGGCGACTGGGAGGCGGATTTCGCCTTCACCCAGGCGGTCGGCCTGGCTTTCCTCGACATCTATGCCGACATTGCGCGGCGCCAGATGAACGAGCCATGGACCGATGAGGAACGCGAGGAACAACGCATGCGGCGCGGCCGGTATGTGGAGTTCAACCTGCTCTGGGATCGTGGGACCCAGTTCGGCATCAAGACCGGCGGTCATACCGAAGCGATCCTGATGTCGCTGCCGCCCGATGTCGCCTGGCCCTGATAGAGTGTGCCCGGATCGGGTTGGCCCTGGGATCAGACGCGCGCCGGTTTCAGATCGGTCCTGGCGAAGTTATCGCCCTTGAACAGGATCGGTTCACCGAAGGTCTTGGCCAGGGCGTAGGCGAAACAATCGCCGAAATTCAGTCCCGCCCGATGGCCCGAGCCCTTGCCGTAGGTGCGGTAAGCCTCCCGGGCCAGCCGCACCTGCTCGACCGATACCGGCTCGATGGTCAGGGCAAGCTTGTCGACGACCAGTTCGCCGTTTTTGCGGACCCTTGTATCGGTGGCGCGGGCCAGCCAAATCATGACCTCAAGCCAGTTTGCCGCGGAGATCCGAGGCTCGGCATCCCTGGCAATGGCCTCAGCGAAGGCATCTTGCTCGGGCTCCCGATTGACGATGGCAATAACGGCTGAGGCATCGACGATCACTTGGGCAGGCCATCTTCGTCATAAAGATCGTCGCAGGACGAGTCCCCAAAACTACCGGGCGGAATCTGGGCAACGAGAGCTTTGATCTCCGCGACCCGCTCTTCGACACCCCGCCTTTTTTCCTCCTCGGCGAGGCGCGCGCGCAGGGCCTGGATCACCGTTTCGGTCAGGCTCTCGCCGGTCATGTCCGCAAGCTTCTGCGCCAGTTCATGCGCTTCGGGATTTTTGATGTTGAGGCCCATGGCCGTACTCCTGGTAGAAAGTCACTCATTTTCTACCATAGCCTCTCAGGCCTGTCCAAACCCCTCGCCAGCCAGCGCCTTGAGACGGGTTTCCAGCGCCGCCCGGTCGGCCTTGAAGCCGCCCGCGATCCACTCGTCTTCCAGCCGCGCCAGGATCCGGCCCACCCGCGGGCCCTTCTCGACCCCGGCGCCGGTCACATCCCGGCCCGTCAGCGGAAACACCGGCACGCTCCAGGTGCGCATGACATCGAGCGCATCGGCCACATGATCCGCATCGCGTCCCGTAACCGCCGCCGCGATGAGCGCCAGATCGGCCGACCGGTCCACTCCGCAGCGATAGAGCAGGACCTTGAGCGCGGCCTTGTCCGCCCCCGCAATCGCGTCCCAATCCGCCCCCAGACGGCCCGCGAGCGTCTTGCGCTGGGCATTGGACAGGCGCAGCCGGTCCCCCAGCCCGGGAGGCATGCGCGAATAGCCATAAAGCAGGGCAGCCAGCCGGCGCAGCCCGTCCGCGGGCAGCATCAAGGCGCGTTCCAAGGCCACGAGCGCGGCCAGCGGCGCCAGCGGTCCGGCCTCTTTGAGCACGATCGTCAGCACGCCGATATCGGCCATGGCCGCAACCGACGGCACGGGATCATCCGCTTCCAAAAGCCGCAGAAGTTCCTTGTGCACCCGCTCGCCCGACAGACCCGTCAGGCCCTCTCGCTCAGCCGCAATGGCCTCAAGCCCGACAGGGTCGAGGTCCGCCCGGCCATACCAGGCATGCATCCGGAAAAAGCGCAGAATGCGCAAATAATCTTCCCGGATGCGCGCCCGGGCATCGCCGATGAACCGCACCCGCCCAGCGTCAAGATCGGCCAAGCCCCCCAACGGATCGTAAAGCGCGCCGGCTCTATCGGCATAAAGAGCATTGAAGGTAAAATCCCGCCGCCGCGCATCCTCGGCCCAGTCATCCGTGAACGCCACGCTCGCATGACGCCCGTCGGTATCCACATCGCGGCGCAGCGTGGTGATTTCAAACGGCTTGCCGTTTGCAATGCCGGTGACCGTGCCATGATCAAGGCCGGTCGGGACCGCCTTCAATCCGGCGGCCTCCAGACGCGCCATCACCGTTTGGGGCTCAAGCACCGTGGCGATATCGATGTCATCGACCGGCGCGCCCAGAAGCGCATTACGCACGCACCCGCCGACAAAGCGCGCCGCGGACCCCGGTTCACCGTCTTCCAGCGCGGCCATAACGGTTTTCGTCGCATGCGCCCGGATCCAACGGGCGGACGCCAGCGGCTGTTGAGATGACGGTGTGTCGGTCATGACCCTGGCCTCATGCTCAGGCGAATGGGGTATACCGCCTCATGGTTCCGGCTGGCGCTCCGGCTGAGGCTCAGGATCGGAGTCGATCCGCCCGGGAACCAGTTCTCCATCCTCCATATGGGCCGGCACATATCGGCCTTCGGGATCGGAGCCGGATGTCAGCGCGAGCGCAAACAGACTGGCCGCCACAAGAGCAAAACCGATGGCGACCAGCGTCACCATGGGAGCGGCACGCCATGTCTCGATGTCGAGCACCCGCCGGCGCAGCACGAGCTTGGCATAGACCGCGTACAGAGCAAAGGGCAGCAGAAAGATCAAGACCCGGACGAGCAGAACACGAATCATGAGCTGTAAAGCCTCCTGTGAAAGGCGACCAGCATGGCCGCCGTGGCGCCCCAAATATAATGGCGGTCGAAGGGAATGGCGTAATAGGACCGGGCCGTGCCGCGAAAGTCGCGCTCATGCATCTCGTGATTCGCCCCGTCCATCAGAAAGGCCAGCGGCACCTCGAACGCCTCGGCGACCTCGCCCGGATCGATGATCAGGGAAAAGCCCGGCCGCACCAGCGCCACCACGGGGATCACCCGAAAGCCGCTGACCGTCTCATAGGGATCAAGGAGACCGCGCACATCGATGAACCCGGCCTCCAGGCCGATTTCCTCAAAGGCCTCGCGCAAGGCGGCATCCACATGGGTCTCGCCCGGCTCCAGCCGGCCGCCGGGAAACGCCACCTGATCGGCATGAGCCTTCAGATGCGCCGCCCGCAGGGTCAGCAATAGGCTCAAATGGTCACCGTAATCGACGATCGGCACCAGAACCGCCGCGTGGCGGACCTTATCCTCGGGCAGATGGGGGCGCGGCAGATGCGGATTGAGATCGTAATCGGTCGCATGGGGCGGGCGCGCGGCCACATCGGCCTCCGCGCTCAGCGGAATGAGGCGGGTCTCCAGCAACCGCAGAAAGTCTTCTCTCACGGGCTCAAATCTTCCGAGGACGCGAAGGGAAAAAAGGTGCCGCCGCTCCACACACCGACATGGGTCACCCCGGCAATTTCGTGATCGGTGGCCAACTCCGCCAGCTCGTAATAGACCGGGCGAGACAACAGCGCTTCAAGCCCCGCGCGAACATGGACATAAGGCCGCGGTTCGCCGGTTGCCGGATCGATCACCAGCCGCAACGGATTGTCGGCATCGGCGACGACCGTGTCGCCGACATTGGTGCGGAAGGTCAGGGTCTGTTCGGCGGCGACACCGTCGACATCGACCGCGACTGCGACAAAGGGCGCGTCCTCGACCGTGATGCCGACCATTTCAACCGGCGTGACAAGCACATAGCTGCCATCGGGCTCCCGGCGCAGAATGGTCGAAAACAGCCGCACCATGGCGTCGCGTTCGATGGGCGAGCCTTGATATTCCCACACCCCGTCGCGCCGGATGCGCATATCGATCTGGCCCAGGAACGGCGGATGCCACAGATGCACCGGGGGCAGACCGGCCCGAGCGGCCGCTTCGGCATCCTCGATGCCCCGCACCACCGGTCGCGCGCCTGTATCGCCTTTGTCGATTTTGTCGCCGGTATCGCTCATCGGCTGTCTCCTTCCCTGGCCTTTGCCCGTGTGGCCCCAGCCCGCGGCTGGCGACAGGGATATCACTTTGCACGGCCGCTCCCAAACCGGACCGCCGACCCAATCCCGCCCGTGCGCCGTCATCTGTTAAACTTATTTAGACGTCAGATTCGCCGCTTCCGCGCCGACCGCCCCCTGGCTCGGCCGGCGCCCCATCATGCCAACGGGACACTGCCATGCCCCTCGCCGACGCTTCCTCCGCCGCGGACCAGACCCCGAGCGCCGGGCCGGACACCGATCCTGCCGCGCTCCTCGCCGATATCGAGGCGGCGGGCGCCAAGATCCAGACCGCCCGTGACGGGATCGCCACCGTCATTTTCGGCCAGGAAACCGTGATCGATCAGGCGCTCATCACCGTGCTGGCCGGCGGCCACGCGCTGCTGGTCGGTGTCCCGGGCCTCGCCAAGACCCGGCTCGTCGAGACCATGGCGCGGGTGCTGGGCCTTGACGATAAACGCGTTCAATTCACACCGGACCTGATGCCCGGCGATATTCTGGGCTCGGAGGTTCTGGAAGAAGGCGAAGACGGCAAACGGGCCTTCCGCTTCATCAAGGGGCCGATCTTCTGCCTACTCCTGATGGCCGACGAGATCAACCGGGCCAGCCCGCGCAC
>CAZHDI010000077.1:14873-16220 GCA_964531285.1 uncultured Alphaproteobacteria bacterium | reverse complement strand
GTGGCGCCGGATCTCTACATCGCCGTCGGCATCTCCGGCGCGATCCAGCATCTCGCCGGCATGAAGGACAGCAAGGTGATCGTCGCCATCAACAAGGATGAAGAGGCGCCGATTTTCCAGGTCGCCGATTACGGTCTGGTCGCGGATCTGTTCCAGGCCATCCCGGAACTGGAAGCCGAACTGTCCAAAATCGGTCTCTAGGTCAGGCCGATCTAAATCGAATTGACAGCCCGCTGCGGCCTGCCGGTGCGGGCTTTTTCATGATCGACGCCCGGCATTAGTGAAGTTGGCCTCTCGAGACACGTCCTGAGGGCGTTTAATTGCTGCATTGCAGAAGAGACCCATTGGTCTAATATCGAAGCGCTGGCTGAACCGTCCGGCGATTCGCCGCTGCAACCGGTCAGAAAGAATAAGCGCCGCACGATCAGGCGCGTCTGCCATCAAGAACGATTGCGATTGCCATGAAGATAGAAAAAATCGGTGTGATCGGCGCGGGGCAGATGGGCAACGGCATCGCCCATGTCTGTGCGCTCGGCGGGTATGAGGTGCTGCTCAACGATATCAGCACCGATCGGTTGAATGAGGCGCGCACCGCGATCGAGGGCAATATGGCCCGGCAGGTGCGGCGCGGGATCATCAGCCAGAAGGATATGGACGGGGCACAGTCCCGGCTCCAGACGGCGGCCCAGATCGGCGACATGAAGGACGCCGATCTCGTCATTGAGGCCGCGACCGAAAAAGAAGAGATCAAGCGCTCGATCTTCACCGCGCTGTGCCCGGTCCTGAAGGCTGAGGCGCTGATTGCCAGCAACACCTCGTCGATTTCGATCACCCGTCTGGCGGCGGCGACCGACCGGCCCGAGCAGTTCATCGGCCTGCATTTCATGAATCCGGTGCCGATGATGAAGCTCGTGGAGATCATCCGCGGGATTGCCACCAGCGAAGAAACCTTCCAGACCGCCCGTACACTGATCGAAAAGCTGGAAAAGACCCCGGCCAATGCCGAGGATTTTCCGGCGTTCATCGTCAACCGCATCCTGCTGCCGATGATCAACGAGGCGGTCTACACGCTTTATGAAGGCGTCGGCACGGTCGAAGCGATCGATACGGCCATGCGGCTCGGCGCCAATCATCCGATGGGACCGCTTCAACTCGCCGATTTCATCGGGCTCGATACCTGCCTGTCGATCATGCAGGTGCTGTATGAGGGGCTGGCGGACTCCAAATACCGTCCGTGTCCGCTTCTTGTGAAATATGTCGAGGCCGGCTGGCTCGGGCGCAAGACCGGCCGGGGCTTTTACGACTATCGCGGCGAGGAACCGGTCCCGACCCGGTAACGGCTCGCTT
>CAZHDI010000077.1:0-14773 GCA_964531285.1 uncultured Alphaproteobacteria bacterium | reverse complement strand
CTTGTTGCGCAACGCATCCGGCAGCCCGTCATGGGGGCCTTGCGGATGGGCGGGTGCATCCGGCCAATGGCGCGCACCGATCTCGGCGTTGCGGGCCGGGTGGTGCAGATAGTGGATCCTGGCGCCGGACACATCACGCTCTCCGCCCACCAGCAGATGCACGTCATCATCCGTGTTGTTGATAATCGTGTGGCCGATGCCCGTACCCGCCGGGAACCCAACGAAATCGCCGGGTTTGAGATCAAAGACATGGCCGTCGATCCAGGCCTGGGGGAACCCTTTCAACACAAAGACGAATTCCTCCTCATGCCCTTCGGCATGGGGCCAGCCGGTGCGCCGTCCGGGCGCCAAGACATCCACATTGACGCCGACCCGGGTCATGCCCGCCGCGCTGCTCAGATCGGCGGTCTGAACATGCTGTTCCTGGGACCCGGGATACTGGTGCACCGTGGGGGCCAAAATCTCCGTCCAATGACGGATGAAGCCGGGGCGATGGTCCGTCATGAGCGCGCCTCCGTTTCGGCATGGTCGATGGCCGCGCGGATGAAGTCGTGAACTTCCGGCGCATTCCAGTGGGCCGGGCCGAGCACCCGGGCGATCTCGCGCCCGTCGGGGCCGAACAGGATGGTCACGGGCAGGCCCGGCGCCCCCAGATCCAGAACCACCGACGAAGTCGGGTTGTGATAAAAGGCGAGGGCATCAAGGCCGTTGTCGTCGAGGAAGGCGCGGCCCTTGGAGCCGTCGCCCCGTTCGGCATTGATCGCTATGACCTCGAAGCGGTCGGCGCCCAAGGCACCGCCCAGATCGGTCTGGAGCGCGGCGAGGGTCGGCAACTCCTCGATGCAGGGGGCGCACCAGGTGGCCCAGAGATTGACGAGCACGGTCTTGCCCTGGAACATCGCCAGCGTTGTTTCGGCGCCTTGCGGATCGGTGAACACGGTCTCTGGCGCGGTCATCCCGCCATAGGAGAAATCCAGGCTGTCGAGGGTGCCGGTGCGATAATCCGCCAGATGCTCGGGCGGCAGGGCGCCGGCGGCGCCGTCATCGGGCGTCACCAGGGCGGTCAGGCCCATGACGATGCCGAATCCGGCCAGGGCTGCCGCGATCAGCAGGACGACGAAGGGAATGCGCATGAGGACCTCCGGGGTTATGCGCTTTGATAAGTAGAGGATGGGATCGCTGTGACCAAGATCAACACGCCCGCGCCCAAAGCCGGGCAACCGGGGGGCAACCGGATGTGGGGCGGGCGGTTCGCGGCCAAGCCGGCCGAGTTGATGGAGACCATCAACGCATCCATCGATGTGGACCGGCGGCTTTATGCCCAGGATATCGCGGGCTCCAAGGCCCATGTGGCGATGCTCGCCCGCCAGGGGATCGTGACGCCGGAGGATGCCGAGGCCATTGCGCGCGGGCTCGACCAAATTCTCGGCGAGATCGAGAGCGGCGGTCTGACGCTGAGCGCGGCGCTGGAGGACATCCACATGAATGTGGAGGCGCGGCTGGCCGAGATCATCGGTCCGGCAGCGGGGCGGCTGCACACGGCGCGCTCCCGCAACGATCAGGTGGCGACGGATTTCCGGCTCTGGGTGCGCGACTGGCTTGATGCCGCCGACGCGCGGCTCGCCGGGTTCATCGCGGTTCTGCTGGATCTGGCGGAGGCCCATGCCGGCGCCGTGATGCCGGGGTTCACGCATCTTCAGCCCGCCCAGCCGGTGACCTTCGGGCACCATTGTCTGGCCTATGTGGAGATGATCGCCCGCGACCGGGGCCGGTTCGCCGATGCCCGCCGGCGGCTCAACGAATGCCCGCTGGGCAGCGCGGCGCTTGCGGGCACGAGCTTTCCCATCGACCGCGCCATGACGGCCGCCGCACTCGGTTTCGAGGCGCCTGCGCGCAATTCGCTCGACGGGGTGGCCGACCGGGATTTCGCGCTGGAGACGCTCGCGGCAGCGTCCATCGGCGCGATGCATTTGTCGCGTCTCGCCGAGGAGATCGTGATCTGGGCGACCCCGCAATTCGGCTTCGTCACGCTGCCGGATACCTATTCGACCGGATCCTCGATCATGCCGCAAAAGCGCAATCCGGACGCGGCGGAACTGGTGCGGGCCAAGACGGGGCGCATCGCGGGCGCGTTCCAGACACTGCTCATCGTCATGAAGGGCCTGCCGCTGGCCTATTCCAAGGACATGCAGGAAGACAAGGAAGCGGTGTTCGATGCGCTCGACGCCTATGCCTTGAGCCTTGATGTCATGGCCGGGATGATGGCGGAGCTTGTCATCGTGCCGGAGGCCATGAAAGGCGCGGCGGCGGCTGGTTTTTCCACGGCCACCGATTTCGCCGACTGGCTGGTGCGGGTGCTGAACATTCCGTTCCGCGAAGCGCACCACATCACGGGACGGGCGGTGGCCGAAGCGGAAAAAGCCGGCGTCGGGCTCGACGGGCTGGCGCTGGAGGCGCTCCAAGCCATCGAGCCGCGCATCACCGGGGATGTCTTCTCGGTGCTGAGCGTCGAAGCGTCGGTGGCCAGCCGTACGAGCTTCGGCGGTACGGCGCCGGACAATGTCCGCGCGCAGGCGGCCGAGTGGCGCAGCCGGCTCGCATCGTTGTGATCGTGCGCAGGTCTTAAACCTGACCTTGAAGCTTTGGTTTCATGTGCGCCGCCGTCGCGATCCCGGCGATGATCTGACCGTAGAAATAAAGCGACAGACCGATGGACAGGAGCGCCCGCGACAGCGTGGTCTGGCCGTCGGCGTCCGCCGGGTCGGCGCCCGAGATGACGGCGGTGCCGATGATCATCAAAATGATCGTCTGTATGCCAACGGGGACCGAAATGCAGATCGACCGGGCGATGAAGTCCCTGCCGTCGCCTGCCCGGTGTATGCGGTAGGCCAGAAGCGTTCCAATCGCAAAGATCGCCATGTTGACCGCGTCGACCGCGTAGTCGATGCCGTTGACGGCACTGTCTGGGCGGAGCCAGGCCGACAGGACACTCACATTCATCAGATTGATGAACAGGAAGACCAGGACATAATAGGTGAAGCGCTGTGTCTCGCTGACCGTGCCCTGGCGCAGCGCCCGGGCCAGCTTCACATGATTAATGACGATCATCGATCCGGTCCTCCCCCTCGCGTTCGGGCGCCAGGGTATCGCCCGGCGCGCGGGCTTGGCAAGAAAGGGGCGACGGGTGGACAGGCGGGGCGAAATCGGCTCCCCTCACGCTTCGGTCTCTAGGGCAGGAAGGGGGTGCAGATGACACGCATGAGCGTTCGGCGGTACACGGCCTGGGCGACGGCAGCGGGCCTGGGCCTTCTCGCGGGGGCTTGCGGCGTCAAAGGGCCGTTGGAGCCGCCCGCGGGCAGCGCGGATACCGGTCCACGCGACGTCATCATCGTGCCGCCGTCGGCCGACGAGGCCGCTCCGGACGCAGGAGAGTCAGTCGGCGACGACCGATAGCCGTTTGCGGTCGAAGACCCTGAGCACGGTGCGCAGATCATGGCCGCGCTTGAGAATATGACCGGTGGCCGACACCACGGCATAGGCGCCTTGGCGGCGCGCGAGTTTCGGGCGTTTCTCGATGCGGTACAGCGGCATTTCGCTGGAGCGGCGAAACACCGAGAAGATCGCGGCCTCCCGGGTGCCGTCGATGGCATAGTCCCGCCATTCGCCGGCGGCGACCATGAAGCCATATACGGAGAGGATCGCGTCGAGTTCGCGACGCTGGAAAAACACCTGTGCCGGCGGGGCCGCACTGTTCGGCAACTCGCTCATCGGGCGATGATCGGCCAGTCCCGCGGGCTTGGCAAGAACCGGTTTCGCGACGCCGGGTCCGCCGTCTGGTCCGTTGTCTGGTCCGCCGCCGGGGCCAATGCCGGCGGTTCCGCCCTTCACGGCGATGTCACCTGACGCGGCAGCCGGTCACAACAAGACCTTTTTTGAGTCCAAGACGCGCCCCAAACCACCTCGATATTGAGATCGTTGGCTGCCCCATGAAGCGGATGCGTTCCGGCTCTGAATCTCAGCCCCCCAGCCCCCAACCGGGGCGCTATAAACCGGTTCGGGCAGCCAACAACCCTCAGAGTTTCGTCCTTGGCGTATTGAGCATCGTTCCAGCGGCGTCCGGCACCTCAACCGGACGCCGTTTGACGTTGTGGGCTAGTCTTGGCGATAGCCGAAACAGGAGGAAACGCGCCCATGACCGATACCCCGACCTTTGGACGTCTGGCCGGCCGCCGGGCCCTCATTACCGGGGCCGGGTCCGGGATCGGCGCCGCCGCGGCCGATCTGTTCGCCCGCGAAGGCGCGCGGGTGCTGGCGGTGGACCGCTCCGGATCGGCCGGGCTTAGCGCCCGCGATGGGGTGCTTCCGCTGGACCAGGACGTCACGGCGGATGATGCGCCTGAACGGCTGGCCTCGGCGGCGCGCAGCCAGTTGGGCGGTCTCGATATCCTGGTGAACAATGCCGGAATCGCCGAATCCATCCTGGCCGAAACCATGGAGGATGCGGATTGGGACCGCGTGGTGGGCGTCAATCTGCGCGCACCGTTCCGGCTGTGCCGGGCTCTGATCCCGCTGCTTCGCGCCTCGCCGGCGGGCCGGATCATCAACACCGCATCGGTGATGGCCGAGGGAACCGATTACGGCCTCGGCGCCTATTGCGCTTCCAAGGCGGGGGTTGCGGGGTTCACGCGCACCCTCGCGCTGGAGCTGGGCAAATTCGGCATCACCGCCAACTATGTCCTGCCCGGAGCGATCCGGACCGGGATGACCCACGAAACCTTCCAGCATGACGAGATCGCCGGGATCTGGGCCAAGAAGGCGGCCCTGCGCCGGCTCGGCGAACCGGAAGACGTGGCCCGGGTCATGCTGTTCCTGGCTTCCGACGACGCGGGGTTCGTCACCGGGCATGGCCTCAATGCCGATGGCGGTTTGATGCTGCGGGTGTGACCGGATCGCTGCGCCGTCACCTGGCAGCCAGAGACCGCGCGGGCTGCTCTTGAAGTTTGCAGAGGCATCCCATATCCAAGACACCGGTTTCCAGATCCACAACTGCAAGCGAGCGGTATGGCCAAAGCCTTTATCGAGATCGACTCCCTCGTCAAACGCTATGGTCCGTTCACGGCGGTCGATGGCATATCGCTGACCGTGGCGCGCGGCGAGGTTCTCGGCTTTCTCGGCCCGAACGGGGCCGGGAAGTCCACCACCATGAAAGTCATCACCGGTTTTTTACGCCCCGACGGCGGCACGGTGCGGATCTGCGGGCACGATCTTGTCGAGGCGACGATCCCGGCGCAGGCCAGCATCGGGTATCTGCCTGAAGGCGCGCCGGCCTATGGCGACATGACCCCGCGCCAGTTCCTGCGCTTCATCGCGGACGTGCGAGGGCTCGGCAAGGCGGGCATCGAATCGGCCATTGGCACCGCCGTCGCGCGCACCCAACTCGACGGCGTGCTCGATCAGCCGATCGAAACCCTGTCGAAGGGCTTCAAGCGCCGCGTGGGTTTGGCCCAGGCGATCCTGCATAATCCGCCGGTGCTCGTCCTCGATGAGCCGACCGATGGTCTGGACCCCAATCAAAAACACGCCGTGCGCCGGCTGATCGCCGACATGGCGGCCGACAAGGCGATCATCATTTCCACCCATATCCTGGAAGAGGTCGAGGCCGTGTGTTCGCGCGCGGTGATCATCGACCGGGGCCGCGTGGTCGCGGACGGGACGCCCGGCGATCTCGTCGCGCGCTCGCGCTTCCACAACGCGGTGACCCTTGAGGTCGGCTCGGTCGATGCCGGCACGGTCGTGGCGGCCCTCAAGGCGCTCGAGGGTGTTGCGTCCGTGGAGGAGCAGCGTGTCGGCGATACGCTCTGCCGGCTGACGGTATTCCCGGCTGATCCGGAAACGCGGCTGATCGATGCGGTAAGCCGCGCGGCGCGCGAAAAGGCGTGGGATGTAAAAGGTCTTTATGCCGAGCAAGGCCGGCTCGACGAGGTGTTCCGGACGATCACCACGCCCGATGCCGCGGTTCGCACGGCGAGCGGGGGGGCTGCGGCATGAAGTCTGTTCTGCCGATCTTCAAGCGCGAGCTGGGCGGCTATTTCGCGACGCCGCTCGCTTATGTGTTCATCGTGATTTTCCTGTTCACGATGGGCGCGTTCACCTTCTATCTCGGCGGGTTTTATCAGCGCGGTCAGGCGGATCTGGAAAGCTTTTTTGCGTTCCATCCGTGGCTCTACCTGTTTCTGATTCCCGCGATTTCCATGCGCTTGTGGGCCGAAGAGCAGAAGGCCGGGACCATCGAGGTCCTCTTGACGCTGCCGATTCCGATCTGGGCCAGCGTGGTCGGCAAATATTTGGCGGCCTGGGCGTTCGCCGGGATCGCCCTGGCGGGAACCCTGCCGATCTGGATCACGGTGAATTATCTGGGCGATCCGGATAATGGCGTGATCCTCGCCTCCTATATCGGCAGCCTGCTGATGGCCGGCGGCTATCTCGCTATCGGGTCCTGTATTTCGGCGTTCACGAACAATCAGGTGATTGCGTTCGTGGTATCCGTGGTCGTGTGCTTCCTGTTCACGGTCAGCGGATTGCCGTTAGTGCTCGACGCGTTCAGCGGCTGGGCGCCTCAGGCCCTGGTCAGTGCCGTGGCCGGGTTCAGCTTCCTGGAACGGTTCGAGTCCATCACCGAAGGTGTCATCGATCTGCGCGATCTGGTGTTCTTTGTATCCCTGATCGGTGTCTGGCTGACGGTGACTATGCTTGTCATCGACACCAAGCGGGCGGGATGACGATCATGAGCGAGACGCAGACACGCAAAAATTTCGATCTGAGTGCGCGGGCCTATGCGGGCCTTGTCGCCGGGCTGCTGGTGGTTCTGTTCCTGGCGGTGAATATCATCTCCGGCACAACCTTTCGCGGCGCCCGGCTCGATCTGACCGAAACCGGCCAGTTCACCTTGAGCCAGGGCACGCTCAACACCATCCGCTCCCTGAAGGAGCCGATCCGGCTGCAATTTTTCTATTCGGAAACCGTCGGCGCCGATATCGCGCAGATCCGGACTTATGCGGACCGGGTGCGCGATCTTCTGGAGGAATATGCGGCGCGCTCGAACGGGCTGATCAAGCTGGAAGTGATCGATCCCGAGCCGTTCACGGACGCCGAGGATGTCGCCACCGCCCATGGCCTGCGCAGCGCCCAGACCGAGACCGGAGACCTGTTGTTCTTCGGTCTGGTCGGCACCAATGCCATCGACGGGCGGGAGGTCGTGCCGTTCTTTCCGCAAGAGCGCGCGCGGTTCCTGGAATATGACCTGACCGAGATGATCCATCGGCTGAATGAGCCCAAGAAACCCGTGCTCGGGATCGTCAGCAGCCTGCCGCTTGAGACCGGTCCCGGCGGCATTCAGGCCGCGATGCAGGGTCAGGCGCGCCCGTTCCTGGTCTATGAGCAGTTGCGCGAGCGCTTCGAGATCGAGATCCTGGACCAGGATCTCGATGCCGTGCCAGACAGCGTGGATGTGCTGATGATCGCGCATCCCAAGCCGTTGACCGAGGCCGCGCTGTTTGCCATCGATCAATTCGTTCTGGCCGGCGGGCGGGCGCTCGTGTTTCTTGATCCGTATTCGGAGGTGAGCGGCCAGGGCGCGCCCATGGGTCGGCCCGTGCCGGGTACGGTCGATCAGTCGGATCTGGCGCGCCTGCTCGGCGCCTGGGGCGTTAACTACGATGCCTCGAAAGTCGTCTCGGATATGGGCGCCGCGCAGGTGGTCAGCGCGCCGCTGGGCGGGCGCATGGTTCAGGCGTCCTATCCGATCTGGCTCGGGCTGACCGATACCCATGCCGCGCAGGATGATCTGGTTACGGCGGACCTTGAAGTGCTCAATCTTGCGACGGCCGGCGCCCTGTCGCAGGCGGAAGGTGCGCAGACCCGTTTTCAGCCGCTGCTGACCTCGAGCGCGCAATCCATGCTGATCGACCGCGCGCGGGCGGCCGGCCAGCCCATGCCGGACGACCTGATCGCGACCTTTGCGCCGACACCGGAGCATTACGTTCTGGCTGCCCGGATAAGCGGGCCGGTCTCGTCCGCCTTTCCGGATGGCCCGCCGGCCCCGTCGGAAACCGGCGACGCGCCAGCGGATGCAGCGCCCCGTGCGGGCGACCGGCTGACGGCTTCTGACGGTCCGATCAATGTGATCGTCATGGCCGACTCGGACATTTTCGATGACCGGCTCTGGGTTGCCGAACAAAATCTGTTCGGTCAGCGCATCGCCGTTCCCACCGCGGACAACGCCCATTTCATCTTGAATGCGGTCGAAAATCTGATGGGATCGAACGATCTTATCTCGCTGCGGACCCGCGCGAGCGGCGATCGTCCGTTTACGGTGGTCGACAATTTGCGGCGCAAGGCGGAGCGTCAGTTCCTGGAGCGCGAGCAGGCCCTCCAGATGGAATTGGAAGCCGCCGAGGCGCAGCTCCGCGAATTGCAGGGCCGCGAGACGGGCGGCGAGCAGGCGGCCGGGGCGTTCCTGTCTCCTGAAGAGGAGGCGCTGGCGGATCGTGTCCGGGGACAGATGATCGAGACCCGCCGCTCCTTGCGTGAGGTGCGCCGGTCGCTCCGCGCGGAGATCGAATCCCTGGGCAACTGGCTGATCTTCTTCAATGTCATGTTTGTGCCGCTTCTGGTGACCGGTCTCGCGGTCGGGTTGGCGTGGTTGCGGGCCAAGCGCCGCCGCGCGCGGACCGGTCTGGCCGCCGCCGGCGCGCGGGCATAGGGAGGGGGACATGATCGACACGTTCAAAGCGCTCGATACCCGCTCGCGAATGCTGGTGATCCTGGCGGCGGTCACAGCCGTCATGACGGTGCTGGCGTTCTTTTCGGTCGAAGCCGAGACCGAGCGCCGGGCGCCGGAGATCGTTCGTGCGCCGCTCTTTCCGGACCTGAGTGCCGTGCTGCCCACGGCGGCGCGGCTCGAGATCACCACCCGGGACGCGGCGATCCGGATTGAGGTCAATGAAACGGGCGATTGGGTGCTTCCGGACAAAGACGGGTTTCCGGCCCGGCTGGCGCCGGTGCGCCGGGTGCTGGAAGGTCTGCGCAGTCTTGAAACCGTGGCGCTCAAAACCGCCAATCCTGACTGGCATGAGGCCCTGTCTTTGCGCGCGCCGCAGGATGGCGGCGATGGAACGCTGGTGCGTCTGACAACGGCGGATGGCGCGGTTCTGGCCGAACTCCTTGTCGGCAGCGAAGATCAGGCAGGGACAATCGCCGGACAGACGCGCGTTCATGTGCGTCGTCCGGGTGAGGATCAAACCTGGCTGGCGTCGGGCAGTCTGGCGGTTGAGACGGACATGGGCGGCTGGCTGCGCGCGCCGGATCTGGCGATGCCGCGCGAGGCGGTCAAGACAGCTGTGATCGCGCCGGGCGAAGGGCGGACCTATCGTCTGGAGCGGGCCGACGAGGCGGCGCCGTCGTTCACCATTGCCGGGCTGGCGCCGGATCAGGCCCCAACCAGCACCTATGCGGTGAATGCGGCGGCGGGCGTTCTGGGTGATCTGACGATCGACGACGTGCGCCCGCGCGGCGATCTGACCGTACCGGACACCGCACCGGCGGTCGTTCTTGAAGGGTTCGACGGCGTCACCGTGACGGCGCGCCTCATTCGGGCGGCCGACGGCGACTGGCTGATTGCCGATGCGTCGGGTGCGGAGGATCAGGCGGTGCGGATCGAAGAGATCAATGAACTGGCGTCTCGCTTTGCCTTCAAGGTGCCGCCCTATACCGCCAATCAATTCGCCAAGCCACTGGCCGATCTTGTGACGAGCCAGGGCGACAGCGCCGCTGGGACGGCCCCATAAACGCAAAAAGAGGTGATCCATGAGCACGCCCGAGTCGCAATCCGGTGAGCGCCACGATTTTCAGGCCGAGATCACCCGCCTTCTTCATCTCATGGTGCATTCGGTCTATTCGGAGAAGGAGGTTTTTCTCCGGGAGCTGATTTCCAATGCCTCCGATGCCTGCGACAAGCTGCGCTATCGGGCGGTCACCGAGCCGGCGCTGATTGCCGACGATCCAGAGTTCGCCATTCGCATCACGCTTGATGCGGACGCCGGGACCCTCACCATTGCCGATAACGGCATCGGCATGACCCGGGACGAGTTGATCGAGAATCTCGGCACCATCGCCAAATCCGGCACCGATGCCTTTGCGTCGGCGCTTGCGGACAGCCAGAAGGCCGGCGCGGGAGAGGGCGAGGCGGTAGCGCTGATCGGCAAGTTCGGCGTCGGGTTCTATTCGTGCTTTATGGTGTCGGATTTCGTCCGTGTGGTGAGCGCCCGGGCCGGTTCCAACGAGGCCCATGCCTGGGAATCCGATGGCCAGGGATCGTTCGATGTGAAGCCGGCTGATCTTGCCGATCTGCCGTCGGCACGGGGGACGGCGATCACCCTCCAGATCCGCGAAGACGATGCCCAGTATCTCGATCCGGTGACGGTGCGCGGCATTATCCGGGGCTATTCGAACCATATTTCGTTCCCCATCTCGCTTAAAGCCGGCGGGAAAGACGCCGAGACCGAGACCGCGGAGGCCGATGGCGCGGCGGATGGTGAAGAGGTCGTCAATGAGGGCACGGCGATCTGGACCCGCGCGCGCAGCGATATCACGGACGAGCAGTACAAAGAGTTTTATCATCATGTCTCGCCGGGCTTTGACGACCCCTGGCACACGATTCACTACCGAGCAGAAGGCCGGCATGAATACACCGTGCTGTTGTTCATTCCGACCGACAAGCCGCTCGATCTTTACGAGCCGGAGCGCCAGTGCCGTGTGAAGCTTTATGTCAACCGCGTGTTCATTACCGGAGACGCGCCGATCCTGCCGCCCTATCTGCGTTTTGCGCGCGGCGTGATCGATTCCAGCGATATTCCGCTCACGATCAGCCGTGAAATGCTTCAGAACAATCCGCTGGTGCGCACCATCGGCAGCGCGGTGACCAAGCGCGTGCTGTCCGAATTGACCAAGATCGCGTCGCATGAGCCGGAGCGGTTCGAGGCATTCTGGTCCGCCTTCGGTCCGGTCCTGAAGGAGGGTCTTTATGAAGACGCCGAGCGGCGCGATCAGATCCTGGATCTGGCGCGCTTCAAAACGACGAAATCCGGCGAGTCGGTCCGCTCTCTGAAGGATTATGTCGAGGGGCTTCAGGACAATCAGACGGCCATCTATTATATTACCGGCGAAAGCCCGGCGTCGGTCGCGTCCAGCCCTCAATTGGAAGGATACCGGTCGCGGGATATCGAGGTGCTGCTGCTGTCGGACCCTGTGGATGCCTTCTGGGTCGCGGCCGTGTCGGGTTATGACGGCAAGCCGTTCAAATCGGTGACCCGCGGCGCGGCCGATTTCCAATCGGACCCCAAGGAGGAGGCCGATAGCGCCGGCGAGAAGGGGCTGGCGGTGTTGATTGCCGCGTTCCAGCAGGCTTTGGGCGAAGAGGTCAAGGCGGTGCGCAAGTCAGACCGCCTCACCGAAAGCGCGGTTTGTCTGGTTGCGGACGATACCGGTCTCGACATGCATATCGAGAAGATCCTGAAACTTCAGGGCCAGGAGCTTCCCTCGGCTCGCGTGCTTGAGATCAATCCCGGGCATGATCTGATCAAATCCCTAGCGGCGCGCGCCGAAGGCGGGGTAGACGGCACCGTGGATGAGGTGGCACATCTGCTTTACGATCTGGCGCGGGTGCAACAGGGTGAGTCCATTGCCGACACGGCGCAATTCGCAAGCCGGCTTCAATCCGCGTTGACCCGATCTTTGGCTGGCCAGTAAGCCGACATCGTCAGATGGCGTCCTGGCGTGCGGCCGGTGCGGTAAGATCGATCTGGGCGGCGCCGACAATCGGCCCAAGGCCATCGGTTTGAACGATCAGGGCGAGACCCTCGGGCGGGCCGTCCTCATCCGAAGGGACCGGCGCGCTGACGGTCAGCGGGCCGCCGGTCCAGGTGCCAAGATCCTCAATAGCGAACACCACATTCGCATAGTCGATCGCCCGGCCCTTATTGGCGCCGCTCTTGATTTCGGTGTTCCAATGAGAGCGGTAGGCGAACAGATAGACGGTTGCCGGTGCACTGCCAGGCAGACCCTGACCGATCTCTGCACGGATGATGCCGTTATTCACAGTGGCATCGACCGGAATCGCATAGCCCGGATTGATACGGTGGTCCTCGATGATATCGGTGATCCGGGTACGCCGACTGCCGGCCTCGAAATCCGTGCCGTCGATGATCACTTGCGGCGTGAAGGCCGAGCGGCCCCGCAGGCGCTTGTTGTAGGCCTTGTGACGTTTGGTGTGCTCGGGCTTGGCCAGTTCATCCTTGCTGCCCATGAAATCCCACATATCGACCGGCAGGCTCAGGGCGATCACGTCGTCATGACCGGCCAGTTCGACGAGAAACGCATCGGCGGGGGGGCATTTGGGACAGCTTTGGCTGGTGAACTGTTCGACCACGATGGGCGCGCGAACGCTCTGCGGCGTGTCACCGGCTGACGCCGCTGAAGGCACCGTTGCCAAAGCAAGACCGAACGCGGTGGCGCAGACAATGTGCAAGCCGCCTTTGAAGCCGAGCCGATGATGAGATGGATCCAGGGTTGTCATCTTCAAAGAATAGGAGCGGGGTTGGCCATTCGAAAGTCACGTCTCGTTGAGACGCTTGTTTCGAGTACCGCAGCAGACGGGGCCGCGCCATGAAAAAAGGGGCAGGATGGATGATCCTGCCCCCTGGTCCGGCACTTTGACCGGGTATTGGTTATGCCGCGCTCAGATTGCGCAGCACATATTGCAGAATGCCGCCGTTCCGGAAGTATTCCAGCTCGTCGAGCGTGTCGATCCGCGCCCGCACCGGGGTTTCCGCCGCGGTGCCGTCCGCGTAATGGACACGGGCGGTGAGCGTCTTGCGCGGGCTCAGACTGTCGTCGAGGCCGAGAATATCGATGGTCTCCGCGCCGGTCAGCTTCAGGGTCGTGCGGGTCGCGCCGTCCATGAATTCGAGCGGCAGGACGCCCATGCCGATCAGGTTCGAGCGGTGAATCCGCTCAAAGCTCTCGGCGATGACCGCGCGCACGCCCAGAAGACGTGTGCCCTTGGCGGCCCAGTCCCGCGATGAACCTGAGCCATACTCCTTGCCCGCGACCACCACGAGCGGCACGCCCTCGGCCATGTATTTCATCGCCGCGTCATAGATCGCCATTTGCTCGCCGGAGGGATGATGGACCGTCACCCCGCCTTCGACGCCTGGCACCATCTCGTTCTTGATACGGATATTGGCGAAGGTGCCCCGGATCATGACCTCGTGATTGCCCCGGCGCGACCCGTAGGAGTTAAAGTCCAGCACATCGACGCCGTGATCGGTGAGATAGCGGCCGGCGGGGCTGTCCTTCTTGATCGATCCAGCCGGCGAGATGTGGTCGGTCGTGATGGAGTCCGCGAAGAGACCCAGGATGCGTGCGCCGGCAACCCCCTCGATGGCGGCGGGCTTGGGCGCCATGTCCTGGAAATAGGGCGGGTGCTGCACATAGGTGGAGTCCGCGTTCCAGCCATAGGTGAGGCCGCCCGCGACCTCGATCTTGCGCCAGTCCTCATCGCCCCGGAACACATCGGCATAGCGGGTGCGGAACATGTCGGAGGTCACGGACGCGCGCATGCTTTCGGCGATTTCGTGCGAGGTCGGCCAGATGTCCTTGAGATAGACCGGCGTGCCCGAGGCGTCATGACCCAGAGGATCCGTGGCCAGATTGACGTTCATCGACCCGGCCAGGGCATAGGCGACGACGAGCGGCGGCGAGGCCAGATAGTTCGCCCGGGTCAGCGGATTGACCCGGCCCTCGAAGTTCCGGTTGCCCGACAGAACGGCGGCCACGGCGAGATCGCCCTCGGTGATCGCCTGGCTGATATCGTCGGGAAGCGGGCCGGAATTGCCGATGCAGGTGGTGCAGCCATAGCCCACCAGATTGAAGCCGAGCGTATCAAGCGCGGTCTGGACGCCGGCCTTGGCAAGATAGTCGGTGACCACCTGACTGCCCGGCGCCAGGGACGTCTTGACCCACGGCTTGGTTGACAGCCCCTTGGCGACGGCTTTTTCGGCCAGGAGGCCGGCGCCGATCATGACACTGGGGTTCGAGGTGTTGGTGCAGGAGGTGATCGCGGCGATCACCACATCGCCGTGCCCGAGCGTGTAATTGCGGCCCGGCACCGGCACGCGCTTATCGGCTTCGGCGCCCTTGCCGTACTCTTTTGAGAGGGTCTCGGCAAAACCGGCGGCGGCTTTCGACACCGCGATGCGGTCTTGCGGGCGCTTCGGCCCGGCAATCGAGGGTTCGACCGTGCCCAGATCCAGGCTCAGCGTGTCCGTGAACTCCGGGTCCGGCGTGTCGGTGTCACGGAACAGGCCTTGCGCCTTGCAATAGGCTTCGACCAGCGCAATGCGCTCCGGATCGCGGCCCGTGGCGGTCATGTAGCGCAGGGTATCGGCATCGACCGGGAACCAGGCGCAGGTGGAGCCGAATTCGGGCGACATATTCGCGATGGTCGCCTTGTCTTCCAGCGAGATCGTGTCGAGGCCCTGGCCGTAGAACTCGACGAACTTGCCGACGACGCCTTTCTTGCGGAGCATTTCGGTGACCGTCAGCACAAGGTCGGTCGCGGTCACGCCGTCCTTGAGCTTGCCGGTGAGCTTGAAGCCGATGACCTCGGGGATCAGCATCGACACCGGCTGGCCGAGCATGGCGGCCTCGGCCTCGA
>CAZHDI010000076.1:0-16277 GCA_964531285.1 uncultured Alphaproteobacteria bacterium | reverse complement strand
CCAGAAACCCGCGCACCGCCGCCACCAGTTCCGCCGCACTCGGAGCATTTTGCATGATCGATCCTTTCAGTGCACGCCGCCAGGCGCGGCCAGGAGATTGATGAGATCGATTTCGGTTTCCGACGCGCGCCGCCCGATGGCCGCGCGCTCTACGCTGGGATCGGCGCCGGAGCGGAAGGCCGAGACCATCATCAGGCACATCACGCCCCATTTGAGCGTGCCGAACACCTGCCAGAATGCCACCCGGTCCAGATCCACCGGGCCGCCGCCGGCGGCCTCGTAACCCGCCGCCATATCCTCGATCCGGCCGAACCCGCCGACCGGATGATGGCTTTGGCCGAACCGCCACGAGTTCACGCAGATCCAGCCCAGGTCTTCCATCGGGTCGCCGAGATGCGCCAGTTCCCAGTCCAGGACGGCGCGCACGCCCTCGGGGCCGACCATCAGATTGCCGTTGCGAAAATCGCCGTGCACCAGGGCGGTCCGGTCGCGCCCCGGCAATCGCTCCTCCAGCCAGCGGAACGCGTACTCAAAGACCGGCCGGGGCTCGCCGAACGCATCGTAGATGTCGCGATACTGGGTCCACTGGGCGCGGGCGCCGCTGACCGGCAGCAGGTCGGCCAAGGCGTCGGTGGGAATGCGGTGCAGGCGCGCCAGGATCGTGCCGCACTGGCCGGCCATCACGGGGCGTGCGGCGGCGAAGGCGTCATCGCGCAGGATCTTGCGGGCAATGGTTTCGCCCTCGATCCGCGTCATGACATAGGCGGGTCCGAGGCCGTCCGCGTCATCGAGCACGCACAGCACATCCGGCGCGGCGACGCCATGAGCCCGGGCCTCTCGGATGACCGCGGCTTCGGTGCCGAGCGGCAGGCCCGAGCCCGTCGGTTCGCGGCCGCCGGGCGTGCGGCGCAGGATCATCGCGGCCGGACCCGCGGCTGTGTGCGCGTCAAAAGCCCAGGTTTCCTGGCTGGCGCCCCCGGAAAGCCGAGTCAGGCCGGATATGCGCTCTCCCAGACCATGACGGACCGCCGCTCGCCCGAGGGCGTCGGCAAAGGCCGCCATTTGGGCCGGAAGATCGCTGTCGCTCATGGGCGGTTCCCTGACACTCAAGCCGGCGCGCGGGGTGCCAGCGCTCGGGACACATCGCACGGGATGCGTCCCACGGGACACAAGGCCACACCGGTGCCTTACTATGTGTCAGAATAGCAAGACCACGCGGGCGCCGTCACGGGCCCCGCTTCCCGAGGCTCCCGCCTCCAACAATCGGCAGCACTCCATGTCCACCGAACCGGCCCCGCAAGACACCAAAGACGGCGAACGCACCAAGCGCCTGAAGCGGATCTTCGATCTGCGCACCTATTTCGTCACCGGTCTGGTGGTGGCGGCGCCGATCGCGATCACCATCTATCTGACGGTCAGTTTCGTGACCTTCGTTGACTCCCAGGTCGCGCGGGTCATTCCGGACCGCTGGGAAATCTCGAACTATCTGCCCGTGACGATCCCGGGCATCGGCGTCATGCTGGTGTTCATCGCGCTGGTGCTTCTGGGGGCGTTCACCGCCAATGTGGCCGGGCGCTGGGTGCTGAGCCGGGGCGAGCGGCTGCTGCACCGGATGCCGGTCATTCGCAATGTTTACAGTGCTCTCAAGCAGATCTTCGAGACCGTCCTGGCCAAGAGCGATCAGTCATTCCAGCAGGTCGCGCTTGTCGAATATCCGCGCCGGGACATCTGGGCCGTGGCCTTTGTAACAAGCGCGACGAAGGGTGAAATCCAGGTCCGCTCGGACACCGAACTGGTCAGCCTGTTTCTGCCGACGACGCCCAATCCGACCAGCGGTTTTCTGCTGTTCGCGCCGCGCAAGGATGTGGTGATCCTGGACATGACCGTCGAGGAAGGCGCCAAGATGGTGATCTCGGGCGGGCTCGTTGTGCCGGAATACAAGGGGCTGGCCGACAACGCCATCGCGGCGCACCGGGCGGGCGGCGGCGACGGCGCCGCGCGGGGCACCGGTCCGGCGCTGATCGCCGACCGCGCGGTGCCGTGAGCCGCGCGCTCCGATTGTCGTAATCAGCCTGCGGATTTTTCCGCCGCTTTGACCGCCTGCCAGTGGCTTTCCATGGTTTCGAGGTCGGCGTCTTCGGGCTTTAGGCCGTCGGCGGCAAGGCGGGCCTCGACGCCGCGGAACCGGCGCTCGAACTTGGCATTCGCGGCGCGCAATAGGTCCTCGGGATCCCGGCCGATCTTGGCCGCGACATTCGCGACCGTGAACAGAAGATCGCCCAGCTCCTCGGCAATGTGCCCGTCGTCCTGCGCCGCTTCGAGGGCCTCGCGCAGTTCGGCGGTTTCCTCCTCAACCTTGTCCAGCGCGCCCAGCGCGTCGGGCCAATCGAAGCCGATCCGGCGCACGCGCTTGATCAGCTTGGCGCTGCGCATGAGCGCGGGCAGGGCGACCGGCACATCGTCGAGAACGCTGACCGGTCCATCATCCGTACCCTGACGGGCCTGCGCGCGCTCGGCTGCTTTGATGGCCTCCCAATTGGCCATCACCGCATCGGGCGTAGCGGCATCGGCGGCGGCGAAGACATGGGGATGGCGGCGCACCATCTTGTCGCAAATGCCCTGAACCACGTCGCCAAACTCGAAATGACCGGCCTCGCGGGCCATCTGGGCATGGAACACCACCTGCAGGAGGAGGTCGCCCAACTCGCCTTTGAGGCCCGCCATATCGGCCTTCTCGATGGCGTCCGCCACCTCATAGGCTTCCTCGATCGTATAAGGCGCGATGGTCGCGAAGTCCTGCTCCAGATCCCATGGGCAGCCGCCGTCGGGATGGCGCAGGCGGGCCATGATTTCGATCAGCGCCTCGATATGGCGCCGGGCGTCCTCAGGGGGCGGCGCGGCGCGCGGTCCTGCGGGCTGGCTTTGGGACATGATCGTTCTCCTGGGCGGCCGGGGCACGAAAAAGGGCGCGCCGCCTCGCGGTGCGCGCCCTTGGGTGTAGCACTATTCGGGAGCCGCACTATTCGCCGGTTTGGTCCTCGGCCGCGGGCGCCGCCGGGGCCGGATTGGTGATCTGTGCGATCACGGCTTCGGCGGCCACGAAATCCGGCTTGATCTCGAGCGCCATCCGGAAGTCGTCCAGGGCGCGCTCATTGTCGCCGCGCTTCACGTAGACGAGCCCACGATTGAAATAGGCCGAATGCAGATCCCGGCTTTCCAGTTCGATGGCCCGGTCGTAATCGGCCAGCGCATTGGTCAGGTCCTTCATGAAGAAGTAGCTGTTGCCCCGGTTCAAAAACGCCGGACCCAGATCGCCGTCCATCGCGAGCGCGGCATTGAAATCCACGATTGCCTGGTCGTAGTCCTTGGCCCGGTTATGCAGGATGCCGCGATTGACCAGCGTCGCCGCCCGGTCTCGTGCCGTGAGCGCGCCTTCGCGCAAGGCGTCGTCGCATTCCCGCAAGCCCGATGTCGCCGTGCCGAATTGCGCCGCCTCGTAGCAGTTCTGCGCCGATGTCGATCCGAACACGACCGCCGCCGCCTGGGCACCGCCGGCCGCGCCCATGAAAGATCCGCCGATCAGGACCGCCGCAGCGGCCTGACGCATCATCCACCCCATATCACCCTCCGTGTTTTGTCCGGGACGGTGTCCCCGATGGAGGCGCCCGAACCTGTCAGGCCCAAGCGCACCCGATTTAGCGGCGAAAATCAATTCCACATCGGGAGAGGGTCCAAGGATCCTGGACGCATCGTGACGGCGCGACGCGACCTTGCGCGGCCATCCTCGCGAACAAATATGCCGCATAATTTATATTATGGAGAATCAGAGGTGGCGTCAGCGGGCGTTTGGCCGGACGCGCCCGGCGGTATGGGCCGGTCCAACGGACCGTGATCAATGGGATGTGCCCTGGGACGTTTCCCGCGGCCGTGGCCGGTCGCGGTATCAGTACCGGCGGTGACCGTTCGGCATGCGCACCAGCTCGACCTGGCGTTCGGTCCGGACCGGCACCGGCGATTGGCACAAGGCGCCATAGCGCGTGCAGCCGGCCCACTCGCTCAAGGTCTGATGGGCCTGGAGATATGCGGTGGTGATCGAACCGGTTTGCGGATCGAGCGTGGCGTCGATCTGGAGGGTCTCGGTGCCGGACCGGTGGGTCCAGGTGTCGCCGGTCTGGCGCGCCGTATAGATGTTCGACGTGCCGGTCGCATGGCCCGCCAGGATCGTGCATGGCCGTTCGGGCACTTCGTAGCGCACATAAACGGTCATCGGGTCTTTCGGGGCGGCTTTCGGCGTCGTGCCGCGTCTGGGCTGTTTGGCCGGATTGGCCCCCTTTGTGTCCGTGGCGGGCTGCGTCTGGGCTGCTGCGTCCGCATCGGGTCCGGGCGCCGACCGGCGATGGCAGGTCATCCGGCGCAGAAAGGCGTCCGGCGCGCTCCAGTTGACCGTGACGATCTGCGGCATGTCGCGAGCCGGTTCGGCGGCCTTGGGTTCGTCATCGCGGATGGCATCCATAATGATGTTGAACAGCGGCTTGGGCTTGCCGGTCTTGGCGTCGTCTTCTGAGGGCTCGTCATCGCGTCCGGCCATGTGCCGTGCGGCCGCGGCGGGTGTTGCCGTCAGGCGAACGAAATCCATGACCGTGTCCAGCACCGCGGGGCCATGGAGCCGGGCCACGGGCGCCAATGTCGGGAGCCGGTCCAGCGTTGTCTGGAGATCGGTACGGAAGGGAAAGCGCAGGTCGAGATCGGCCTTGAAAATCAGCGTCTGACCGGCGCCGAACTCGCGGATCGACACCAGCCGGGCCTCGCGCGCTTCGGCGTCGCCGTCATTGTCTTCGTCGTTTTTGTCTTTGCCGTCTTTGTCAGCGCCGGCATTGGGCGTCTCATGGATCTCAAAGCGGGCCAGGATCCGCGTGCGCACGCCGGGCTCGCTGACCGCTTCGGCGTAAAGCTCGTACACATCGAGCGGTTCAGCCGCCGAAACCGGCTGGATTACAAGGCTTAGAGTGCAGGCGCAGGCCCATCCAAGAACGGCGCTAAGAGTCCGTGTGCCCGTCGTCATCCCCTGATCCTTCATCCCTGATCCGCCGTGTCCGCGTGTTGGCCTCACGGTACCGCAAAGCGCAGCACCATGCCGTCATAGCCCGGCTCCACATGCGCCGGCACATAGGCCTTCAGCGCCGCATAATCGACATCAATATGGAGATTCGTCATGACCCCGGAGCGCACGCCCGCGCGCTCGAACCAGGCCAGGGTCTGATCGACATGGGTATGGCTGACATGCCGGTCCCAGCGCAGCGCGTCGCAGACCCAGCACTCGAGACCGCCGAGAACGGCGAAACTCTCATCCGGCAGGCCGACCAGATCCGGCGAATACGCCACCGGGCCGAACCGGAACCCCAGAGACCGGATCGAACCGTGATCGGCATCGAACGGCAGCACGTCCAAGCGCCCGCCCGGACCATCGACCGCGACTGGCTCGAAGGCCGCGATCCAGGTGTGATCGAGGATCGGCGGATAAAGACTGCCCTTCGGCGCGGAAAAACAATAGCCGAAGCGCCGGTGCAGCGACTCGCCGGTCGGACGGTCCGTGTAGACCGGAATGCGCCGGCGCATGCGGATGGCCATGTGGCGCAGATCGTCGATGCCGTGGGTCTGGTCCGCATGATCATGGGTATAGAGAACCGCGTCGATATGGCTGACCCCGGCATCGAGCAATTGCTCGCGGCAATCGGGCGACGTGTCGATCAGCACCGTGGTCTTGTCCGCGTCTGCCGGGCCGATCTCGACCAGGATCGAGGAACGCCGGCGCCGGTTCTTCGGCTCGCTTGGATCGCACTGGCCCCAATCGCCGCCGACCTTGGGCACGCCGCTCGATGAGCCGCAGCCCAATATGGTGACGATCAATTCACGCATCCGGCCCCTCACACATTTGGTCTGGAGGCCTTGGTGAACAGGCGGAAGAAATTGTCCGTCGTCTGAGCGGCGATCTCGGCCTCGCTCACGCCCCGGGTTTCCGCCAGCACTTTGGCGGTGTGCGCCACATAGGCCGGCTCATTGGGTTTGCCGCGTTTCGGCACCGGCGCCAGATAGGGCGCATCGGTCTCGACCAGAATGCGGTCCGCCGGCAGCTCCGCCGCGATATCCCGCAGGGCCTGGGATTTGGGGAAGGTCAAAATGCCGGAAAACGAGATGTAAAAGCCGATCTCGACGGCAGCGCGGGCCAGCGGCGCACCGGAACTGAAACAATGGAGCAGGCCGGGAAACGCGCCCTTGTCCATTTCCTCGCGCAGAATGGCGGCGGTGTCCTCATCGGCATCGCGGGTGTGAACCACCAGCGGCAGGCCGGTCTCGCGCGCCGCCGCGATATGGGCGCGGAAGCTTGTTGCCTGAACGTCGCGCGGACTGCGCTCATAAAAATAATCCAGCCCGCTCTCGCCGATCCCGACGACTTTGGGATGCGCGGTTTCGGCCACGAGCTGCGCCGCCGTCGTCTCGGGCTCATCGGCCACATGATGGGGATGGATGCCTACGGTGCAGAACACAGTATCCCTGGCCTCGGCGATCGCACGCACCTCATGGGCCTTTGTGATCCGCGTGCTGATGGTCACCATGGTGCCGATACCCGCGGTCCGGGCCCGCGCCAGCACGCCGTCGAGATCGGCGGCGAGATCGGGAAAATCCAGATGGCAATGGCTATCGACGAGCACGGGCGGTCTCCGGATCGGCCGTCAGGCATTTACGCGCTGCGCGCGACCGATTGCAGCGTGAAGAAAGCGGTCAGCAGCAGGTGTTTGCGGTCCAGATTGAGGGCCGCGCCCTCCGCCAGCGACGCGGCGATCTTGTCCCATGCCTCGATCCAGCGTTCAAGGCCGCCGCGGCCGGCAAGGCGTAAGGCGGCCTCCCCGTCACCCGGCAGAATGTCCGGCGGCGTGCGCCCGGTTGCCGCGCAGCGGATGATCCGGCCCATCACAATGTCCAGAAGATCCGCCGTGGTTTCGAACTGGCCATCGCCGATACGCCCGCCCGCCTTGGCGGCAAAGGCATGGAGCGCCGCGGCGTCGGGCTCCGGAAGACGGGCCATCAGGCCGGACAGGTCTTCATAGAGCGACAGCCCCTCGCCCATGGCAAAGCTCAGGGCCCGCCCGGCGCTGCCGTCACCCAGCCGGATCGCCATGGCACGCTTGTCCTCCGGCAGAGCGCCGCACCGCGCCTTCAGCACCGCCGTCATGGCCGTCTCATCGAGCGGATTGAGGGTCAGACGGCGGCATCGCGAGCGGATGGTTGGCAGAAGCCGGGCCGGACGATGGGCCAGGAGAATGATCAGCGCGCGGGCCGGCGGTTCTTCGAGGATTTTCAGGAGCGCGTTGGCGGCATTGCGGTTCATATCGTCGGCACTGTCCACGATGGCGACCCGCCAGCCGCCGTCGCTGGCATGATGCGCGAACATGCCGTGCAGCCGGCGCACTTCATCCACGGTGAGCGCGGTGCGCAGCCGCTTGGCTTTCTCGTCATAGGTCCGGCGCAGGACGATCAGGTTGGGATGACTGAGCGCGGCGACCTGGCGCGCGACCGGATCGTCCGGGGCCGTGGCCAGGCTCTCGCGCGGGGCATCGCCGGTTTTCAGGACCGCGCGGGCAAACCGATAGGCCAGCGTGGCCTTGCCGATGCCTTGAGGTCCGCCGATCAGCCAGGCATGGGGCACTTGCCCGCTGCCCAGCGCCCGCAGGATGGCCGCTTCGCCGACCTCATGGCCGTGAAGATCGAAAACCTCCCGGGGATGCGGCAGATCGAGCAGCCGGTCTGCTTCGGGCAGCGCCTCCTCTGACCGGGCTGCGGCGCGCGCACTCACGAGACGATCCGCGGGCGTGCCAGATCCGGCAGACGATCGGCCACCGCGCGCCAGATCGATTTATCGACCGCATCGAGGGACTCGCGGGCATCCAGGACCACACAGCGTTTCGGCTCGGCCTCGGCGATGGCGAGAAAGCCTTCGCGCAGGCGTTCATGAAAGCCGATATCCATGCGCTCGAACCGGTCCTCGCTGCCGCTGCGGCCTTGCGCGCGCGCCAGGCCTTCCGCCGCCGGAAGATCCAGGATCAGGGTCAGATCGGGCCTCGTCGCGCCGACGGTCAGATCATGGATGCGATTGAGCGTGCCCAGATCGAGGCCGTGACCGTGGCCCTGATAGGCGGTGGTGGAATCCATGAAACGGTCGCACAGCACCACATCGCCGCGCGCCAGGGCCGGGCCGATGGTGCGGGCCAGATGATCGGCGCGGGCGGCGGCCAGAAGGAACACTTCGCTCAAAGGGCCCCAGCGGCCCGGTTCGCCCGTCACGAGCAGGCTGCGGATGGCTTCGGCGCCGTCCGATCCGCCCGGTTCCCGGGTGATGGTCACGCTACGGCCCGCATCGCGCAGATGATCCGCCAGACGGCGGATCTGGGTCGATTTGCCCGCGCCCTCGCCGCCTTCAAAAGTGATGAACCGCCCCTGCGGTTTGCCGCCCGCCGGGCCTCCGCCCATGGTCAGGTCCGTCATGTGGATCGCTCCCGCTCGAATAGAATGACCCGGCTCCCGGCATAGTCCGTCTCGCCGTAAGGCTGGTATCCGGTTTTTTCGGCCAGCCTGACCGACGGGCCGTTGTCGGGCGTGATCATGCAGACCGTGCGCTCAAAGCCCGGCTGACGGTCAGCCCACGCCAGAGCCGCCGCGAGGGCCTCGGACGCAAAACCCCGTCCCTGCGCCCAGGGGGCCAACGTCCAGCCGGATTCCGGCACCGTGTCGAAGCGCGGCCCGATATCCCGCATATGGGCCGCGAAGCCCAGCGCGCCAACGAACCGGCCGGTATCTTTGTCGTCAACCGCCCAGTAGCCGTATCCTACACACAGCCACATTCCCAACGCCCGGACCAAACGATGCCATGAGTCTGCCCGGGACGCCGGTGTGCCTGTAATGTGACGCACGACGTCCGCGTTGCCCCACATGGCGGCGTAATCGTCCAGATCCTCGCGCCGGTGGGAGCGCAGGATCAGCCGCCCGGTTTCAAGGCGCGGCGCGCGATCCATGGGACGGCTTACCGGCTCAGCGGCATGGACTCGGTCTTTGGAGCCGGTTCCGGCGCCTCGGTGCCCATGACGAAGCGGCCAAAGCTGATGCCGAGCTGGCCCATCAGCCCGATCTGATCGACGGCCTCGGCGGTGTAGACCGGGGTCACCAAATCGCGCTGGCCGGGTACTTTGAGCGCCAGGGTCCCGACTTCCTGGCCCTTGGCGATCGGCGCGACCAGCGGCTCGGTATAGGTGAGTTCAACGGTGATCTGCCGGCGCAGACGGTCCAGCACGAAGGCGTTGAGATCTTCGGCCACGATCAGCGGCACACTCTCGGCTTTGCCCTTGAAGACCTCGGCCTCGCCGACCGTATCGCCAGTGCCGATAAACTTATCCCGCCGGAAGGAATTGAAGGCCAGCGTCATCAGCCGGCGCGACTCCATCGCCCGCTGGCGGTCCGATTCCAGACCGTTGACCACCATGATGAAGCGCCGCCCGTCCCGTTCCGCCGATCCGACGAGACCATACCCCGAGGCTTCGGTGTGGCCGGTTTTCAGCCCGTCCGCGCCGTCGAATACGTGAAGCAGCGGATTGCGGTTCGATTGCCGGATGCCGTTCCAGGTGAACGCCGTCTCGGAGTAGATCTCATAAAGATCCGGATACGTTGCAATGATATGCCGGGCCAGGATCGACAGATCGCGCGCCGTCATGCGGTGGTCGGGATGGGGCCAGCCGGTGGCATTGGCGAAGATCGACTCTTCCATGCCCAATTCGCGGGCCCGGGCGGTCATCATGCGGGCGAATTCGTCCTCGGTGCCGCCGATGGCCTCGGCCAGCGCGATACAGGCATCATTGCCGGACTGCACGATGATGCCGCGCAGAATATCCGCGAGCGGAATCCGGGAATTCACCTTGGCGAACATGGTCGAGCCTTCGGTGACCGCGCCGCCCCGCCGCCAGGCCTCCTCACTGATGAGGATCTCGTCCTCCAGGCTCATGGACCCGTTTTTGATGCGGTTGAACGCCATTTCCACCGTCATGAGCTTGCTCATGGACGCAGGCGCCATCAGATCGTCGGCGTTTTTCTCGAACAGCACCATGCCGGTCTCGTAGTCGGTCACGATGGCATAGGGCGCCGGCGTGGTCAGACCGTCCTCGGCACGGGCCGCGAAAACCGCGCACGCCATCGCCAGACAGACGACGGCTGCTTGGCGGACGATAGTCAGACCACGCTGCTGGATCATGATCGCGTTCTCCCTTTGCCGAGTCTGCCGGATGCCGCGTCTCAAGGCCCGCCCCCGCGCCACGGTTAGGGAGCGGTCACGACCTGGGCATCGATATATCCTAACGACACGAGTCGCTGCCGCACGTCACGCGCTTCCTGACGGGACACGAACGGTCCCATGCGCACCCGGAAGAGCGGGCGAATGCCGTCGATCTCCGAGGAGATCTTGAAATCCGCCGGGCCGACGGGCCCGGCATTGATTTCGCGCACGATTTCGGTGGCATTGCGTTCCAACCGGTAGGCGCCAACCTGGACATAGATATCAGGCGAGGATGTGACAGGTCCGGGGCCGGGATCGAGCGCGGCTGTGACCATGGGCACCGGATCGCCGGCCGGGTCTGGCTCGGGCGTGATTTCCGGGGCCTCGATCTGCGGCACCGGGTCGTCGAGCGGGACCGGATCGGCGACCGGTGCCCGTTCGATGGTCATCGGCTCGTTTGCCGGCGCGGCCCGGGTCTCAATGATGGGCTCAAGCGCGGGCTCCGGCATGGGGTCGGGATCGCTCCAGCTTACCGGCGGCAAGACCGGATCGGGGTCGGGTTCATTGAGCGGCGCCGGTTGAGGGGCCGTCTCGATGGCGGCCAACGGGTCCGTGTCGTCCACCGCGCGAGCATCGTCAACCGGGTCGATGTCTTGCGCCGGATCGATAAGCGCCAGCGGATCGGCCTGGGCATCCGATGACGGGGGAACCGGATCGGTCAGCATCGGCGCGGCCGGCTCCAGGCGGACCGGGTCCGGCTCCGCGGCGAGATCCAGTGCGGCCATCTCAAGCGCGGCGGGCTCGGGCTCGCGAACCGGCTGGCTCACCATGAAGCCGTCCGGCGCCTCCTGGAGACCCGGTACGGCCACATCCCTGGGCGCGGGATGCGGTGCCGGCCAGGCCACCGGGCTCGGGTCGGGCGCGCGCCAGTCCGCCGGTGCGGCGACGGGCCCTGTCCCATGCGCATCGACGGTCGGCGTCGGGTCCAAAACCGGAGCCGCTGCTTGTGTTCCGGACAGATCCAGCGGATCGGGCGCGGCCATGGCACCGGGCGCAGTGCGCAACGTTCCGGGTTCGGCAAATCCGGGCGCGGGCAAGTCCACCGGATCGCGTTCGATTTGGTTGGAGATGTCCAAGGGTTCCGGTATCGCGGTCTCGCCGGTCATGGCGTCCGCCACGCCCGTGCCCCCTGGCTGTATCTCCTCACCGGCCGGCGTGACCGGATCCGGCGCGAAGACCGTCGGCGCGAGCGGGCCGGTCGGAACGGCCATGATCAGCGGGTCGAGGTCCAGTTGGCCCGGCGGAATCGTGCCGAAATCGCTGAGCACCAGACCGGCGGGCCGGGCCGCGGCGGGTTGCTGCGGCGGCTCTTGCACAGCTGACGCGGGGGTGACTTGCGGGCCGGGATCGCTCGGCTGTCCGGATGAGCCGCCTACCTGTAGACCGACGCCCCGGCGCACCGCATCGATGGTCGGCACCGCGGACTGGCGTCCATCGACGACCGGCACCGGCGTGGCGACCGGCTCTTCGGCGGCCGTTGTCTGCATCAGGCCGGCAAAGCGGGCACCCTGCCCGCCGCCCGGAACCGGCAGGACAATCCGCCCGGCCATGACCAGGCGCGGCGCATCGGCTGTCGTCGCCGCGCGCGCCGTGGCGGAACATTCGCTCCCCGTGAGGCTTGCCTGCTTGCCCGCCCGATCACCGAGATCGTCCCGGCCCAGCATCTGGACGCGCACGCGCGCGGTCCCCTGACGGTAAAAGCCCAGCTTCTTTGCCGCGGCCTTGGACACGTCGAGAATGCGGCCCTTTTTGAACGGGCCCCGGTCATTGAGGCGCAGCACCAGGGAGCGGCCATTGTCGAGATTGGTGACCTTCACCCGGGTCGGCATGGGCAGCGTTGGATGGGCCGCGCTCAGCGCATACATGTCGAAGGTCTCGCCATTGGCGGTCTGCCGGCCGTGGAACTTGTCGCCATACCAGGACGCGATGCCGGTCTCGTCGTAAGTCCAATCTTCTTTCGGGTGGTACCAGACACCGGCGATCTTGTAGGGCGTTCCGATCTTGTAGCCGCCGCCATGAACCGGTTTCGGCGGGGTACTGGCGCACGCGCCGAGGGCAAGCAAAACACCGCCCCAAAGCGCGCCCTTGGCCACCGGGGCCAGGCGCTGGGACGCAACGGACTTCTTACGCATGGTCATCGAAACGATTGCTCCTTGGCGCTGCCGTAAGACGAAAACGGGCTGTGCCGGCCGGCTGCTGTGAGATCTATCAATCCTTTAGCCTTTCCGGGTACGGCATGCTCGGCCCACGGGCAAGAAGATTAGGCGCGTGATCGTCATCCCGAGCCTGGCAGAGTCCGCGGCGTCGGTCGGTCTGGGGGCAGCATGGCGGGCCCAAGCGTGCCATAGTGCGCCCCGATCCCCGCTCCGCCTTCGAACCAGACGGATGGATGTCGCTGCCATGCTCCAGACCGCCCCGCTTTCCGCCAGCCTGACCGAGCAGCTTGCCCAGTTGATCCTGAGCAAGCCGATTACCGATAGCGACCGTAAGGTTGCCGCCGCGTTGACGCTGGATGCCGTGGCCAATGCGCTGGCGGGCCGCATGACCGAACCGGGGGCCATGATCCGGCGCTGGTACCGGGCGCTCGATCCCAGCGGTTTGGGCCAGCGCGATCCGGGGCGCGATGCGTTCGTCATGGGCGCGCTGACCCATGCGCTCGAAGTCGATGACCTGCACCGGGCCTCGGTGGTGCATCCGGGCTGTGTGGTCATCCCGGCGGCCTGGGCCGCGGCCCGGGCGGGGATCGCCGATGGTCCGGCCTTTCTCGATGCGGTGATCCGCGGGTTCGAGGCGTGCTGCCGGGTCGGCATGGGCGTCGGTCCGGCTCACTACAAAATCTGGCACAACACCGCGACCTGCGGACCGTTCGGCGCCGCCGCCGCGACAGCCTCGCTGCTGACTCTCGATGAGGCGGCGACCGTCCATGCCCTGGGCAATGCCGGAACCCAGAGCGCCGGCTTGTGGGAGTTTCTCGACACCGGCGCCATGAGCAAGCATCTCCACGCGGGCCGGGCCGCAGAAGCCGGCTGGCTGGCCGCCGCCCTGGCCGCCGAGGGGTTCACGGGGCCGCCGGCGATCCTCGAAGGCCGGCGCGGCTTCTTTGCCGGGGCCTGCCCCGATGCCGATCCGGACGCGGTCATGGCCGATCCGGACGCGCCGTGGCAAGTGCACGCCACATCCTACAAGCCCTGGCCGTCCTGCCGTCACACCCATCCCGCCATCGACGCGGCTCGCGAATTGCGGGCGGCCGTCGCCGATCGGGGGGCCAGTCCCGATCAGATCGCGGCGGTCCATGTGCGGACCTATCCGACCGCCATCGAGGTGTGCGACCGGGTTCGTCCGCAGACCGATTATGAGGCCAAGTTTTCGCTGCAACACTGCGTGGCCGCCGGGCTCAGCCGGCCGGCGGTCGATTTCGCGGCGTTCGGTCCGGAGGCGCGGGCCTCGCTCACCGCTCTGCGCGCGCGGGTCACGCTGATGGAAGAACCGCGCTATGCGGATGCCTATCCGCGCGACTGGGGCAGCACGGTGAGCCTCACCTTGCGCGACGGGACCCGGCTCGATGCGGAGCGCGCTTGCGCCAAGGGCGACCCGGAGGCGCCGCTCAGTGTCGATGAGTTGCGCGAAAAAGCCGCCATGCTGTTGGCCTTCGGCCAGATCCCCGATCCTGAAGCCTGGATCGACAGCCTTCTGGGGCTGCCCGACGCGCCGTCCCTGCCCGACCTGCGCCGGTTCTGGATCGGCGGCGCGTGAGCGGTCCCATGGATGCTCTGCCGCCGGACATGCTGCGGGCGCTGGGGCTCAATCCGCTCGACTACGAGATTGCCCAGGAGAAAGCCGCATCGCTGGGGCGCGCGGGCCGGCGCCTCACCGCGGCCCTCGAAGTTCTCGCCGCGTTCGATGCGGCGCATACGGATGGCCCTGCGCTTACCGATAGCCTTCTCGCAGAGCGCCGGTGCCTCGTGGCCGAGGCCGGCGAAGCTCTCTGGTTCCTGATTGTCCAGCGCGAAGCCATCGGCCTGCGCCGCCATGGGGCGCTTTACAGATTTTACGAGGTCCCGGCGGATGTCCGCCTGCGGATGGGCCCGAAAGGGTTAGGGGTGTGAAGGGAGCCGATTTTCCATTGATCTTGTTTCACAGGCCCCGGTCGTATTATTGCCTTGGCTTCGCTTCTTGAGGTCTCTGTAGTCGTCTCTGACCGTACATCCTCTAATGAACCACCGGATCGCACAAAGCTCTGCATGCATCCGGTCGAATGCAACCGGATGCCCGGAGTTCGCCACTAGCCTTAGCGTGGTATTCGCACTGGAGAGCGACTCGTAGAGAACTACTGCGTCGCTTGGGGGCGTGATAGGGTCCTCGCTACCGACAATGATCAGAACCCGGCAATCGACTTTGTCCAGTTTATAGCGAAAATCGAACGTATGGCCTTCGCCGACTTCCCATAGGAGCAAGGCATACTTCAATCGGTTGAAACAGTAACTGAGTGGGTTTAATCGCTTCTTGTAGCGGTCCCTAATGCGTTTCTCAAAAACGCCTTTCGAACGGTTGGAAGATCGAAGACAGCGGACCCGGTCGGACCTTGGTCGGAGCCTGAAGAAATGCTCCTGAACCGCATCGTTCCATAAAATTCTCCGGGCCGTCGACGGCTCTTGCGGACGCTTGAGATAATAATTACCGGCCAGGGCTGCGTAGTCTTTTGTCCGGATTTCCTCGTCGCCGCAAAAGGACTGTGCTGCCGAACAGATGAGGTTCCGGACGTTTTCTCGGACCCTGTTCTCTCGATGCTTAAGGCATTTGTCTGGCTCGGCGTAACAATCGCAATCCGGCTCCCTGCACAGGTTTTTGCGGCTGAGGCATTCAAGACGATCAAGAAAGTCAGCCAGATTGAGCTTGGCTGATGCGCCGGTGAGGATGAGGCCCGACGTGTTTTGAGGATAACGGCGCGCATATTCCTGAACGACGAACGAGCCGAACGATAATCCCAGAAGAAACGGTTTCTCGATGCCGAGGACTTTGCACAGTGCACGGATGTCTTTGGCCCATTCGCTCAGGGTCCATTTGCCAGAATTGCTGAGATCCGAGCGGCCATGGCCGCGCAAATCGACGTAAATCAACCGAGCGTGATTACGCAGATGCGCGTATTCGGTCTTGAATTCCGAATGGTCGGAGCCGGGCCCGCTATGGATCAGAATGATCGTCGGGTATTCGCGCATCCGGTTGCCGCACGGACGCAGTTCCGCTCCCTCTATATCGACATAGAGGCGCACACCCCTGACTTTAATTCTCATCCCTTATCGGCCGCCTGTCTTCGAGATTTTATATATTGTTGCACAGACACCCCCTGCCCGGCGTTCCATGCCCTTCGCTGCCAGCATAAGGGGAGCAGGGCCGCCGCGCCAAGCGCCAAATCAGCCGTAAGGTTCCTGGAATTCGGCCAAATTTCCGCAAGGCAAGGCACACTCTTGTTGACCGGCGGTCTTGCTACTTTTGCGTTGGATCACCCGCCCCTTAGATCGGCGTTATTGGCGCCCAGGTTATAATTCGTATACGAATGAAATTGAGGACTCTTCTTGCGCGCGGCTTCCAGGCGGCGGCGATTGTAAAAGCGGCAATCACGCAGTCACAGTGCCGGCGATCTCGCCTCATCTCACGCCATATGCCGGGGCCATCGCCGATCCGCCGGGCCATCGCGCGGCAACGACCGGGTGCGGCAGCACTTGGTGGGCGAACCCGATGCAATGAAATTGGCGGTGGACGCAGTCTCACGCGAACCAGTCTCCCCGCCCCGTTCCCTGATATGCAGGGTAAATACACGGAATTTTTCAAAAATCGACAGTATCTGACCTAAGGCCTGTGGACAATTAGCGCATGGCGATGAGGGTTGCGGCGATATTGATTG
>CAZHDI010000075.1:6631-16284 GCA_964531285.1 uncultured Alphaproteobacteria bacterium | reverse complement strand
CGGCGGTGCGGGCGGGTCGAGCGGATCGTCCTGGGCCATGTCATCGTCCATGCCGATCTCGAAGAGCCGGCGCAGGAACCCCGGTGCCAGGGCCGAGAGCGGATTGACGTAGATGTTGGAGCCTTCCTCGGAGCCGACAATCCGGTAGGTGATGCCGAAAATCCCTTCGCCTTCCTTGGAGACGAACAGGTCGCCGATCACCGGCACTTTGCCCAGCACCGAATTGACGCTGTAGGCCGGCACGATGGTGCCGTGAAGATCCGTGGCCGCCATATCCGGATCGAACCCGCCGGTCACGGTCAACCCGACGGAGGGACCGTAAGCGCGCCCTTCCTCAAGCGCCCAGGTCGTGCCCACTGATTCGAACGGCACGTCGAGCCGATCGAACCAGATGCCCTCGCCCTGCAACAGATCGCTGAGGCCCACGAAGGAGCCCACGGTCAACAGGCGCGCCAGCAGCGGAACATTCATCACGCGGAACTTATCGACCCCGAGCCGGCCCTTGATATCGACCGGATCGTCCGGACCGCCGGTTTCCACCAGATCGACCGCAAGCTGGAGCCGGCCGCCCTCCACGCTGTCCTCGCCCAGGACCCCGCGCACGATGGAGCCCGCATCCGTGGCGCTGACCTTCAGCGCACGGGTGTCCGGCGCGGTGCGCGCCAGATCCACATTCAGGGTGCCCGTCCCCGCCACGCTGCCCTGGACCATCAGATCTTCCAGCACCCCGTCGCGCGCGGCAATGGTGACCGAGGGATCGAGCACCGTGACCCCGGCCCGCAGACCCAGGCGCTCAAGCTGCGCATTGAGGCGGAAGGGCCGGTTGATCGTCGGCGTGTCGGCACCGGCGGCGCCGTCCATCCCGCCGGCGTCCGCGCCGAACAGGCCGTCGAGCAGCGGCGCGGCATCGAGATAAGCCCCGGCCACGGAGACCTCGAGGGCATCATCGGTGCCACGGGAGGCGCGGAACGACAGATCGGCGGTCTCGGCGAGACGGATGCGCGGAAAGTTGGCGCCCAGAAGCTGACCGTCCGGACCCAGAGCGAACGAGCCGGTCACATCGACGCCGGGCGCCGCGAGGCTCATGGACTCGAGGGCAAAGGCGCCGGTCTCGGACAGGCTGAGCGCCAGCTTGGCGTCGGCCGGCTGACCGATCGGTTTGGACCAGCCGGTGCCCGGCAGGCTGAGCCCCGCATCGCGCAGGTCGGCTTCGGCCGTAACCGCGCGCAAATCCGCGCCCCGTCCGCGCGCGATGACTTCAATGGCCACCGGCCCGTCGATCAGCCCGCCGTCATCGAGACCGAACCCCGCGCGGGTCTCATTGCCCAGGCTCGCGCCCAGCCGGAACTCGGTCGGAAAATCCTGAGCGCCGGTGAAATCCTCTTTCCAGACAAGGCGCGCGGGCAGATCGGCCACCCTCGCCGTGCCCTCGCCGAGAAGCCCCTCGCCGTTGATTTTCAGGGTCAGGTCGCCGTCGGCCAGATCCCGTCCGGCGAAAATGCCGTCAAGCGACAGATCGGCGATATTGGCGGCGCCCGCGAACTCGATCTGGCCGATCTCCAGATTGCGCCGCATCGGCAGCGCGATGTTGAGGCGCATGGAGCCCTGCCCGCCCACGGCTGCGGTATCGATGCCATAGCGGCTGGGATAGCCGAACGGCCCCATGTCCAGAAGCGCCAGAACATCCGACAGCGGACCGTCGAACGCCGCGTCGAACACCCCCGTCGCGCCCCGGACATGCAACGGGCGGGCCTTCATCTGTCCTTCGCGCACCTTGATCCGGTCGATCTCGGCGCCGACGATCTTGGCAATGAAGGTATCGCCGAGCAGCGTGCCCTCGGCGGTGACATTGGTCATGGGCGGCAGGCCGGGCACGAAATGGGTGATCATGTCCTCGACCGTGAAGGTCACGGTCATGGCCTCGTCCGGCATATAGCCGACATCGAGCGTGCCCGCCGGAGCCTCGATGGACAGGTCGCCCCGGGTGATCGTGCCGGCCTTCACATTGGCGCCGATCCAGTCGCGCGCGCCCATGGCCGGGCCGAGCGGCCAGAGTTTCAAAAGCCGCGTGCCGGGGAAGGTCTCCACCGCGCCGGTGAGAAAAATCTCGGGCTTGCCGCCGACCGTTGCGACGCTTCCGGAGAAATCGAAGGTGCCGCCATAGGCCCCGATGAACAGCCGGTCCAGCGTCAGCCGGCTGGCGCCCAGATCATACTCGCCGGCCAGTTCGAACCGGTCGAGGTCGGCGACCTCCTCCGAATAAACCGGCACATGGACCTTGAGCGCCTCGCCCGCGACATCAAAGCCGATCCCCTGGATCAGGTCCTCACCCTCCGCACCCAGACGAAGCGCGCCGGTCCCGGTGAGCCGGATATCGGCCTCGTCGGTCCGCAGGGTCAGCCCGCGCACGGTGACCGCGCCGGTCGGCACATCGAGGGCGGCCGACAGGCCCAGGCTGCGCAGCGGCACCGCCTCGGGCACCCGGTCGATCATCATGGCCTGGAAGTCGCTTTCGACCATGGGCAGGCTTTCGGGCTTGGTCAGCGGAATGCGCCCCGGCCCGGCCACCAGATCCAGATCGAGCCGGCTGATCGCCCCCTCCGCGGACAGATCGAGCCCGACCTTGCCGCGCACAGGCCCGCGATAGGCCGCAAACCGCTTCAGAGCCGGAACATAGTCAGCCAGCACCGCCCAGTCGAAATCGGTGAAGCTCAGCGCAAAGCGCGTCCCGCTTTCGAGGCCGGGCCGGTTGCCGGTCATCGACAGGGTGACCGCGCGCCCGCCGATATCGAGCGCCGCGTCGAGGGCCAGATCGATGCCCGGATCGCCCCGCCGCAAGGTTAGATCCGCATCGCGGGCCGCCACGACCGACCCGCTGCTGGCATCCAGGAGGCTCAGCCGGGCGTCGCCGATGACAATCTCTTCCAGATAGCCCAACGCGCTGGCCGGATCGCGCGCGCCGATGAGCTGGCGGGCCAGACGGGCGGCCAGATCCTCGGCGCCGGCGGCAGACGGCGCGGCCGGTCCGGCCGACGCGGTTTGCCCCGATTGCGAAGCCGCACCCTCGTCCAAGGCGGACCCCGAGCCGTCCGGCGGCTCGATAAGGCTGAGCCCCTCAGGCACCGGCGTTTCACCCTCGCCGATCAGGCCAAGGGCGAACTGCCCGTCCGCGCGGCGCACGACCCGGGCCGAGGCGCCGGTGAAAATGATCCGCGTCGGGGCGATCATGCCCCGGGTCAGGGCCGCCACCGAAAATCCGAGTTCCAGTTCCGGCACCGTGACCGCGACCGTATCGGGGGCCGCAAAGATCCGCGCTTCGCGCACCTTCAGGCGCAGCGCGCGCCCCTCATCGGCCCAGTCGACCTGGGCGCTTTCGAAATCGACCGATTCGGCATCGAGGGCGCGGGTGAGCATGCCGGCGAGATTGGGTTTGAGAAATCCCAGGCCGATGGGACCGCTCGCGATCATCCAGGCGAGGCAGCCGAACAGAATCAAGAGCACCGCCAGGCCGGCGGCGGTCCATTCCAGAAGGTGCAATGTCGCGCGGCGCACCATGGCAGTCTGTGAACTCGTTGTGTTGGGCGGGCGATCGGCCCCGCCGGTGATTGCGGTGTCCAGGCATCGGCGAGCGGACCGGCGCACTGGTCCGCGCGGGCTACGCAGGCATATGGGCCACAACGGCGTCTGCCGATGCGTCGGTGATTGGCGAACCGCCTAAAATCAGGGTACCCCTGATCCGCCCAGCCTGCCAGTTGGGTTACCCCAACCGGCATTCCTTCAGTTGGCTCGATGACGGAGGCGACACGATGGCACCCGCAAGCAAGAAAACGGCCGCCAAGAAGACCGCCGCGAAAAAGACGGCGACCAAGAAGGCAGCCGTGAAGAAACCGGCCGCCACGGCCGATGCCGGCAGCGACGCGATGGTCGGCAAAAAGGCACCGGATTTCGCGATGCCGACGGATGGCGGCGGCAAGGTCGCTCTCAAAACCCTCAAAGGCAAAACGGTGGTGCTTTACTTTTATCCCAAGGACGACACGTCGGGCTGCACCAAGGAAGCCATCGGCTTTACCGAAGCGCTGGCGGCGTTCGAAGCGGCGGGCGCCGTGGTGATCGGGGTTTCCAAGGACAGCGCCGAGAAGCACGACAAGTTCAAGGCCAAGCACGATCTGGGCGTGATCCTCGCCTCCGATGCCGACAGCGATGTCACCGAGCGCTACGGGTCCTGGGCCGAGAAGAGCATGTACGGCAAAAAATATATGGGGATCGACCGGTCGACCTTCGTGATCGACGGGTCGGGCGTGGTGCGCGCGGTGTGGCGCAAGGTCAAGGTCCCGGGCCATGTGGACGCCGTTCTTGAGACGGTGCAGACCCTTTGAGCGCCCCGGACGCCGTGACGACGGACCCTTCAGAGCCGATCAGCGGCGATGTGCGCGGCGTGGCGCGGCGCATCGTGGCGCTGGCCGATCCCCACGAGAAATGCGCCAGGTCCCGCGCTGCCGCAGCGGCCTGGCGGGACGGCGCTTTGGATTTCGGTGCCGATGAACCCGCCGGTCTGCCGCCGGCGCCCGTGCATCCGGGCCGGCCCGACGCACCGGAACTCCTGGCCCCCAATGCCATGCCCAAGCGCAAGCTCACCGGGGTCAAGGGCCGCGCGACGCTCCTCCATGCGCTGGCTCACATCGAACTCAACGCGGTCAATCTGGCCTGGGACATGGTCGGCCGGTTCGCCTCGGCCATGGGCGCGCGTGCCTTTGTCGATGACTGGGTGTCGGTCGCGGACGACGAGGCCCGGCATTTCACCATGCTGGCCGGCCGCCTCGCCGAACTCGACAGTCACTACGGCGCCTGTCCCGCCCATGACGGGTTGTGGGAAGCGGCGGCCAATACGCGCGATGATGTGCTCTCGCGCCTCGCGGTGGTCCCGATGGTGCTGGAGGCCCGCGGACTTGACGTGTGCCCGGACATGATCGACCGCCTGGAGTCGGTCGCGGATCAAGAAAGCGCCGCAATCTTACGCATCATTTACGAAGATGAAATCGGCCATGTGCGGATTGGTTTGCGATGGTTCGAGGCGCTGTGCGGGGAGCGAAACCTGCCGTTGAAAGAGACGTGGCAGGATCTGGTCCGGCGTCATTTCAAAGGACCGCTCAAGCCGCCGTTCAACGATGACGCGCGTGCGCGGGCCGGCTTCCCGCGCACGTTTTACGAGCCGCTGGGGTCGCGTTAAACAAGTCTTAAAAAACGGAAGGCGCGCGGGGAAACGCTTGTATTCCGCGCCGTGATCCGGTGGTATGGGGGCGGTTGGGGTTTATGCGTGTATTTCGGGGACTGATGCCATGACCACAGGGCCTGTGGCCTATGTGCGAAGCTTGTATCACCGGTGCTTTCCGGAGCGGCAGATCTATCATCGCTGCAACGGCCAGGTGCAGTTCACGACCGTTTCCGGACGGGCGCAGATCTTTGCGATCCTGCTCGTCTCCGGCACGTTGGGGTGGCTGGCCTATGCATCGGTGAATGTCATGTTCACCGAACAGATCAATGAACGGATCAATGCCGACCTGCGCGATTCGACCCGGCGCTGGGAGGCCAAGCTGGCCGAGATGCAGAGCGACTATGAGCGCCTGCACACCGCGGTGTCCGTCGTCGAGGACGAACTCGAGGGATCGCTGCGCGGCCTTGAGGAACGTCAGCAACGGGTCGATACGGTCTTTGAACAGAAGGACGCCATTCTGAAGCGCCAGATGCGCGATCAGGTGTCCATGGCCGCCGCCCTGTTCACCCCGCCCGAGGCCAATCCCAACACTTCGGTGTCGATCCTCAATATGGAAGATCTGGACCCGACCCCGCGCCGCTCGCGCCTGATGAGGCCGGCTGACGAGGCGTCCGTCCACGGCCTTTCGGACATTCTGCGCAATGTTCCCGCGACGCGGGATCACGCCAAGGTGCTGGAACGCCATGTGACCGATTTCGAGACGCTGGAACGCCGGATCATCCTTCTGGAGACCGATCAGTATCGGGATCTCGTGGCGCTCGAGGAAAGCACCGATGCCGGCATCGCCCAGCGTGAGAAGGCGCTGATGCATCTGGAGATCGATATCGACCCGATGATTGAGAAGCAGCGCGTGCAGATCGTCCAGTCTCAGTTCGGAGATGTGGCGGCCCAGGGTGGTCCGTTCATCAGCGCGACCGCGGCCGATCTCGCGGGCGAGGACATGGACCGCTACATGTTCGTGCGCCGGACCCACCGGGTGCAGGACAAGCTTCAGACCCTGGCCGCTCTGAGCGATACGCTCTCGCTTCTTCCGGTCACGCGACCGGTTGACGCCTACCGCATCACCAGCGGGTTCGGCCCCCGGCCCGACCCGTTTTCGGGCCGGCTGGGGATGCATTTTGGTCTTGATATTGCAGGTCTGAAGGGCACCCCGGTCGTAGCCACCGCCGATGGCGTGATCACCAAGTCGGGGTTCGGCTCGGGCTATGGCAATATGGTCAAGATCGATCACGGGAATGGGTTCGAGACCATTTTCGGCCATCTCAACAGCCGGAAGGTCAAGCGTGGCCAGAAGGTCGAGCGCGGGGATGTCATCGGCACCCTGGGCAATACCGGCCGCAGCACCGCGCCGCATCTGCACTACGAAATCAAGCATGACGGCAAGGCCGTCAGTCCCATGAAATTCTTTGAGGCAGGCCGCTATGTTTTCGAAAACGAAGGATAACGGGTCCACGCCGCCGGAGCCGCCGGCCCAGGCCGCGCGCCGCCCCAGCAATGGCCGCGTCTCCGCTCCGTCGATCATCTGTTCGGACATGACCGTCTCGGGCGTGATCACCTGCACCGGGGACATGCAGATCGACGGCAAGATCGAAGGCGACATCTTTTCCAGCCGTCTGACGGTCGGCGAGAAGGCGGTCATCTCCGGCGAAATCCGCGCCGACGAAGTCACCATTCGCGGCCATGTGGTCGGCGGCATCCGGGCGCGCAAGGTCAACCTCGCGGCGACCTGCCATGTCGAAGGCGACATCATGCACAATGCCCTCGCCGTCGAGACCGGCGCCTTCTTCCAGGGCAATATCCGCCATGCCGACGATCCGCTGGCCGATGCGATGACGGACGCGGCCGCCCATACGGCGGCGACCGAGACGCGCCCCGCGTCCCGTCCGCAGCAGCAACAGCCCGCACCGGCCGCGCCGGCGCCGTCCGCCAGCCAAGGCGGTCCGGCGCTCTCCCAGGGGGCTCCGGCCTCGGGGCCGGCCGGCGCGCCTCAGCAGCGCGGCCGTCAGACCTTCGCCCAGCTCAACAACGGTGCCGGGGGCGGCGCCGCGCAGCAACCGGCTCAGACCGGCGCTCCGGCCAGCAGCGGTCCGCGCTCGGAGGCCAATGACGCGCTCAATGCGGCGCTTCAAAAGCTGAATGCCAATGCCGGCCCTGCTCCGCGTCCGGCCGCGCCCGCCCAGGGCGGACCGGCCCCCTCGCTTGGCGCCAATGGACAATTCCCGCCGCGCGGGACGAGCTGATCCCAGTGCGCCGCGACATGCCGGACGGCTGAAAAGCCCGGGTTTGCCCGGGCTTTTTTCATGTCCTTCGCCGCACCCACCGGCCAGCTTGTCGCACCCTGGCCCAATAGGGCACACTGCGCGCCAGAGCGATGACTCGGCGTCATGACCCGGGTCCTTGCGGGGGACAACCATGGGAGGCAAGTGCCCATGCCGAAAACCGGTTCACACCGCTTGGCCACGATCCTGCCGGCCCTCGTTGCGGGCTTGGCCGTGTTTGTGCTCGCCGCCTGCCAGAGCGCGACCGTGCCCGACCGCTTCACCCTGAACGCCCCGGCGCTCGAACCGGACCGTCCCGCGGATTACGGCGTGGTGCTCGGCACCGTCGCGCCGGTGCCCACGCCCCTCGGCGTGGTGGCGGATGACGGCGAAGTCGCCTTCGAAGTCGATATGCCGGCCTATATGTTCACCGATACCAAGGGCCGGATCCCGCGCGCCTTCTTTCTGGACGATGATCTGGCGCGCGCTGCCACACCGCCCGGCACCTACCGGATCGCCCATTACCGGCTGCCCTCGGACCGGGTGACCTATCACTTCCCGAACCGGCTGCGCGCACCGGAAGCCTCGGGCCTTGCGGGGCGGTTCCGCCTCCAGCCGGGCGAGGTGATCTATGTGGGGCATCTGGTTTTCAAACCGGAGGGCGACAGTCTCCATATGGAGGTCGAAGACCGGTTCGAGACCTTCCGGGACCGTCTGCCGGCGGATCTTGCCGCGCGCGTCACCAAGCGGCTCATCGCCCTGCCCGGTCAGGCCACCTTCTCCGAGACCGGACGGTTTGCGATCGAGCGCGAGACCCGGTTCAACAAGCGCCACCGTCAGCATGAACGGGCGCTGCGCTCGGAGTGACAAACAGCCTGCGGTCCCAGCCGAAGACGCGTTAGTCGATATCCTCGACCTCGCCATCGGTGCCGTGGACCCGGGCCGCCAGGGCCGCGGCCATGAAGGCATCGAGATCGCCGTCGAGCACATCGCCCGGGGTCATGCTTTCCACGCCGGTGCGCAGATCCTTGACCATCTGATAGGGCTGGAGCACGTAGGAGCGGATCTGGTGGCCCCAGCCGATATCGGTCTTGGCGGCGGCTTCGGCATTGGCCTCGGCCTCGCGCTTTTGCAGTTCCGCCTCGTAAAGGCGCGCCTTGAGCATGGTCATGGCGGTCGCGCGGTTCTTGTGCTGAGAGCGTTCGTTCTGACACTGAACAACGATGCCGGTGGGCTGGTGGGTGATGCGCACCGCGCTGTCGGTCGTGTTCACATGCTGGCCGCCCGCGCCGCTCGCCCGGTAGGTATCGACTTTCAGATCCTTGTCCAGGATCTCGATCTCGATCGTGTCGTCGACTTCCGGATAGGCCCAGACGCTGGCAAAGCTCGTATGCCGGCGCGCGTTCGAATCGAACGGCGAAATCCGCACCAGGCGGTGCACGCCGGATTCTGTCTTCAGCCAGCCATAGGCGTTCTCGCCCTTGACCTTGATGGTCGCCGATTTCAGACCCGCCTCTTCGCCCGGGCTTTCTTCCATCAGTTCGACCTTGTAGCCGTGCTGTTCCGCCCACCGCGTATACATGCGCGCGAGCATCGAGGCCCAGTCCTGGCTTTCGGTGCCGCCGGCCCCGGCATGGACTTCGAGATAGGCGTCATTGCCGTCGGCCTCGCCCGAAAGCAGGGTCTCGATCTCGGCGGCCTGGGCCCGCTTGTGCAGATCGCGCAGCGCGTCCTCGGCTTCCGCGACGATGGCGTCATCGCCCTCGCCCTCGGCCATGTCGATCAACTCCACGCTTTCGGTCATTTCCCGCTCAAGCTGCGTGTAAGCAGAGATGGAGGCGTCGAGCTTATTGCGCTCGCGCATGACCTTTTGGGCCGCCTGCGGATCGTCCCACAGGCTCGGGTCCTCGGCCTTGGCGTTCAATTCATCGAGGCGTTTCTGGGCGGTATCCCAGTTAAAGATGCCTCCTCAGCAGTTCCAGCGACTGCTTGATTTCGGTCAGAAGGGTCTGGATTTCAGCGCGCATGGCAGATCCGGATCGTGGCAAGAGGAGTGGCGCGGGCAAGGACCTGCGCCGGACTACGGGGTGTAAGCGACCGACGCGCCACGGTCAACAAAGGCC
>CAZHDI010000075.1:0-6531 GCA_964531285.1 uncultured Alphaproteobacteria bacterium | reverse complement strand
ACAAAGGCCGGGTCAGTAAAGACCGCCGGTGCCCCGGCTGACCCGGCGGCCAGCCTCGCTGCCGACCGCGCCCAGAGGATCCTCGCTCGACGCACCGCCGAGAACATTGCGGAACGCTTCCGGGTCCGGCCCCGTGCCCGGCTTGAAGGCTTCGAGAATGACCTTGCCGCCATCGCCGTCGGCGGGCTGGCCGGTATCATGGTTGACCCGCATCAAGGTGATGCCGGCCGGCACCCGGAACGGGATGGCGGGCACGTCCGACAGGGCCATTTCCATGAAGTCCCGGAAGATCGGCGCGGCCACCGTGCCGCCGGTCTCGGACCGGCCCATGCCGCGCGGCGTATCGAAGCCGGTATAAACGCCGACGGCCAGATTCGGCGAGAAGCCCACGAACCAGGCGTCTTTCTCATAGTCGGAGGTGCCCGTTTTGCCCGCGACCGGTTTGCCGACGCCGCGCACCCGCGTCCCGGTTCCGCGATCGACCACCCCCTGGAGAAGCGAGACGATCTGATAGGCCGTGTGCGGATCGAGGACCCGCTCGCGCCCGTCCGGCAGCACCGGCACTTCGGCATCGGTATGGGCGATCTGCGCGCAGTCGGCGCACTCGCGCTCATCGGGGCGATAAATGGTCCGGCCCATGCGGTCCTGGATCCGGTCGATGAAGATCGGCTCGATAAGCTTGCCGCCATTGACGAACACGCCGTAGGCGGCGGTCATGTTGAGCAGCGTGGTTTCGCCCGCACCGACCGCCATGGACAGAAGCGGGCGCGGATTGCGGTAGACCCCCATGCGCCGGCCGTAATCGACCACCTCCTCGATGCCGACATCGAGCGCAAGGCGCACGGTGAGCACGTTGAGCGAGCGCTCCATGCCCCGGCGCAGGGTCGACGGCCCATAGAACCGGTTGGAATAATTCTTAGGCTTCCACAGCGGCTGCCCCTCACCCTGATCCAGCGTGAACGGCGCGTCGAGCACGACACTCGACGGGGTGTAGCCATGATCGAAGGCGGCGGCGTAGACGAACGGCTTAAAGGATGAGCCCGGCTGACGGCGGGCCTGGACCGCCCGGTTGAACTGGCTTTCGGAAAAGCTGAAGCCGCCGACCATGGCCAGCACGCGGCCCGTATGCGGATCGAGCGCGACGATGCCGCCATTGAGTTCGGGAATCTGGCGCAGGGCGTAATGATCGGGCGCCGCTTCACCATCGAGGCGGGCACCGCCGACCGGCTCGACGTAAATCACATCGCCGACGCTGAGCACGTCGCTGGCCTTTTCGATCTCCGGCCCGAGGCTGTCATCGTCTTCCTGGGTCCGGGCCCAGACAATTTCATCGAACGGGATCGTGCCCGTGGTGGCGCGGCCGTCATCGAGCCCGACCGTGACCACGCCCGCCGTGTCGTCGACCGACAGCACCACGGCGCCATACCAGGGATCGAGATCGCGGCCGAAATCGATCTTGTCCAATGCCTCGGGCCAGGCGCTGGTATCCTCGATGCGGGTGACCGGACCGCGCCAACCATGGCGCTGATCGTATTGAGTGAGGCCGGTGCGCAGGGCCTGCATGGCATAGCGCTGAAGTTGCGGCTCCACCGTGGTGCGCACCGACAACCCGCCGTCATAGAGGCTATCGGCGCCATAAAGCTCCGAAACCCGGCGGCGAACTTCCTCGGCGAAATACTCGCCTTCAACCGTCCGGGTGCCGAAGGGGCGGTCATAGACCACCAGGGGCTCGGCCTGCGCACGGGCGGCGGCGTCGGGCGCGATATGGCCGTTGAGCGCCATGCGCTCGATCACCCAATTGCGCCGGGAAATGCCGCGCGCCCGGGTGCGTTCCCGGTCGGGGCGATAATTGGCCGGCCCTTTCGGCATGGCCGCCAGATAGGCCGCTTCAGCGATGGTCAACTCGTCGAGGGATTTGTCGAAATAGTTGAGCGCCGCCGCCGCGACCCCGTAGGACCGCCAGCCCAGATAAATCTCGTTGAGATAAAGCTCGAGGATTTCAGCCTTGGTGAAGGCGCGCTCCATCCGGTAGGCCAGAATCGCTTCCTTGATCTTGCGGTCGAGCCGCACCTCACTTGTCAGCAGGAAGTTCTTGGCGACCTGCTGCGTGATGGTCGAGGCGCCTTCCAAGCGCCGGTTGTTCAGATAGTTGCTGACATTGGCCACGACCGCGCGGGCAATGCCGCGATAATCCAGGCCGTCATGCTCGTAGAAATTCTTGTCCTCGGCCGAGATGAACGCATTCACGACGACACGCGGGACCGACTCGATGGGCACGAAGATGCGCCGCTGGGTGGCGTATTCGGCCAGCAAGGTGCCATCGCCCGCATGGATACGGGTCATGACCTTGGGCTCGTATTCGCGCAGCTTGGTATAGTCCGGCAAATCGTCGGACAGGCCGCTGACATACATCCAGGCATAAATGCCCGCGCAAATGGCCGCGATCAGCCCCAGGCCCGTGAGAAGACCGAAAATCTTCAGCGCCAGAATCGCGCCGCCCCATTTGCCACGCTTGGCCCGCGTGCCCTCTTCCGTCATGCCGCTGGTTCCCATACCGCTGGTTCCCACGCCGTATCCGCGCGGACGGCCCGCCCTGGCCCGGCCGCCGCCATCCCCATACCCGGCCCATACCCGGTCTCAACGGTGTCAACGCGGGTTCGCCCACAGGCGTTCCCGATCACCCGTTCCGCCGGGCGACTCACCCAGCCTAAGGAGAACCATAGGCCGCTATTGTGACGCGCGCGAGGCCCGGCGCCAGTCTGTGAACGAGAAAAGTCTATGACCGAGAAAATGAGCCAGCGGACCGCATCGGGCCGTCAGTCGGCATCCGCAAGGCCTGCCATCCGGGCATGGCCGAAATAGGCGGACACGGCCTCAGCGACACCGGTGATGAACCGCTCGCGCCAGGCCTCGGTGCTGATGCGCTCTTCGTCATCCTGATTGGACAGGAACCCCATCTCGATCAGCACGGACGGCACATCGGCCGCCGTCAGGACATAGAACGGGCCGAACCGATGGGTGTTGCGCAGCAAGGCGATATCGTTGGACTTGAGGGCCGGCAGAAGGGTCTGGGCGAAGCGGGCCGAATTGTTCATCGTGTCGCGCTGGGCCAGCTCGATCAGGATTTTCAGAACGTCATTGGTGATGGCCTGGGTCTCGACGCCGTTGATGGCGTTTTCCTTCTGCGCCAGCCGGCCCGCCGCCTTGTCGGAGGCTTTTTCAGACAGGGTGTAGACCGATGTCCCGCTGACCGAGCGCACGTGATTGGCATCGGCATGAAGCGAAATGAACAAATCGGCGTCCTTGTCGCGTGCGAACGCCACCCGATCCCGAAGCTCCACGAAGGTATCATCGTCGCGGGTCAGGTAGACCGTGTAGCCGCCGGTGGCGGTCAGCCGGTCGCGCAGATCGAGGGCCGCCGTCAGGGTGACATCGCGCTCATAGGTACCCGATACCCCAATGGCGCCGGGATCCTTCCCGCCATGGCCGGCGTCGATGACGATGATCGGCTTGGTCGCATCCGGCCCCGGGGCACGGTCTTCGCGCTCTTTGCGCTCGTTGCGGGCTTTCTCGGCCTTGGCCGATGCACCGCTCGGCACCGCCGCGATGAGACTTGCGAGCGAGGCCACCGGCTTGCTGGCGTCGATGACGGGCTTGTCCGGCGCCGAAACGATCTTCGGCGCTTCGGCCCCGCCCGCGCCCGCGCCCGCCGTGGTGAATCCGGCCTGAAGCAGCTGACGGGACGGCCAGCCGGCCGTGCTCATGAAGGCCGCGTGGCTGACCGGCTTCAGATCGAGCACGAAGCGGTGGGTCAGCGGTGTGCTCCCGCCGCCCGTGCGTTCCATTTCCTTATGGGCGATCGAGGCCGGGCCACTCAAATCGAGAACGATCCGCGCGTGACCGGGGCGGTTCCGGGCAAACCGGACCCGCTGCACGAGGCCGGTCCCGTCGATCACCGGGCCGCCATTCACCTTCCAGGTGACCTCGGGCAGATCGATCACCAGGCGGTAATCGTCGCTCAAGGTGAACAGATCGGTTTTCGGCCGCGCGGTCAGATCGAATGTCACGCGGGTCAGATCGCCATTGCGGGCGACCCGGGCTTCCAGGACGGACGGCGTCTGCGCCGCCGTCGCGGCCGCCGCGGGGCCAGAGCCACCGAACAGGGCCATGACCGACCACAAGGCGCATGCGAGCACGACTGCGCCCAAGCGCCGTGCCCTCCCGGTCCAGATGCCGATCCCGCCTGTCACTTGTCTGATCATTCCCGCTTTGTCCCACGCCCGGCGGTTCCACCCGACCGCCACGACGACGCTGCCCATGGATCTGTTACCAAGCCCTTAACGCCCGGCGTCAATCCCGCGATCATGGGTGAAACGACCGCCGGCGGGCACTAGATCATGGATTGTGTCCGGCGTGGGGATAACTCACGTTCAGGTTTCACACCAAGGCTTTATCTGGTGTCTGGCGGCCAGGATTGGCCCGGCCGCCAGATCCGTCCCGGATAGTCTACCGCGTCAGCAGGCTTGTCATTGTCTTCATGGGAGCGCTACATAGTGCGTGGCACCATGTTGTCTGCGCCAATGGGCTGGCCCCTTGAGGAGTGCGCGCCCGGTTTCCAAGGAAACCGCCCGCACCCGTCCGGCCCGCCCTTTCATGCGCTTGATCGCGCGGCAGATTGGAAGCGTGGATGGAGTGCCTCCCGGGCCCCGGCGTGCGCCGCGTGCCGCCCGAAAAGACTTCCGTCCGGATCGGGCCGCCCGTCGTCCCGGCCGTGACATGACCGCCTGGATACGCATGTGTGACGCGTCGGCCGGGCATCGACTTTGGCTTCGAGCGCCAGTCGACCGGAGACCCGGCTCATGCCGGACCGGCGGCGGCAACGATAGCCCCCACCGGCCGACGGACCGCAGACGGTCCGCGGCTTTGATACCTGACATGATCCATTGGATCCGCTGACCATGACCGCATTGATAATCGGGCTCGACAGACTGGAAGCCGGCGCCGTCCTCGCGGCGGTTGCCGGCTTTGCGCTGTTCTGTACGCCCGGCGGCCTCAGCGGGTCCCTTAGCCCTTACCGCGTCGCGATGTCCGGATCGCGCAGACCGCCCTCGGGCCGGCTCTGCGCGGACCCGCGCCGACGCGTCGGAGACCCCTTCTATGGCGCAGAAAATGCTCATCGATGCGGCCCACCCGGAAGAAACCCGGGTCGTGGTCGTCAACGGAAACAGGATCGAAGAATTCGACTTTGAGTCGGCGCAAAAGAAACAACTGCGCGGCTCGATTTATCTGGCGAAAGTGACCCGTGTCGAACCCTCGCTTCAGGCGGCGTTCGTCGATTACGGCGGCAACCGGCACGGCTTTCTCGCCTTTAGCGAGATTCATCCCGATTACTATCAGATCCCGGTTGCGGACCGTCAGGCCCTGCTCGATGCGCAGGCCGAGGACGAACGGCGTTTAGCTGAAGAACTGGATGCCGACGAGGACCAGCGGCGCGGCGGCGGCAATGGCCGGCGGCGCGGCGGTGGCGGCAACAGCCGGCGCGGCGGTCCCCGGCGCGGGCGGCGCGGCGGCCGGCGGCGCGAACGCGAGCGCAGTCCCAATGATACCGACAGCGACGGCCTGAGCGTCGATGCCAATCTCGGCGACCCGGATATCAATGCCGGCCTGTCCGGCGCGCCGAGCGATGCCCTGTTCGGCGATGAGGCCGGATCCCAGGGATACGACCTTGGCGAGGCCGGCGCCGGTGCCGAGGACCGCCGGTTCGTCTCGGATGATTATGCCCTGGACATCGACGAGGAGGCCGCGCCCGAACATGCCGGCGCTCTCGCCGATGAGGACACCGGCGCGGACGCCGATTTCGACAGCCATGGCTGGGCCGGTGCGGATGGCGGCGATCGTCCCGAGGCGCCCGAAATCGGGCCGTGGCGCCCGGACCCGGCGGACCAGACCGCCCCGGCGAGCCGGCCGTTGCTGGCCGATCCGGTACCGGCGATCACCTATCCCCTGCCCTTTGAGGACGCCAAGCGGCCGTCCGATGCCGACACGGCCCGCGACGCGGACGATGACCAGCGTGACGACCGGGGTGACGACGATGAAGCTGAGGAACGCGCCGATGACAGCGATGCCGATGCCGGTTTCGATGCCGCGGACGGACCGGACGACGTGGTCGGGGACGGCGGATCGGACGCCCACACGCTGACCGTCGCGCTCGATCCTAATGCGGACGACGACGACGACAGCGATGATGACAGCGACGACGCCGACGGCGATGAGGACGACGCGCGCCGATCGCGGTCGCGCCGCCGCACCCGCGGCCGCCGCCGGTCCGACGACCGCGACGCCGATGGTGACGGCGACAGCGACGAGGAGTCGGCGGACGGCTCGGGCGACGAGGTCGAGGACATCAGTTCGGACGATCTGGAAGAAGAAGTCCGCCGGCGCCGCCGGGCCCGCCTGCGTCAGTACAAAATTCAAGAAGTCATCAAGCGCCGCCAGATCATGCTGGTGCAGGTCGTCAAGGAAGAGCGCGGC
>CAZHDI010000074.1:0-16318 GCA_964531285.1 uncultured Alphaproteobacteria bacterium | reverse complement strand
ACATCGTTGAAAAGGAAGTCTTTATTTTCGTCATTGTAGGCCCAGCGATGAAGCATCGCGATGGGAAGCCAATATTCGTCCGCCCAGGCCTCCAAAAACAATGATGCCGCATACTGAACAGGGCTTTCCACACCAATCGGAAACTCGGGGTGGCGCTGTTCCAACGCCTCGATGATCAGCGTCGTATCCTGGAGCCATTCACCCTCTCGGGTTCGCACGACGGGCAAGACCCTCTCGCCGGTACGGGCCTTCAATCTGAATGCCATGTCATAGAAGTCTGCGGACTTATCGATATAGTCCAACTGCTTGTAATTCATATATCCCCGGACCTTGCCGGAATACATGGACGCGAGCATGGAGTACAAAACATAATCGTGCCGCATGGGGCCGCCTTTTGGTCAGGGTGCATCGATCCGCCGGATGGACTGTCGGGCCCAATGAGCGGATGGTCAACTCGGTTACCGAGGGCCCTCTCGCAGGACGGCCCGGTTAGAGCCAAATTTCAAGATTGTCCTTGCGGCCGATGTCGCAGGTCAGCGTCGCGCCGAGGATGGGCGTCATGGCGCAAGCCTCAAGAAGGGCATCGACCGCCTGCCAGTCACCGGCGTTCATCGCCGCATCGTCATTCTGTACACGCTTCAAGAGATAGAAGCGGTAGGGCGCGGCTGTAGGATCATCCGGCCCGAAGAAGCTGAAGAGACATACCCCCATGCACCTGAACCAGATCACAGTCCCCTGCGCCGACTATGACGCCTCGGTGGCCTTCTACAAGGCGTTGGGGCTGGTGCAGATCGTCGATGCGCCGCCGCGCTATGCCCGCTTTGAAAGCGCGGACGGGGCCGGGGCCACGCTGTCGCTTCATGCTGGCGACGGGCCCGTGCCGCCGGGCGTGGTGATCTATTTCGATCACGATACGGCGGAGGCGCTCGATGCCCATGCCGCCGCGCTCAAAGCCGCCGGCCTCGTGTTTCTGAGCGACCCCGCCGACCAGACCTGGGGCTGGCGCGAGGCGCGGCTCAAGGATCCCGCGGGCAACGAAGTCTGTCTGATGTATGCCGGGGCGATGCGCCGGTTCCCGCCCTGGCGGATCGATCCGTCCTGACGGCCAACTTCGGGCCATGATATGTTGCCCTGCCATTGGCCTTCCGGCGTCATGGCCGCAGAGGGCCTGGCGCGGTACGCTGAATCGGGTGACACGACAGGAGCGCGCGCCATGTTCATGACCATCGATGACCGGATCATCAATTGCGTGTCGTTCGGGACAGGCGATCTGCCCTTTTTCGCCGTGGGCGGATGGATTGGCACCTGGCAGGTCTGGCGCCAGGTCCTGGAGCCCCTGTCCGAAGACCGGCGCTGCATCGCCTATGATCACCGCGGCTCGGGACAGAGCCTGGCCGATCCGGCCGATCTGCACCGGGACGGACTGGTCGATGATGTCTTCATCCTGCTCGACGCGCTCGGGATCGAGCGGTGCTGGCTGGGCGGGGAGTCCCAGGGCGGGTTCGTCGCGGCCTCGGCGGTTCTGCGCGATCCCTCCCGGTTCGAAGGCCTCGTGATCATCGATTCCACGCCCTATTGGAACAATGCGGATCAGCCCCAGCGCCTCGCCTTCGCTCAAAGGCTGGAAACCGATCCCGACGCCGCGCTGATCCCTTTCGTGGAGGCCTGCATTCCCGAACCCGATTGCGAGCATCTCAAGCGCTGGCTGTTTCAGATCCTGAAGGAAGCCGAACCGGACTACGGGCCGGCCCTGATCCGTCAGATGGCCGTGGATATCCGCGACCGGCTGCCCGAGATCGCCTGTCCGACCCTGGTCATTCACGGGACGGACGATGTGATCGAGCCGGTCGCCAGCGGCGCAGCGTTCGCCCGGGGGATACCGGGCGCCCAGTGGCTGCCGATCGAGGGGGCGGGCCATGTGCCGACCATCACCCGGCCCGAGATCGTGACCTCGGCCATCCGGTCCTTTATCCGCGCACGGTCGTAGGCCGGTGCGTCCTTAGGGCGCGAGCGTACCCGGTAGATAATACGGTCCGGTCGGCCCGGTGACGCCTTCGAGCATGATCACGCTGGTCTCTATGGTCAGCGACCGGCGGATCGCCAGCGCGTCCATCAGCGCCTCGAAATCCGGCCCATTGCCGCCCAGACGCCAAGCCTCGCGCGTCGCCTTCCAATGGGCCCGGCTGACATATTGCGTCATCAGATAGACCTCGTCGTAGTCCGTCTCGCCGCGCGGCCCCTCGGCGTCGCCGGTGACCTGCCACATGCCGATCACCCGCGCCCCGATCTTCTCGAAATACGGCCAGACGCCGGTCTGGCTGGCCTCGAGGAATTGCGGAAACGTGCCGGGCTTGATCTTCCAGTGACGCATGGTGGTGATCGGTCCGGTCTCGGGATCGGCGAACACCGCGCGCTCGTTCAGAACCGGGGCGGCGGTGTCCGGCGGTGCGCCGGTCTGGGCAGTGACCGGTGGTGCGGCGGCGGCGGCACAAACCATGAGCCCGGCGGCCAGAGCGGTTACTCGGATCATCCTGCACGCCTCCCCATTTGAGTCTCGGCCCTTGGACGGACCCTGTGGCATGATTGTTTCATCGCTCTTGGCACCTTGCCAAGAGGCAATGGACCATGGGGTCAGAGGAGGCAAAGGGATGAGTGTTCTGCAGTGGGTGCTTCGGGGGGTGGTGTTTTTGGCCGGCGGTCTGATGGCCGCGGTCGGGGTGAGCATGTGGCTGGATCCCGCGGGCGGCGCCGCCTCGCTCGGCGTCATGGCCGACAGCCCGTTTGGGCTTGCCACCTTGCGGGCCGATCTGGGCGCGTTTTTTCTCACCATTGCCGGCTTTGCGATCCTGGCCGCGGTGCTGAACCGCGCGCATCTGCTGACCGCCCCGCTGGTGCTGATCGCGCTGGCTCTGGCGGGACGGGCCGCCACGGGCATGACCGACGGATTCGATCAGGACATGATCCGTCCCATGATCGTCGAGGGCGTCCTGACGGCGATCTTCCTCGCCGGACGGTTCGGCTTGGCCAAGCAGACACTGAAGGCCGCCGCGTAATCGGACCGGACCGGTTTTGATCCGGGCATGACAAACGGGACGGCGCGGTCACACGCCGTCCCGTTGTGTTTTTCGTGAAGCCGGTGAGCGCGCTTACATTCGGCCGCCGGCGGTTTCCGCAACCTGAACCATCTCGACCGTAGCAACGCAGCCTTCGCCGCCGCCTTCGCAGTAGAATTCAACGGTACCGTCGTCCTTGGTCAGCGGGATCACCTGCAAGGTGATCTCGACTTTCACACCTTTTTTCGGCTGCACCTCTTTGATCGCCTCTTTGAAGGCCGGAATGACCAGCATGCATGTCTGGCCTTTTTTGCCGTCGGCTTTCAGGTCGAGGATTTTCACAACGCCATAGTCCTCGATCTTCAACTCAACGCCGCCCTGCTCGGCGATCGTCGCGCTCGAGAGCAAATCCTCGACTTTGTACTTGGCTTTGCGACCCTTCTCATCCGCTTGAGCGGCCGAGACGAAGCCGAGAGACATGACGACCATCAGAGCCGCCAGGACTGTTTTTTTCATGTCTAAGTCCCCTGCTTGGAAAAAGTACGGAGGGCCAGTCAGCGTCCCCTTGGCCCTTTCTGCCGGTTTCCGGCTTGTTTTATCAGTGCACCGGACCGTAGCCCTCAAACACGCCGATGAGAACCGGACTCCGGGTGTTTTGTAATCATTGAGGCATGGGCGGCGGATTACGGTCTCAGCAGCGCGCACTGTCCTGTGCAGCTGTGTACGGGCTGCATAGGGGGGGCTGGCGGGCCGGCCAGGCACTTGGAAATGCGCCTTACAGCGCATTTCCGAAAAGCGTCTTAGCCCTTGCGGGCCTCGTCGATCAGATCCTTGACGACATCTTCGCGCCAGCCGGTGACCGGCTCGCCATTGACCAGGAAAGCCGGCGTGCCCTGGATGCGCATCAGGGTGGCGAAGCGCTCATGGCCGTCCAGAATGACGTCCGTGCGCTCGGAGGTCATATCGCGCTCAAGCCGCACCGTGTCGATCCCCAAATCCTTGGCGATCGCCATAATGTGCTCTTTCGTCTTGCGCCCGCTCGCCTGCATCAAGGCGTTATGCATGTCGAGATAACGGTCCTGCTCGCCGGCCGCGATCGCGGCCCGGGCCGCAAGCTGCGATTCGGCGCTCAGGATCGGGAACTCGATGAAGGCGACCTTCAGGTCCGGGTTCTCCTCGATCATGTCGAGCACCGCCGGGTTGGCGGTTTTACAGAAGCCGCAGTGATAGTCGAAGAACTCGACCATCAGGATGCTGCCGTTCGGATTGCCCGCATAATGAACGCCCGGGGTCTGATCGAGCACATGGCCGTGCTCGGCGACCGCGTCGCGCAACTCCTGGCGCTCGGTCTCGACCTGCTGCATCTCGAAGGCGTTGAGCGCGTCGATCACGATGTCCGGATTTTCGACCAGAACCTGGCGCACCGCGTCCCGGAAGGCATCCGAGCCGGGCTTGGGGCCCGCCGGATCGGCGGCATTGGCGGTCAGGGCCATGGCGGTGATCGCGGCGGCAAGAGCACCGCCCCCAAGGGCTGCGGCAAGGGTCTGAGTCTTCATCATCGGTCGCGGTCCTTTTGAGCGTGGTAGCGGTTGAACGTAGGCGGCAACGGCCTTCTGTCGCGCTATCTGGCGGTTACCTTAATACGGGTTTCGGCGGCGGCGAAATCGCGGCCGCGTCGAGGGGCCGCGGGGCCTCAACGGCGCCGGTCGCGGGCCTCGCTCTGGGAGAATTGCAGAATATCGTTGGCGCGGTTCCATTCCGGCGTGCCCGGGGGCAGGCCCTGGCGCGCCCGCGCGGCGAAGCGGAAGGCGCCGCCGAAATTGCCGCCGATGTAATAGCGCTCTGCGGTCGCAAGATCCGCCATGGGTTCGTTGCCGAGCCGCGCATGGGCAATGGCCAGCTGGTGCCAGACGAAGGAGTTTTCGCCCTCGGTCCGGGCGGCTTCCGACAGATACCGCCGGGCATCGTCGGCGAGCGATTTGTCGGTGCCGTCATCGTCCATGGCCAAGAGCGCCTGGCCGTACATCAGCTTGAACAGCGGCTGATTGGGCCGCAGCCGCATGGCCGTGCGATAGGGGGCCACCGCTTCGGCGGGCCGGCCGGTCTCGAACAGCACCTGACCGTGCAATTCGTGGAAATATGGATTGTCCGGCTCCGCCGCAATCAGCGGGGCGATCTCATCGAGGGCTTTGTCCACATCGCCGCGCCGGAAATGCGCCACCGTGCGGGCATAACGGGCCGGGGCGCTGTCATCGCTCGCCGGGAAGCGGCGGAACGTGACCGCCGGTTCCTCCAGAAAGCCATAGATCTTGGCCTGGACCATCCGCAACTGGTGCTTGGCTTCCGGACTGTCTTCCTTGCCGGTGTGCGGCGATTCCGCGACCCGCGAGCGCAGCGCATTGATCCGTTCAGACGAGAGCGGGTGGGTGCGGATGAAGGGATCCTGGCGATGGGCGGACAACACCTCCTGGTCCCGGAACTTCTCGAAAAAGCCGATCATGCCTTCCGAGGAAACGCCGATACTGTCGAGATAGGTGACCCCCGCCTGATCGGCCGAGGATTCCTGCACCCGGCTATAGGCGAGGATTTGCCGCTGGGCGATCTGCTGGCCGCCCATCATGAGCGCAAGGCCCGCCTGGGGCGCGCCGGCGAGCGCCGCGATCAGACCCAGGCCCATGGTCACCAGGGCCGGGGTGGCCGCCGACGCCGCCGCATCGCCGATGCGCGCCACATGGGCCCCGGCGATATGCCCGGCCTCGTGCGCGATCACGCCGATGATTTCGTTGGGATTTTCCGCGGCCAGAATGAGCCCGGTATTGAGAAACATCCGCCGGCCCACGGTGACGAACGCATTCACCGAGCCGTCATTGACCAGATAGATCCGCACGCTTTCCGGCTGAATGCCCGCGGCGACCAGGATCGGGTCCGCATAGCCGCGAATCATCGTCTCGGTTTCGGCATCGCGGATCAGACTGACCGAGCGCTGGGCCCAGGCCGGCATCGGCGCCAGAACCACCGCGATGAGCGCCAGCACCACGAGCCCGGTGACCGCGCAGTGGAGCGCGCCGGTCGCTAGAGAGCTTTGAAATCCGGGCGTTGCCGCCCTCAATCCTCGCCGCACGCTCATCTGCCCTCGTAACATCTGATCGGACCGGCTGGCCCTTGAGTCGACCGCACCGGTCTCTGGCTTCGGCGTCATGTTGCCCCGGCCCCCGCAATATGTCATGTGCCAATCGGGCGGTATCGGTCCCGATTCCGCCCATTGGGCGCCTGCAGCCTTGAGCCCGCTCCATGAAAGCACGGCCCGTAGGGCCGCGCACAGCGGGAGCAAACAAACATGCTGGCGCGTCATCCACGCCCGCGGGCCGCCGCGGCTCATATGACAGAGGTGAAAGACCTCCATGGCGTCATCAAGGCTGAATTGGGATCGAACCGGCTGGCGCGTTGCCCTGATCGCCCTGCTCTCGGTCACATTGGCGTCATGCGGCATGATCGGCGGGACCCGGGACGCGGTCACATCGGGCGAGCGCGGCGGGCCGGTTACCGGGAGCGCCGACATGCGCGGGTTCGTGATCGCCGATGAGCCGCGCGCCGCCCTGGAAGCCCGCCGGATCCTGGAGCGGGGCGGCTCTGCGGGCGATGCGGCGGCGGCTTTGGCGCTGGGGCTGTCGGTCACCTATCCGGCGGCGGCCAGCCTCGGCGGCGGCGGGATCTGCCTGTACTATGACCGGGCGCGGGGCGAGGCGGTCAGCATCGACTTTCTGCCCCGGGTGCCGGAGCGGGATGGACCGGTCGCGGTGCCCGGCCTGCTGCGCGGCCTGGAGCTCATCCACAGTGAATGGGGCCGGCTGAGTTGGGACCAGGTGGTCGAGCCCGCCCGGTCTCTGGCCGATGACGGGTTCGGCATGTCCAAGGCCCTGGCCTGGCGCGCCGGACGGTCGCTCGCACAGGCGGGCGGGTCGGCGGAGATGACCGCACTCCTTGGCGGGCGCTCCGGTCCGCCGCGCGAAGACACGCCCATCGCGCAGCCGGGTCTTGCGAAAACCTTGAGCCTGATCGCGCGCAACGGGCCGGCGGATTTCTACACCGGCGAGACCGCTCGGCGGTACCGTGCGGGGGTGCAGGCTGTTGGCGGAACCTTGAGCGCTGCCGATCAGCAGGCCTACCGGACGGGCGTTGCGGCTCCGGGCGTCATCGAAGGCCGCCGCCGGACCGCGTTTCTGGCGGCCGAGCGCACCGGTTCGGGCGTCCTGATGGGCGATATCTGGCGCGGCATCGACACGATCCCGGTCAGCTTGCGGGCCAACCCGCCCGCCTTGGCGGGCGAGATCGAACGCCTGACCATTGGCGTTCTGGCGAGTTACGGGGTGGCGGATAATTCCCGGCTGGATTTCGGGTCGACGGGCTTCGTCGTGGTCGGGCCGGAGGGCGATGCCGCCGTCTGCGGACTGACCCTCAACGGCGCGTTCGGCACCGGCCGGGTGGGTGCTGCCGACGGCGTGGTCATGGCCCGGGCGCCGCGGCCCGGATATGACGGCCTGGCGGGCGCGTTCCTGTCGCCGGTCGTTGGCATCGACAATGCCACGCGCCATCTTGTCGTGGCCGGGATCGGCGCGGGCGGCAGCCGGGCGCCCGCCGCCGCGACGTTCTCGACCCTGTCGGTGATGGCCGGCGGCGAGGCTCTGAAGGACCTGCTCGAGGTGAGCGGGGCGGGGCCCCTCGATACGGTGCATGTGGCGGCCTGCCAGAAGGGGCTGCCCGCCTGGCCCGACAGTTGCGCCGCCCAGGCCGACCCTTACGGCGCCGGTCTGGCGACCCGCGCCCGCTAACCACCGTTTTTTTCCGTATCCGGAGCGCCCATGGCCCAGCCCAGCACCGCCGTTCAGCCGTTTCTGGCCATGGATGTCCTGGCGCGCGCCAATGCCATGGAAGCCCGGGGCGAGCCGGTCATTCATATGGAAATCGGCCAGCCGTCGGCGCCCGCGCCCCCATGCGTTCTGGATGCCGCCGCCGCCGCCATGGCCAATGGCCGTGTGCCGTACACGGAAGCGGCCGGCATCGCGCCGCTGCGCACGGCCATCGCCGGCCATTACAAAGACCGGCACGGCGTCGATCTCGATCCCGCCCGGATTTTCGTGACCACCGGATCCTCGGCGGGGTTCATGCTGGCCTTTCTGGCCCTGCTGGGGCCGGGCGCGCGGATCGGCATGAGCGTGCCCTATTATCCGGCCTATCCCAATATCATCCGCGCCTTGAGCATGGAGCCGGTTTTCATCCGAACCCGGCCCGAGACCGGCTATACGCTGACCCCGGAGGATCTTGAGCGCGCCTTGGCCGACGGGCTCGATGCTCTGCTGATCGCCAGTCCGGCCAACCCGACCGGTACGGTGATGGACGCGGCGGTGCTGCGCGCGTGCCTTGAGAGAGCCGAGGCCGCCGGTCTGCCGGTGATCAGCGACGAGATCTATCACGGCATCGACTATCGCGGAGCAGAGGGCGTGCCGAGCGTGGCGGCCTTCAGCGATCAGGCGATCGTCGTGAACAGCTTCTCGAAATACTATTGCATGGCCGGCTGGCGGATCGGCTGGATGGTGCTGCCCGGGCACCTTGTGCGCACGGTCGAGCAGCTGGGGCAAAATCTGTGCATCTCCGCGCCCACGGTCAGTCAGTATGCGGCGTGCGCGGCCTTCGCGCCCAAGGCCACCGCCCATTACGACCGTGTGGTCGAGGGCTATGCGGCGTCCCGGCGCCTGCTGCTCGACCGCCTGCCGGGGCTCGGCTTTGCCGATTTATCGCCGGCCCATGGCGCGTTTTATGTGTATGCGGATTTAAGCGCGCTCGGCCTTGCGTCCGATGTCTTCTGCCGGCGGCTTCTGGAGGAGACCGGCGTTGCGGTCACGCCCGGCGCGGATTTCGACCGCGAGGCGGGCGGGGACACGGTGCGCTTTTCCTTCGCCGGTGCGCCCGAGGCGATCGCCGAGGCGGTGGACCGCCTGGAGCGGTGGTGCGCGGCATAAGGCGGGCAGAGTGCAAGCGATACCCGCCCTGACCAGTGCGTGCACGCGCAGCGGGAGCCACCAAAGCAGCCTTGAGCCCGCTCCATGGGAGCACGGCCCGCAGGGCCGCGCGCAGCGGGAGCAAATACCCTAAAGACTAAACAGCTTGCGCTGCCACCAGCCGCGTTTGGCAGGGCGGTCCGGTTCCGGATCGCTGCGCGGTGCGGGATCGCTTTGCGCCGATAGGGCCGAACCCGTTTCGTCCGTCTCATCGTCGATATCGGTGCCGGGCGTTGGATGCGCCGCCGAGCCATTGGGCAGGGGATGATCCAGCGCCGGATCGGTATCAATTTCATCGGGCTTCATGGGTTCGGCGGTCTCAAGCGCGGCCGCTTCATCCGGTTTCGATTCGTCCCGGCGCGGACGGTCGTCCTGTTTGGGCGTTGTGTCGATTTCGTCGCTTACATTCCAAGCGGCCATGGGCGGTTGGTCGCCTTCAGCCGTCGGGGCCGCAGCGGGCGTATCGCCGTCCTCGGTGCGCTTGTTCCGGCGTCCGCCCCGTTTGCCGCGCCGGCGCCGGCGCTTGGGCTTGTCGCCGTCCTCGTCGTCATCATCGGAGGCTGCGTCGGCGCTCACCCCGTCCGCATCGTCGTCATCGTCATTGGCGTCCGAGGCGCTTTGAGCGTCGGCCTTGCCAGTGCTCTCATCGTCGCCGCGCTTGTCGCCCCGGCGGCGGCGGCCGCCCCGGCGGCGCTTGCGCTTGCCGTCATCGGCGTCACTGTCGTCATCACCGTCGGAGGCGCGCTGATCCGGTTCGTCCGCCTCGTCTGTCTCTTCCGTATCGTCATCCTCGACATCCGCCGGGTCGTCCACGATCGGCGCGTTATAGGCGGTCTCCATGCTGATGGCCGTGTCGGCGATGCGCGCACGGCGCTCATCGGACAGGGGCTCGCCCCGGTCGATGGCGAAATCGGACGCATAAAGCGAATTATCGGTCTCGATGATTACTTCGAGGGCATAGCGCGTGTCGATTTCCATGAGCTGGCGGCGCTTGTGGTTCAGCACATACAGCGCCACTTCGCTCGGCACGCGGACGATGATCGATTCATAACGTTCGCGCACGCCTTCTTCCTCGCAGGCGCGCAGGACCCGCAGCGCCGCCGATTCGACCGAGCGCATCTTGCCGGAGCCCTCGCAATGGGGGCAGGTCTGGGTCGAGCCTTCCAGCACCCCGGCGCGCAGGCGCTGGCGCGACATTTCCAGCAGGCCGAACATGGAAATCCGCCCGATCTGAATGCGCGCCCGGTCGCTTTTGAGGCAGTCTTTCAGCTTCTTTTCGACCGTCCGGTTGTTCCGTGTCTCCTCCATATCGATGAAGTCGATCACGATGAGGCCGGCCAGATCGCGCAGGCGCAGTTGCCGCGCGATTTCCTCGGCGGCCTCGCAATTGGTCTTGAGCGCGGTGTCCTCGATATTGTGCTCGCGGGTCGAACGGCCCGAGTTCACATCGATCGCCACCAGCGCTTCGGTCGAGTTGATCACCAGATAGCCGCCCGAGGGCAGTTCCACCGTCGGCGAGAACATCGAATCCAGATGGGTTTCCACCTGATAGCGCTGGAACAGCGGGATCCGATCCTTGTACTGCTGAACATGTTTGGCATGGCTGGGCATCAGCATGCGCATGAACGCCTTGGCTTCTTTGTAGGACTCGTCGCCCTCAACAAGGATCGCGTCGATATCCTTGGAATAAAGATCCCGGATGCAGCGCTTGACCAGATTGCCTTCCTCATAGACGAGGGTCGGCGCGGAGGACCGCAAGGTCAGGTCCCGGACATTCTCCCAGAGCCGCAGCAGATATTCGAAATCCCGTTTGATTTCGGATTTGGTGCGCTGGGCGCCGGCGGTCCGGATGATCAGGCCCATGCTGTCGGCAACTTCCAGCGATCCCGCCGCGTCCTTGAGGCGCTTGCGGTCATCGGCATTGGTGATTTTGCGCGAGATGCCGCCGCCGCGTGCGGTGTTCGGCATCAGCACGCAATAGCGCCCGGCGAGCGACAGATAAGTGGTCAGGGCCGCGCCCTTGTTGCCGCGCTCTTCCTTGACGACCTGCACCAGCATGATCTGGCGGCGCTTGATGACCTCCTGGATCTTGTAGCGGCGCGGACGCGGCTTGCGCGGCGGGCGGATCTCGTCGGGGGTGTCGTCATCGGCCACCGCCTCGATGCTGTCGTCGAGGGGCATGTCCTGCGGCGCCTCGGTCACGGGGGGGCCGGCATCCTCGGCCTCGCCTTCGGGCTCTGCCGCCGCCGGGGGCGACGCTTCGGCATCCGCGGCCTCGGGCTCTGCTTCGGTGCTGGCAACCTCCGGCTCGTCGGAGGTGGTGACGGCGTCCTCTGCCCCGAGCCGCTCGGTCGCGGCGATGGAGCCGCCGCTGGGCCGGGGGTCGTTGTCGGGATCCTCGCCGCCTTCGCCATCTTGCGAAGGCGCTTCGTCGGTCGAGGTCGTGGGTTCGGAGGCTTCGGACGGGGTCAATGGGGCGGGCTGCGCCGTTTCGGGGGCCGGGTTCGCAGGTGCGGTCTCGACCCCTTCGGATGAAGCTTGCTGCACTTCGGGCTCGGGCGCCGGGGCGACCGGCGGCTCTTCGGGGCTACTGTCGTCGGCCTGCGCCGGCTCCGCCTGGGTCATCTCGGGCGCGCTTTCGACCGCGTCGGCAGCGGGCGCGACCGGGTCCGGTGTGGCGTCAAACGCCTCGACGAGCCCCGTTCCAGGATCGGCGGGTTCGGCAAGGTCAACGACATCCATGCCGGCGATGCTGGCGCTCGCGTCCTGCGGCGCGGGCGTCTCGTCGGTGCTGGTCTCCGGCGCACGCGGTTCCTTGCTCCGGCGGCTGCGCGTGCGCTTGGGCTTGGCACTCGCCCCGTCCTCGTCGCCCTCGTCGTCCTGAAGCGACTGGGCATAGGCCCGCTCCTCGGCCATCAGCGCTTCGCGGTCGGCGACCGGGATCTGGTAGTAATCCGGATGAATTTCGGAAAACGCGAGGAAACCGTGGCGATTGCCACCGTAATCGACAAAGGCCGCCTGCAGGGACGGCTCGACCCGGGTTACCTTCGCGAGATAGATGTTGCCAGCGAGCTGGCGCTTGTTTTCGGACTCAAAGTCGAACTCCTCGACCTTGCTTCCGTCCACCACGACGACCCGGGTCTCCTCGGGATGCGTGGCGTCGATCAGCATCTTGTTCGGCATTATGTCTCATTGCACCCGATCTGCGGGCGCCGCGTGTGGCGGCGTCGGGGATGGGGTGGCTGGTTGGAGCGCAGAGACGGGCCGGGACGTGCTCGAGGGCCCGAACGGGCTTCGGCGAACTCTCCAACGGCACTGCGTCGCGTCTCATCGCGGTTCTACTCCGACGCCACGGTGGCGCCAATGCGTGGCGGCCTCGGTGGTTGCACCGAGCAGCGCGCCAAGGGCCCACGGCCCGTTTCGACCCCCGTGGCCGGATGCATGCTGTGTTTGCGGCGCGCCCCGGGGGAGAAAACCTTACATCGGGACACCCCGACCCCCCTCAATAGGCTCAGGGTCGGATGAAATACAATCCCAAACTGTATCAGAGGCCTGCGGCTAGAGATAATCGCCGCGAGACAGCCCGTATTTCGCCATCTTTTCGTTCAGCGTCCGGCGGGGCAGGCTCAGTTCTTCCATCACCTTGGCGATGGAGCCGCGATGGCGCCGCATCGTGGTGTCGATCAGCATCTTCTCGAAGGCCTCGACATAGTGCTTGAGCGGCTTGCCCTCGGGCGTGATCGTGGGCGTCACGGCGTCATTGTCAGAGATCAGCTGCGAGGTGATCGTTCCGCCCCCGCGGCGCGCCTGGAGCACAGCCCGCTCGGCGACATTCATCATCTGCCGGACATTGCCCGGCCAAGGCGCCTGCAGCAGCTCAGCCGCTTCGCGCGCGGTCACGACTGGTGCATTGCAGCCATAGTCGGCGGCAAAGTCCTCCATGAGGGCTGTGAACATGCTCAGGACGTCGTCGCCGCGGTTCCGCAGCGGCGGAAGGTCGATATGCATGGCCGAGAGGCGGTGGAACAGGTCCGGGCGCAAGAGCCCGTCGCACCGCCCCGGCCCGTCGGCGAGATTGCAGACCGACACGATCCGCGGGAGCGCATCGGACGGCGTGCTTTCGAGCAGCCCGAGCAACCGACCCTGGCTCTCGGTGGACAGCGTTTCGATATCCTCGAGGACGAGCGTTCCGCCGCGGGCATCGCTCCACGGGGTTTCCCCGGGCAGGCTGCCATCGGGGCCCGGCACGCCGAAAAGCTGGTCGCACTGCATCTGACCGCCGACCGTGCCGAGCACGTGGCGCACGAAGGGACCCGACGGGCTCGGGCCGACGGCATGGAGCGCCTGCGAGACCAGGGTCTTGCCGGTGCCGGTCTCGCCATAGATCAGCACGTGACCCTCGGACTGGGCGGTATCGAGGATCTCTTCGCGCAGCCGCACCATGGCGGGGCTGGAGCCGATCAGCCGGCGCATCAACGCGTCGCCGCTGGCCAGTTCCTCGCGCAGCGACCGGTTCGCCAGCGCCAGCCCCCGCGCCTGACAGGCCTTGCGCGCCAGTTCGGACAAGCGTTCGGGGTCGAAGGGTTTTTCGAGAAAGTCGTAGGCCCCGATGCGCATCGCCTCGACCGCCATCGGCACGTCGCCATGGCCGGTGATGACGATCACGGGCAGCGCGCTGTCGACACCGAGGAGATGGCGCAGAAGCGTCCTACCGTCCATTTCCGGCGTGCGCAGGTCGGTCATGACAATGCCAGGATAGCCCGGCTTAATCGCGGCAAGCGCCTCGCGCCCGCTGGCGAAAGCATCGGTGTCGAAGCCCGAGAGCGTCAGCCACTGGCTGATCGACTGGCGCATGTCGAGCTCGTCATCAACGACGGCGATGCGGGAGATGTCGGTCATGGCGCCCTACTCTGCCGCGACCGAGCGGTCGGACGCAAGCGGCAGCACCATCTCGAACACGGCGCCAGCGGAATCGGGCCGGTTTCCGCCGGTCAGCCGCCCTCCCATGTTGCGCACGATCCCGCTCGAGATCGCCAGACCGAGCCCCAGCCCGTCGCCGGGGGCCTTGGTGGTGTAGAAGGGCTCGAAGAGGGCATCCAGATCGACGATGCCCGGTCCGTTGTCGCGGATCGTCAGGGTGGCCTTGCGGCCGGCGACGAGGATCACGTCGATGCGCGGCTCGGGTCTGTCGGATACGGCATCGAGCGCGTTGCGCAGCAGGTTGATGATGACCTGCTCGACCCGAAGCTGGTCTCCGGTCAGGCGCACCGGCACCTCGGGCTTGCTCACCTTCAGGCGCACGCCCGACCGCACGACCTGCGGCTCCATCATCGCGAGAACCGCATCCAGCGCATCGCGCAGGTCAAAACCCTCTTCGGCCTCTGCGCCGCGATGGGCATAGGATTTCAGCTGCCGCGTGATCGCGCTCATGCGGTTGATCATCGCGTCGATGCGCTGGAACGAGGCCACGGCTTCGTCGGTTCGTTGGCGGGCGATCAGCAGCCGCGCCCCCGCGAGATAGGTCTTCATCGCGGCCAGAGGCTGGTTCAGTTCGTGGCTGACGGCCGCAGACATCTCGCCGAGTGCGGCGAGCTTGGAGGACTGCGCGAGCGACTGTTCGGCAAACTCGAGATCCCGCTCGGCGCGCTGGCGTTCTGAAATCTCGTGTTGCAGCAGGTCGTTGAGCGCACGCAGTTGCTCGCCTTCGCGCATCAGCTGGTCCGAGCGCCGCTCGGCGCGAACAGACATGAAATAGAACAAGAGCGCGAGCAGGATCGCAAAGCCCATGACCTGCAGCGCGAGCACCGCGTTGACCCGCTCACGCACCGCCGCGTAGTCGATGAACGAGCCGATGCGCCAGCCCTGGAAGGGAATCCGCGCCTCGTTGCGCATGACCGCCGATCCGGCGAGATAGGCATCGGGGCTGGCCGCGGTCCAATCGATGGTGGCGCGGAAGGCGCGTTCGAAGGGCGACTGGGGCGGCTCGACGGCGAGCGCCTCGGCCTCTGACAGTCCGCGCCAGCTGGGCACGGTAGACAACAGGACCTCGCCGGAGCTGTCGGTGACGATGACCGCCGAGGCGAATTGCGCCCAGCTCTGCTCGTACTTCTCTAGATCGACCTCGACGACGATGACGCCGAGCGAGCGCGGCCCCTGCTTGATGTTGCGGGAGTAGAAGAAATGCGCCCGCCCGGTTTCGTCGCGATGCATGGTGAAAACGGTGTCGTTCGACCGGGTCGCGTTGACGAAATACGGCGCGTTTCGCCGCAGAGAGCCGAGGGCAGCACGATCCGACGTGGCGACGGCGCGCCCGCCGGCATCAAGCAAATGGATGGACGCGGCCCCGATTTCGTCGCGGTACGAGATCAGCCTCTGCGTGCTCGTGGCAAAATCGTCCGCCGAAAGCGCCGAGATCAGCGCCGGATCGCGCGACAGAAGCAGCGGCACGACCGAATGCCGGCGCAACTCGCTCACGAGGTTTCCCGAATAAAGCGCCAACTGCACCTGCGCGTCGGCCCGGTCGGCGCTGGCAAAGCGTTCGGTCAGGATTCGGTTCGTGCCATAGATCGTCGTCAGGGCGACCAGAAAGAGGACAAGGGCGGCGGCCTTGAGCCGCCAGCCATCCTCGCGGGAAATCCGGAACCAGCTGCGCTTGGTCTGGGTCATGGATGCAGGGTATCCCAGATCAGGCGCGGAAGTGCTGTTTTTTTCATCACCACCGCCAGATGCGCCCGCGGGTCGCAGCCCCCGGCGCTCAGACCGGCACCGTGGCGGCCGCCAGCGCCGCAAAGAGCTGCGCGCCGTCGGCGCTGCCCTGGCGTGCGTCAAGCGCGCGCTCCGGGTGTGGCATCATGCCGAGCACCCGCCGGTTGGCGGACAGGACGCCGGCGATGTCCCCGGTCGAGCCGTTGGGATTGTGCTGGTAGCGGAAGGCGATCCGGTCCTCGCCCTTCAGCCGCGCCAGATTTTCCGAGCCGAGGGTATAGTTGCCGTCATGATGGGCGATCGGCACGGTGATCTGCTCGAACGGAGCGTAGCGGGCGGTAAACGGGCTGTCATTGGTTGCGACCTCCAGCGCTTCGCTCCGGCAGACGAAGGTGATGCCGGCATTGCGCATCAGCGCCCCGGGCAACAGCCCCATCTCGGTCAGCACCTGGAACCCGTTGCAGACGCCAAGGACGATCCCGCCGCGCGCCGAGAATTCGGCCA
>CAZHDI010000073.1:0-16326 GCA_964531285.1 uncultured Alphaproteobacteria bacterium | reverse complement strand
CAGTCGGCCTGATCGGCATAGGAGGTCCAGACCTTCTGGCCGTTGATCACATAATCATCGCCCTCCGGGATGGCCTTGGTCTGAAGACCCGCAAGATCCGATCCGGCGCCCGGTTCGGAATAGCCCTGGCACCAGCGGATCTCACCGCGCACGATCGGCGGAATGAATTCCTGCTTCTGCTCTTCGGTGCCGTATTCCAGGAGCACCGGGCCGAGCATCCAAATGCCGAAGCTCGACAAGGGCGAGCGCGCCTTGATGCGCCGCATCTCCTCGTCGAGGATCTTGGCTTCGTCCTTGGACAGACCGCCGCCGCCATAGGCTTTGGGCCAGGTGGGCGCGGTCCAGCCCCGTCCTCCCATCCGCTCCAGCCACAGCTTGGCGTCCGGGTTCTTGATGACCTGCTTGCGCCCGCCCCAGACCACGTCGTCGTCCGAACTGGGCGGGGTGCGCATGGAATGGGGGCAGTTTTCCTCAAGCCAGGCGCGCGTCTCGGCGCGAAAGGCTTCAAGATGTCCTGACATATGTTTGATCCTCCCGGTTGCACGCTTGGTCCGCCCATGCGCCTCAAAGGCGCAATCCGGCTGACCGAGTGTCGTCACCTGAAGTGTGTCGGCGGGGGCTGGCAGCGTCAATGGCAGGAACAGCCGCAGGGCGGCGGGAGACCCGTTCCTGTGCTAGGCTGCCGCAAAACCGGCGCAAGGGGGGCCTTGCGCGACACCGACCAGAGGGGACTGCCATGACTTTCTCAAGCTTGGCGCCGCGCGCGGCGCTGATTGCATTACTCGCGGGCGCTTTGTTCGCGGGTCTGGCCGCCTGTTCGACGCCGCGCGACATTCCGGACCCCGTCGCCGATCCGGTGACCATGCGCGAGGTTGATCAGGGGAGCCTTGTTGGGTTCGTAACCGATGCCGATACCGGCGTGGTCGCGGGCACCCATGTCTGGCGCGGTATTCCATTCGCCGCGGCGCCGGTGGGCGATCTGCGCTGGCGGGCGCCCCGGCCGCCGGCCGATTTCGAGGGCACTTTCGAGGCACTGGCGTTCGGGCCGCGTTGTCCCCAGGTCTCCAACGCGCTCGACCAGGGCGAAGGGCGGGATCCCGGTGCATTGGTCGGCGACGAGGATTGTCTGCATCTCAACATTTATGCCCCGCCCTTCGATCCGGGCGCGGTGCCTTTCGGCGACGAGCGCCTGCCGGTCATGGTCTGGATCCATGGCGGCGGCAATGTCTGGGGCCGGTCGAGCGATTATGACGGTGCCAAGCTGGCGGCCGATGGCAATGTCATCGTCGTGACGGTGCAGTATCGTCTGGGGCCGCTCGGCTGGCTGGCCCATTCGGCGCTGCGCGAAACCGCTCAGACGGCGGACGATGCCTCGGCGAATTTCGGCACGCTGGATCTGATCGCCTCGCTGGAGTGGATTCGCGACAATATCGGCGCATTCGGCGGCGATGAGGACAACATCACGATCTTCGGGGAAAGCGCGGGCGGCCATAATGTGGCGAGCCTGCTCGTGTCGGCGCGCGCGGCGCGGCTCTTCCACCGGGCGATCCTGCAAAGCGGCTCCTTTGCGTCCATGCCGCTCGATCAAGCCGAAGGGACCGGCGGTGCGCCAACGCCCAATCCGGCGCGTGAGGCCGTCGGCAAGATGCTCGATGCGGCCGGGCGCACGGCGGGCGACCAGGATACCGCGGATGCGGCCGATATCGCGGCCTTGCTGCGCGGCCTGCCGCTCGAGGATGTGTATGCGCCTTATCGCGGTGCGGACGAGAATTCCGGATTGATGACCATGCCGCGCGTCATTTCCGACGGGGTCGTGCTGCCGGACGGACCGATGGAAAACGCGATCGCCTCGCCGGCAACCTTCAACGCGGTGCCGGTGATGTCGGGGACCAATCTGGACGAGACGCGCCTGTTCAATGCGCTGAACCCGGACCTGGTGAACAACTATTTCGGTGTGATTATCATGCCAAAGGACAAGGTTTTCTATGAGACGGTTTCCGATTATCAGAGCATGATGTGGCGGGTGCGGGCGGTGGACCGTCCGTTCGCGGCCATGGCCTCGGGCGGCCATACCGATCTCTATGCCTACCGGTTCGACTGGGACGAGCAGGGCAGCTTCCTGTGGACCGACCTGTCGGTCCTGTTGGGCGCCGCCCATGCCATCGAAATTCCGTTTGTCTTCGGACGGTTCGGGCTGCTGGGGCCGCTCGACCGGATTGCCTTCCCGGCGTCGACGGAAGAAACCCGCGTCGCGCTCTCGGACACGATGATCGCGCAATGGTCCAGCTTTGCCCGCACCGGGGAGCCCGGCGGCGGCTGGACGCCTTGGAGCGATGGTGACCTGATCGTGTTCGATACGCCCTCGGGCGGCGGTGTGCGCATGGAGTCCGGGGCCATCACCACCCAGGATGTGCTGGACATGATGCGCGCCGATGAGCGGATCACGGACGATGCCATGCTGTGCCGTGTGTTCAACGGCGTGGCCGGCTGGTCCGCCGAGGAAGTCGAACCGTACCGGGCCACGTTCGCGGACGGCCTGTGCGCGGCTGAGGAGTGATCCGTCCCGGCACGGTCAAAGCACCTTGCCGGGATTCATCAGACCCGCCGGATCGAGCGCGTGCTTGATCCGGCGCATCAGATCCATGTCCACATCGGATTTGAAGTGGGGCAGGGCCGCGCGCTTCATGGCGCCGATGCCATGTTCGGCGCTGATCGAGCCGCCGAGCCGCGCGGCGATGGCGTGAACCTCCGCCGACAGACGGTCCCACTGGTCGAGAAAGGCATGCCGGTCCATGTCTTCAGGCTGGCTCAGATTATAGTGCACATTGCCATCGCCCAGATGGCCGAACGGGCAGGGCCGTATGCCGGGGCACAGGCGTCCGGCGGCGGCATCGGCCTGGGCGATAAAGGCCGCGACTTTCGACACGGGCACCGAGACATCGTGTTTGATGCTCGCGCCCTCGCGGGTTTGCGCCTCGGGAATGTGGTGGCGGATCGCCCAAAACTGTTGCGCCTGCGCCTCGCTGGCCGCCGGGACGGCATCAAGGATCAATCCTGTTTCCAGCGCCGGTTCGAGCAGTGTTTCCAATACGGGCGCGAGCGATCCGGGCCGTCCGGACTCCAGATCCATCAGCACGAACCAGGGCGCCGGGCTGTCCGGGAACGGATGACGCAGATCCTCGCCGTGTCGAACTGCCAGCGCGACCGGGAAAGCGCCCATGAATTCGAACGCCGAGACCTGTCCGCCGCTCCGGTCCTGGGCCAGATGAAGCAGGTCCACCGCGCGCGCGACATCGGCCACCGCCACCATGGCCGTCGCACGGTCCTTAGGGCGCGGGAAGAGTTTCAGACTGGCCGCGGTGATCAGCCCGAGCGTGCCCTCCGCCCCCAGAAAAAATTGTTTGAGATCGTAGCCCGTGTTGTCTTTCCGCAAGGTCTTGAGCCCGTCCCAAATGCGCCCATCGGCGAGCACCACTTCGAGCCCCAACACAAGATCGCGCGCCATGCCATAGCGCAGCACATTGATACCACCCGCATTGGCCGCCAGATTGCCGCCGATCTGGCAACTGCCTTCCGCGCCCAGACTTAACGGAAAGAGGCGGTCCGCCTGCGCTGCCGCATTCTGAATGGTGGCGAGGATTGTGCCGGCCTCGGCCGTGAGTGCATTGTCTTGAGGGTCGATACTCCGGATGCGGTTCATGCGTTCCAGAGAGATCACCACGCTGTCGCCGAGCGGGGTCTGGCCTGCAACCCGCCCTGTATTGCCGCCCTGGGGCGTGACCGCGACGCCGTTCCGCGCGCACAGCGCGACAAGATGCGCGACATCGTCCGTGGACCCCGGCCGCAGCACGGCCGGCGCCCGGCCCGCAACCCGTCCGCGCGGCTCACCCAGATAGCGGGCCATGGCGTCCGGCGCGGTGATCACATGGGCCTCGCCCAGAAGTGCCACGAAGCGTTGATGCAGATCCGGTGTGAGCGCCAGATCGGTCATGTCGCGGCCCTCCGCAGGCGGTCGTTGATGGCCTCGCCAAGGCCGTCGCGCGGGATCGGCATCACCGCAATCCGCCGCGCGCCGGTCCGGTCGAGCCGGCGCAGATAGGCGAACAGATTGGCCGCGGCTTCCCGCAGATCGCCTGTGGGACTGAGGTTCAAGTCATCGGGGCCCGCATCGGCCATGGGGCCGAAGGCAAGCAGCACCTCGCCGTCGCGCGCGCCGTCCGCATCCAGCCGGACCGGCGTGCGGGGCGCGTAATGGCGCAGGGTCTGGCCCGGGCTCATGGGCCGGTTCGGATCTTCCGTGTGGGATGCAAGCGGCCCTGTAACGTCTTCGATCATGGCGCGGGTGATCGAGCCGGGCCGCAGGATGGCGATCCCGCCGGCCAAGGCGGTCACCACGGTGGACTCCAGTCCTTCCGCACACGGCCCGCCGTCGATCACCATGGCAACCGCGGCGCCCAGCGTGTCGGCCACATGGTCCGGTCGGGTGGGCGAGAGGCGCCCCGACGGATTGGCGCTCGGCGCCGCCAGAGGCCGCCCGGCGGCTGCGATCACGCGGCGCGCGACCTCATGACCCGGCACACGTACCGCAATCGTGTCGAGGCCCGCTGTCGCCAGATCCGCGACCGGACAATCGGCGCTGCGCGGGACGACAATGGTCAACGGGCCCGGCCAGAACCGCTCGGCCAAGGCGTGTGCCTGCGCGTCGAAATGTCCAAGCCGGGCCGCGTCTCCGGTGCCCGCGACATGGACGATCAGCGGATTGAACTGGGGGCGGTCCTTGGCCTCAAAGATCCGCGTAACGGCGCGCGCGTCCGTCGCATCGGCGGCAAGACCGTAGACCGTTTCGGTCGGCAGGCCGATCAACGCCCCGGCGCGCAAGGCCGCGCCCGCCCGCGCCAGCGTTTCCGGCGTCGGCGGGACGATCGGTCCGTCGGTTGCGGGGTCGCGGGGAACCATGGCACACATCACACAATACTCCTGCCGCACTACATCATGGCTTGGCCGCAAAATTCAACGCGCACGCCCAAAGACCCGATCCGGAGGATGCCCCCATGACCTATCATGCGCCGCTCAAGGATATCCGGTTCACCCTCGATCATGTCGCGGGTTTGCCCCGGCTGGCCCAGACCGGAGCGTTTCCGGATCTCGCGCCCGATCTGGTGGAGGCGGTCCTTGGGGAAGCGGGCAAGTTCGTCGAAGAAGTGGTCGCGCCGCTCAACCGTCCGGGCGACGAGGCCGGGGCGGTGCGGCATGACGATGGGTCGGTAACGACGGCGCCGGGCTTCAGCGAAGCTTACGGGCAATGGGTGGAGGCTGGCTGGGGCGGGCTTCCCTTCGCTCCGGAGTTTGGCGGCCAAGGTCTGCCGCGCACGCTGATGCTCGCGGTTCAGGAAATGCTGCAGGGCGCCAATCCGGCCTTCGGGCTGGCGCCGCTCCTGACCCAGGGCGCCATCGAAGCCCTGAGTGCTCACGGGACGGACGATCAGAAAAAGCGGTTCCTGCCCAAGCTGATTTCCGGGGCATGGTCGGGCACCATGAACCTGACCGAGCCGCAGGCCGGTTCCGATGTCGGCGCGCTACGCACCAAGGCCGTGCCGCGCGGCGACGGGACCTACGCCATTACGGGCAACAAGATCTGGATCACCTACGGCGAGCACGACATGGCGGAGAACATCGTCCATCTGGTGCTCGCGCGGCTGCCCGATGCGCCGCCCGGCACGCGCGGACTGTCCTTGTTCCTGGTCCCGAAATTCTTTGTCGAGCCGGACGGGTCCCTGGGCGCGCGCAATGATGTGCTCTGTACCGGGACCGAGCACAAGCTCGGCATTCATGGCAGCCCGACCTGTTCCATGGCTTATGGCGAAGGCGGCGGCGCGATCGGCGAACTGATCGGCCGGGAGAACAAGGGCATGGCGTGCATGTTCACCATGATGAACAATGCGCGCCTCAATGTCGGCATTCAGGGTGTGGCGGTGGCCGAGGCGGCATTTCAAAAGGCGCTGGCCTTCGCGCGGGAGCGGCTTCAGGGCAAGCCCTTCGGGCTTCAGCATGAGCCCATCGCCATGATCCCGATCATCCAGCATCCGGATGTCCGGCGTATGCTGTGGACCATGAAGGCGCAGACCGAAGCGGTGCGGGCGATCTGCTATGCCACGGCGATGGCCGCAGACTTGGCCGCCAATCATCCCGATGCGGACACGCGTCTCGATGCGAAGGGCCGGGAGGAACTCCTGACGCCGATCGCCAAGGCCTACGCGACCGATATCGGGGTTGAGACGGCCTCGCTGGGCATCCAGGTCCATGGCGGGATGGGCTTCATCGAGGAAACCGGTGCGGCCCAATATTACCGCGATGCGCGCATCTATCCCATCTATGAAGGCACCAACGGCATCCAGGCGATGGATCTGGTGGCCCGTAAGCTGATGATGGAAGGCGGCGGACCGCTCAAGGCGTTCATCGATGAAGCCTCACAGACCGCATTGAGCCTTCAGCAGACCCGCGACGAGCGGATGGTCCGTCTGGCAGACGCGCTCAAGGGCGTCATTATGGAGGCCGGCCAGGCGTCGGACTATCTTCAATCCGCCCTCGGCAAGAGCCCCTCGGATGCAATGGCCGGGGCGACGCCGTTCTTGCGTCTGATGGGGCTGCTGGCGGGCAGTCACTATCTGGGGCAGGGAGCGCTGAGTGCGCGGGCACGCCTCGAAACAGGCGATCCGGATACGGCGTTTCTGGAGGCGCGGATCGGAACGGCGCTGTTTTTCGCCGAACAGATCGCCCCGCTTGCGCCGGGCTATGCCCAGGCCGCCATGCGCGGTGCCGAGACCTTCTATGCCATCGACCCGGCGGCCTATGAGGCGGGCTAAGCGGTCATTCCGGCAGCCAGCCGGATGAGGGTCGCGGCCCAGGCGGTGAGCACGAGGCCATAGACCAAGGCGTTGACCTGGATCGGCGTGAGTCCGATGCCGGTGAACCGGCGGATGAGCGTCGCGATCCAGGCACCTTGATCCGGGTCCGTCTCATCCCACCAGCGGCCAGTGCGCAGCCAGCTGACGATATTGGCCAGGACGCAGGTCTGGCGGTTCACGATCCATTGAAGGATCAATAGCGGGACGGCCAGGGCATGGACGATCAGCCAGCCGCGATGGGGCGCGGCCCAGCCCAGCAGAATGTACGGGATCAAAAGATAGTGGCACCACGCAATGATCTGCGCGATACCGGCGCGTAAGGCAGCCATGGATCAGGCCTTGAGCGCCTCTTCGACAAAGTCCAGCCGGTCCTGGCCGAAGAACATCTCATCGGTATCGACGAAGAATGTCGGTGCGCCGAACACGCCGCGCGCGACGGCCTCTTCGGTGACGGCTTTGAGCTTGTCCTTGATGGCTGCTTCGCCGGTCCTTTGCGCGTAGTAGTCCGGATCGAACCCATGGGCCATGAAGACCTGGGCGATAACCTCCGGGTCCCCCATGTTCTTCGGCTCCACCCACATACTCTTAAAGCACATGTCGATGAAGTCGATCAGCCGCTTGTCGTCCTCTGCCACATAGGTGGCTCGCATCATGAACAGCGTGTTGATCGGGAAATGAGGATTGAAGGTGAGCGGCACGCCGTAGCGGGCGGCAAAGCGCGCCAGATCCTGGCCCATATGGCTGCCCTTGGCCGGAACCATGGCCGGGGACTGATTGCCCGTCGCCTTGAAGATGCCGCCCAGCAGCATCGGCTTCCAGACGAGGGTCGCGCCGGTGCGCTCAACGATCCGGCCGATCTGGGTATAGGCCAGATAGGTGGTCGGGCTGCCATAGTCGAAAAAGAATTCCAGTTTCCGTCCCATTGCTGCGCTCTCCTTATTTTGCCGTTACCACGGCTCGACACTCGGCCGCAGATCGGTCTCGAAGGTCCAGGCGGTGCGCGGCTGGCAATGGATCTGCCAATAGGTCTCGGCGATATGATCCGGGTTCAGAAGACCCTCTGGCCCGCGCTGTTCCTTGATCTGGGGGAAGGTCTGATTGATCCAGGGCGTATCGATGGGCCCGTCGATCACCACATGGGCGACATGGATGCCCTGAGGCGCCAGTTCGCGGGCCATGCTCTGGGCCACGGCACGCAGCCCGTGTTTGGCCGAGGAGAAGGCAGCAAAGCCCGCGGCGCCGCGCACGCTTGCGGTCGCGCCGGTGAACAGGATCGTGCCCGTCCCGCGGGGAACCATGTACCGGGCGGCTTCACGGCCGGTCAAAAACCCGGCATGGCAGGCCATGAGCCAGACCTTGCGGAACACCCGTTCGCTGGTCTCCAGAATGGGAAAGCGCACATTGCCACCGACATTGAAGACCGCGACGGCGACCGGGCCGATACGGTCCTCGATTTCGTCGAACCAGGCCATGACCTGATCCTCCTCGCGCCCATCGACGCCGAAGGCATGGGCGGTGCCGCCCTCGGCTTCGATCTGAGCCTTCAAGGGTGCAAGCTGGTCGGCATTGCGCCTTGCGAGGCAGGCGGTATAGCCCTCGCGCGCAAAGCGCCGGGCGATCGCGCCGCCCGTGGCATCGCCTGCGCCCATCACCGCGATGACCGGTTGATCTGCCATGGCTGGTCCTCCCGTTTGGCCGTAGTATAGGCCCGGGAATTTGTGTGTGTATACACGGAAAATTTGACGCCCCCACCGTTCGCCCGTAGCGTCGCGGCCCTTATGTTCCATCGCTCTTTTCAAGACAAGACAGCGCCTATGTCCAGCCAGCCAACCGCCCGCCCCGTCGATGCCCTCGACTTTCCCCATGCCAAGGCGCCCGAGCCCGGTGTGCCGGTGGAGGTCGCGCCGGGTGTCTTCTGGCTGCGCCTGAAGCTGCCCTTTGCGCTCAACCACATCAATGTCTGGATACTGAAAGACGGCGATGGCTGGACGGTGGTCGATACCGGCCTGCGGCTGCCCGAGACGGTGGAGATCTGGGAGCGGATGTTCACCGATCTTATGGGTGGGCGCCCCGTGAAGCGGGTCATCGCCACCCATATGCATCCCGATCATATCGGCCTTACGGGGTGGCTCGTCGACCGGTTCGGCGCCGAGTTTCTCATGACCCGGACGGAATATCTGATGTGCCGGATTCTCGTGGGCGACACCGGCCGGGAGGCGCCCGAGGAGGGCGTACGGTTCTACCGCGCCGCAGGCTTCACGGATGAGCAGATCCAGACTTATAAAACGCGGTTCGGCGGGTTCGGCCAGCGGATCTATCCGCTTCCCGAAGCCTACCGGCGCATCGAACACGGCGAAACGGTCGAGATCGACGGCCATGACTGGCGGTTCATCACCGGCGGCGGCCACTCGCCCGAACATGCCTCGCTCCATTGCGCTGATCTCGATGTGCTGATCTCGGGTGATCAGGTCCTGCCGACGATCTCCTCGAATGTCAGTGTCTGGCCGACCGAGCCCGAGGGCGATCCGCTTACCGACTGGCTCGACGCTCAAAAGCGGATCAAACGCGCGGTGCCGGACACCGTTCTGGTACTGCCGGGCCACCAGAAGGTGTTCCGCAATCTGCATATCCGCTGCGATCAGTTGATTGACGGCCATGAGGAGGGGCTTGAAAAGCTCCTGGCGATGCTCGATGAGCCGCGCCGCGCGGTGGATGTGTTTCCGGCTTTGTTCAAGCGCGAGATCAACGGCGATCTGGTGGGCATGGCGACCGGCGAGTCCATGGCCCATCTCAATTGCCTGATGACGCGCGGGCAGATCACGCGCAGCCGCGACGAGCATGGCGTGGACTGGTACCGGCGGCGTTGAACCGGGTTGTTATCTTCTTGGACGTACCGTGCGGCCTGTCGGGGCCGGACAAGGGAGAGACGGGTCATGGCGGAGCCGAAAAACGGATTGGTGCGCGTTGCGTTCGTGCTGCTCACGGTGAGCCTTGCGGCCGTGGTGGTGGTTTGGCTGTTAACTCTGATCGTCGGCCTTGTGAGCGTGTCGCCCTGGGGCCTGTTGGGATTGATACCGGTCGCCGGCCTTGTGCTGTTGATCGTCGTCGTGGTGCGCGACCGGCTCGCCAACCGGGACGATGATCATTATTCGAAGAATGTGGATGAGTGAGGACGGCATGACCTTGTTGATCACCAGTCAGGACCGCTTTGAGGACCGTGAGATCCGCGACACCTTGGGCCTTGTGAAAGGCAATGTGGTCCGTGCCCGGTTTTTCGGGCGGGATATTATTGCGGGCCTGCGGATGATCGTCGGCGGCGAGATCCCGGAATACACCAAGCTCATGGCCGAAGCCCGGGAACAGGCGCTTGACCGGATGATCGCCAATGCTGAAAAACTTGGCGCCGACGGGGTCTGTACGGTGCGCTTTACCACATCCATGGTGATGGCCGGGTCAGCGGAGATCCTGGTGACCGGTACGGCGGTGCGGCTGCGCTGAGCACGGTTGGCGGATAGACGGTCGGCGGATAGGAAGAGGGGCGGGACAGTGACGATCACGAGCGATGAAGAACTCGAAGCGCTGCGCAAAGCGGGGCAACTGGTGGCGCGGACTCTGACGGCCATGGTCGCCGCCACCCGGGCCGGCATGACCACGGGCGAACTCGACGCGCTGGGGCGTACACTGATCGAAGAGGCGGGCGGACGGTCGGCCCCGGAACTCAGTTACGATTTTCCGGGCGCGACCTGCATCTCGATCTTTCCGGAGATCGCCCATGGCATTCCCGGCGACCGGGCGATCGAAGACGGCGATCTCGTTAACATCGATGTATCGGCTGAACTCGATGGCTATTTCGCCGATGCCGGCCACAGCTTCGTCGTGGGCAAACAGACCGACACACTCAACCGGCTGTGCCGGGACGGCAAGCGCGCTTTGTGGGCCGGGATCAAGGCCGTGAAATCCGGCCGTCCCCTGGGAGACATCGGCGAGCGGGTCCAGGTGTTCGCCGACCGCAACCGGTATACCTTAATCCGGAACTTGAGCAGTCACGGTGTCGGGCGCTCACTTCACGAAGAGCCCACGGCCATCGCGACCTGGCGTGAGCCGGACGAGCGGCGAACCATCGCCAATGGGGCGGTGTTCACCATCGAACCGTTTTTGTCGACCGGATCGCACTGGGCCGGGGAGGGCGGCGACGGCTGGACGCTGATCGCCGAAGGCGGCTGCCCGACCGTGCAGTTCGAACATACATTGGTGGCGACACCCAAGGGCGCGATCATCGTCACTCAACCATAAGGACCGTAATCCGGGAGGACGCTATGGCGGATTTGAAAGGCAAGACCCTGTTCATCACCGGCGCGAGCCGCGGCATCGGCCTCGCCATCGCGTTGCGAGCCGCGCGCGACGGGGCCAATGTGGCCATCGCGGCGAAGACGGCCGAACCGCATCCCAAGCTGGAAGGCACGATTTATACGGCTGCGGAGGAAATCGAGGCGGCGGGCGGCAAGGCACTGCCGCTCATCGTCGATGTGCGGTATGAGGAGCAGGTGCAGGCGGCGGTCGAGCAGACCGCGGCCCGGTTCGGCGGCATCGATATCTGTGTGAACAATGCCAGCGCCATCCAGCTCACCGGCACGCTCCAGACCGATATGAAGCGCTATGACCTGATGAACCAGATCAATGCGCGCGGCACCTTCCTGGTGTCGAAGACCTGCATTCCGCATCTGAAGCGCGCGGCCAATCCGCATGTGCTGAACTTGTCGCCGCCGCTCGATATGAGCGCCAAATGGTTCCAGGGCCATGTCGCTTATTCCATGGCGAAATACGGCATGAGCCTGTGCGTGCTGGGTATGGCGGAGGAGTTCCGGCCCGACGGCATTGCGTTCAACGCGCTTTGGCCGCGCACCGGTGTCGCGACCGCTGCGATCCGCAATGCGCTGGCCGGCGATGAAGGCATGCTCCATTGCCGCACGGTCGAGATCATGGCCGATGCAGCCCATGTGATCCTGACGCAGGATGCGCGGGAGTTCACCGGTCAGTTCTGCATTGACGATGTGGTGCTCTATCAGTCCGGCGTGCGCGATTTCGATCAGTACCGGGTCGATCCGACGAAAAATCTGATGCCGGACTTTTTCGTTCCCGACGATGCCGCGCTGCCGCCGGGCGTCACGCTCGATCCGGCGCACTAGTCGCGCACCCGGGATCAGGCAGGAGCGAGGCTTCCCATGACCCTGCCGCCGGTCCCGCCCGATCCGCGTCCCGCACCGCCACCGCCCGAAACCACGGAGGTGCGCCGCCGGGGGCCGGTTGCGCGCTGGTTCCATGCCTGGATGGGCTCGCGCTATGCCTATCCGGCGCTGTTCTTCGGTGTACTGATCGAAAGTACGGTCTTCCCCTGGCCGGTCGAATTGATGATCGCCAGCATGATGCTGGAGAACCGGCGTCATGTCTGGCCGGTCTGGGCGGTGACCGTGATCGCCACCGTTCTGGGTGCGGCGCTGGCCTATCTGGTCGGGGCCTATCTGTTCGAAAGCCTCGGCCGGAGCCTGATCGACGGCATGGGGTGGCAGAGTGCTTATGAGGTCACCCGCCAGCGGTTCCAGGATTACGGCTTCGTCCTGGTGCTGATCGCCGCACAGACGCCGGTGCCGTTTCAGATCACGGCGCTGGCCGCCGGTGTGACCGGGGTCGAGCCGGCGGGCTTTCTTTTGGCTGCCTTGCTCGGGCGCAGCTTTCGTTATGCGCTGATGGCGGTGCCGGTGTTTTTGTTCGGCCCGGCGCTCAAGGATTGGTGGCTGGGCAGTCCGCCCTGGGTGCGCTGGGGCCTGATCGGCCTTGGCGTCGCGGTGTTCCTGATGTCCCTGGGCTTGCCGTTCGTGACCTGACCGGCCACTCTTGGCCCCCGTTTGAAGGGCACGCCCCCTCGCTTGAAGGGGACCTCGGCCAAAAGAAAGACGCCCGCGCCATGAGTACGATCCTGTTCACCCATCCTGCCTGCCTGCTGCATGAAACGCCGCCGGGTCATCCCGAGCGCTCGGACCGGCTGCGGGCGATTCTGGCGGTGTTCGAACGGGAGGATTTTGCCTATCTGCACCGCGAACAGGCCCCCGAAGTGACGGCGGAGCAGATCGCGCGGGTGCATCCGACGGTTCATGTGGATGCGCTGCGGGCCATGGTGCCCGAAGACACCGACGACTGGACCTTTATTGACGCCGATACGGCCCTCGGCGCGGGCTCCTGGGCGGCGGCTCTGCGGGCGTCCGGCGCGGTGGTCGCGGCGGTCGATGCGGTCGCGGCGGGGACGGCCCGCAATGCCTTTTGCGCGGTCCGCCCGCCCGGCCACCATGCCGAGCGCACCCGGGCCATGGGCTTTTGTTTCCTGAACAGCGTTGCGATTGGTGCGTATCACGCCCGTGCGGTCCATGGGTTTCAGCGGGTGGCGGTGATCGATTTCGATGTGCATCACGGCAATGGCACCCAGGACATTTTCTACGGCGATCCGGAGATGTTCTATGCCTCGACCCATCAATTTCCCTTGTTTCCCGGGACCGGCCATCCCAATGAGCGCGGGGTCGACGGCAATATCCTCAATGCGATTCTGATGCCCGGCAGCGGGTCGATGGAGTTCCGCCAAGCCATGGACGAGCGGGTTTTGCCGGCGGTCGAGGCGTTCAAGCCGGATTTCATGCTGATTTCGGCGGGGTTCGATGCGCATCAGCGCGATCCGCTCGCCAATCTCAATCTGACCGAGGCCGACTTTGTCTGGGCCACCCGCGCGCTGATGGATCTGGCGGACACCTGCTGCGGGGGCCGCATTGTCTCAACGCTGGAAGGCGGTTATGACCTTCGGGCCTTGCAGCTCTGTACGGTCGCGCATGTTCAGACGCTGATGGGGGCGTGAGCGCGGCGGTGCAGGGGCGCCGCGGACGGCATATGGTCCGCGGGCCGAAACCGATGCTAGGGGACACGTGAGCGGATCTTTCGAACCGGACGATTCACCGCGCGCGCCGGCGCAGCGGCCCGGCACCATCATTCTTGTCCGTCACGGCAAGCCGGATCTCGCCCGGGGCGGGCGGTTCAATGCCGCCGGATGGGACGACTGGTGGGCCCGTTATGGCGCCGCGGGTCTGGTGCCCGGTCAGATGCCGCCCGCCGATCTGCTGGATGCGGCCCGCGATGCCACGCACCGGCTGGCGAGTCCCCTGCGGCGTGCGGTCGAGACCGCCGAGCTGGTGTTCGAAGGCCGGCCGTTTCTGGTCGATCCCCTGTTTCAGGAAGCCCCTCAACCGGCGCCGCCGCTTCCCGGCGGCCTCATCCTGTCCCATGACCAGTGGTATGTGCTCAGCCGTCTGGGCTGGGTTCTGGGCTTTTCGGGCACCGGCGAATCCCACACACTGGCGCGCAAGCGTGCGGCCGCGGCGGCGGACCGGCTGGAAGAAGCCGCTGCGGACGGCAATGTGGTGCTGTGTGCCCATGGCTGGTTCAACCGCATGATCCGGGGCCATCTGGTGCGCCGGGGCTGGCGGACCGCCTATGACGGCGGTGACCGGTTCTGGTCGTGGCGGCGTCTCGTGAAACCAGCTTAAAGGCTCCGTTGCTGGCGGACCGGCAGCCGGTTAGGCTTTCCAGGCCCGATGCGCCGCATCGGCGAATGCGCACCGCAGGCGTGTGCATCGTTTTCTTTTTTCGCGCGGGATCCCATGGCGACAACCGAACATCAATCAGTCGGATCTACGGTACCGGATGACATTGCCTCGATGAGTTTCGAGGCGGCGCTCGCTCAGCTTGAGGACATTGTCGACAAGCTGGAGCGGGGCGATGTCCCGCTGGAGGAGTCGATTGCCATGTATGAGCGCGGCAATCACCTCAAGAGCCATTGCGAAGCCAAGCTCCAGGCGGCTCAGACGCGCATCGAGAAAGTCATTCCGGCCGGTGACGGCACGGTGGCCACGGCGCCCGCCGATCTCGATTAGCGCACCGTCCGATCCGGCCGCCGCCCGTGCGCGTCCGGCCCAACCGAGGATGCCGGCCCATGTCGCTCAGCGCGTCACTGCCCCTGGAAACCGAACTGGCCCGCGTGGCCCGTGCCATTGAAGGCACGCTGGACGAGCTTCTCCCGAAACCGCGGGGCGCCGAGGCGCGCCTCCATGAAGCCATGCGCTATGCCGCCCTTGCCGAAGGACGCCGCCTGCGCGGGTTCCTGGCGGTCGAGAGTGGCCGGCTGCTCGGGGTCGACGAACGCGCGATGCTGCGCGTCGCGGCGGCCATCGAATGCCTTCATACGCGGGCTCTGCTGCACGAAGACCTGCCGGCGCTCGACGATAACGACAACCGGCGCAAGCAGCCGGCGACCCATAAAGCCTTCGACGAAGCGACGGCGATTCTCGCCGGCAACGCGCTGATGACCTTGGCGATCTCGATCCTGGTCAGCCAGCGCACCTGCGCCGATCCGTTCATCCGCTGCACGCTGGCGGCGCGCATGGCGGATGCGGCGGGGCACACCGGTCTTGTGGGGGGCGAGATGATCGGTCGCAGCGCAGGCGAGGCGATCACGGATATCGGCACACTGACCCGGCTTCAGCGCATGAAGACCGGCTCGCTGATCGCACTGTCCTGCGAATCCGGAGCGATCATGGCGCGGGCCGGCGACGATCTGGTGCAGGCCCTCAACGGCTATGCCCATGATCTGGGCCTGGCGCTTCAGATCGTCGACGAACTCGAGCAGACCGGCGGCGCGGCGCCGTCCGAGCCCGGCGCCAATGCGAGCTTTGTTTCGATCCTCGGGCCCGAGCGCGCGCGGTCGCAAGCCGGGCTTCTGGCCCAGCAGGCGGTTCGTCACCTCGATTTGTTCGATGAGAAAGCAAAGCCGATGCGCGACGTGGCCAGTTTCGTGGTACAAGGCCGCCTTTAGGAGGGGTGTGCGCGCCCCGCCTGGCCGCCCGCCGGTCAGTGGACTGCCTTCAGGCATCGGGATAGCCGTAGCCGCTATCCGCCGCGCCGAACGGACCGGCGCGAGGGCTGAGCTGACCCGCCCGCGGTTCCTTGCATTTGTCCGTCCAACGACAGGAGGGGGTCCCCTTGGTCGATGTGATCAACACAGCCCATCTGGGCAAGACGCCGCTGCTGGACACCGTCCAAGAGCCCAAAGACACCCGCGGTTTTTCGCTGAAAGAGCTGCGCCAACTGGCCGATGAACTGCGCGCCGAGACGATCGACGCGGTGTCGGTCACTGGCGGGCATCTGGGCGCGGGGCTTGGCGTGGTCGAACTGACCGTGGCGATCCACCATGTCTTCAACACGCCCGATGACCGGCTGATCTTCGATGTCGGCCACCAGTGCTACCCGCACAAGATCCTCACCGGCCGGCGCGATCGCATCCGCACCCTGCGCCCGGCTGCCGGGCTTTCCGGGTTCCCCAAGCGGG
>CAZHDI010000072.1:0-16590 GCA_964531285.1 uncultured Alphaproteobacteria bacterium | reverse complement strand
TTATGCGCGCGCCATTCCTCCGCATCGAGATGGCCGGACTCGTCGAGCGGGGCGACGAATTCATAGCCGCGCAGCGGGCTTCCGGCGGGAAAATCCTGGGTGCGCGCGAGTTCCATGCGGATGCGGTACAGAGCCATTGGGGGGTCTCCTCAGGTCGGGTTCTTATTGATGATCGATTGTGCGGTGCCGAAGGCGGACGGTCAGTGCGCCATCAGAACCGGCAGGGTGGCGTGGCTGATCACATGGCGGGTCGCGCCGCCCATCAGCAATTCGCGGATGCGGCTGTGGCCATAGCCGCCGATGATCAGCAGATCCGAATGGGCGCGGACGGATTCGTCGATCAGCACCTCGCCGATGGGGCGGCCCTGGGGATCGACCACATGCTCGATCGATTCAAGGCCGCGATAGGTCAGATAATCCGCCAGCGTATCGGTCAGGCTGGAATCCTTGGACCCGCTGGTGATGTTGAGGATCTGGATACGCTCGGCATTGACCAGGAAGGGCATGGCGGCACGCACCGCATGGGCGGCCTCGGCGCTGCCGTCCCAGCCGATGGTGGCGTTGCGCCCCAGATGGGCCGGCACCGACGGCGGCGACAAGAGGATCGGGCGCCCGCGCGACATCAGACATTCCTGGAGCGCATCGCCGATCCCGTAGCCCTCGTCTTCCTGACGGTTCTCGAAGACAATGAGATCGGACAGGAGCGATTTGTTGCCGACAATGGTGGCGAAGGGGCCGATATCCTCGGCAAAGGAGGCGGACGGGGCGCCGGGTCCGCGCGGCGCGTCGATGATCGGGACCCCCGCCTCGCCCGCAATGGCGGTCAGGCTGGCTTTGGCCCGATTGGCGGCGTTGTCGGCGGCCTCCTTGGACGCCATCAGAATGTCCTGGATCACCGGGCCGGCCACGCCTTCGCCCATGAAGGGCAGGCTTTCCGCCGGATCGGGTCGGACGAAGAGACCTTCGACATGGGCCTTCAGATCGACGGCGACGACCATGGCGGTGGTGAGCGCGCCGGTGTCGCGATCGCCGCCGGTAAGGGGAACAAGGATCTTGCGCATGGGTCCTGACCTTTCGTGCCTTGGCAACAGCTGGAGGGTTGCCCTGCGGTCCCGATAGTCTCCTAAGGGCTCTACGCGGCACCTTGATCGAGGTCAAGACGGATTGACGCAGGTCAGATCTTAAGGCCTAGGGTCCTGACCCTGAGGTCCAAACGCCGTCACCCGCTACCGGGCGAACGGCCACCAGCGCGGACGGCCCGATCCGTTGTCCCCGCCATTCGCGGCGCCGCCGGACCCGCCCCCGCCGCGCTGCGGATTGAGCTTGGCCAGACGGCGCTGGGCGCGGCCATAGACGGTCTCAGCGGGATACAGGCCATCCTCGTCGGGCTCCCCTGCGTCCATGCCGGTGAGCAGTTCAAGCCCCTCCTCGATGGTCTCGACGGGATAAATGTGGAACCGGCCATCCTGCGCCGCCTCGACGATATCGCGCCGCAGCATCAGGCTGCGGACATTCCCCGCCGGGATCAAAACGCCCTGCTCGCCGGTCAGACCGCGCGCGGCGCAGACATCGTAAAAGCCCTCGATCTTCTCATTGACCCCGCCGATGACCTGCACCTCGCCGAACTGGTTGACCGATCCGGTCACCGCGAGGCCCTGGGCGATCGGCACATCGGCAAGCGCCGATAGAAGAACATACAGCTCGGTTGAGGACGCGCTGTCGCCGTCGATCGGCCCGTAGCTTTGTTCATGGGTGATCGTGGCGACGAATTGGAGCGGACGGGTCTTGGCGAATTTCGACAGGATCCAGGCCGACAGGATCTCGACGCCCTTGGCATAGACCGACCGTCCGAACCCGACCGACCGCTCGATATTCATCACGCCGCCGGCGCCGGGGCGGATCCGTGCGGTGACGCGGGACGGGCTGCCAAAGCGGTAATTCGGGATCGAATGGACGAACAGCGAATTGATCTGACCGGTGCGCATCCCGTCGGTCTCGATGATCTTCATCTCATCGTCGATGAACCGCAAATAGCGTTCGCGCATGGCATCCGCCCGGTTTTCCCGGGCCGCCAGCGCTTCGGTCACATGGGTGCCGGAAATCACCGGCGCGCCCTCGTCCCGGGCGACGAAATCGGCCTCGCGCAAAAGATCCGTCAGCGGATCGGCGAGAACTGACAGGCGTTCGGCATCCCCGGCCATGCGGGTCGCCTGCTCGACCATGCGCGCAACGCCGGTCGGCTCCAACGGCAGGAGCCCGCCGGTCTTGGCCTGGGTTCCCAGAAACCGTGCGAAATGCAGGATCGAGTCATCGGTACGCGGCACCCAATCGGCAAACTCCACCTGGACCTTGAACAGTTTGGGAAAATCCGGCTCGCGCCCGCTGAGCAGATGGAACAGATAGGGCGTGCCATAGAGCACGACCTTCAGATCGATCGGGATGGGCTCGGGCTCGAGCATCACGGTGTTGACCATGCCGTATTGCTCGGCCGGCGATTCCACGGTCACGGCTTGGCGGGTCAGCGCGCGCTTGAGCGCTTCCCAGGCCAGCGGCTCCTGAAGGATCTGGAGCGCATTGATGATCAGATACCCGCCATTGGCGCGGTGCAGAGCACCGGGACGGATCATGGTCGCATCGGTCACGAGCGATCCCATGAAGGAGCGGTATTCGACCCGCCCCACGAGATTGCCCAGGGTCGGATGATCCAGGGTGATCACCGGGGCGCCGCCGGTTTCGCCATGGTCCACCAGTAGATTGACCGCATAGCGCTGGAACGGCTCCTGCCAGGTGCTGGCCCGATCGGCCATTCGGTCCTCGCCGGAGCGTTCATCCGATTCCGGCGCAAAATCGCGGACCTGATCGACGACATTCTCGCCCATCTGGCGCACCCAGAGGCACACCGCCTCGTCACCGGCGAAATCCGTTTCCAGCGCGCGCACCACATGGCCCACGGCGTAGTCGGCGAACTCCTTGTTCAGCGTGCGCAGGTTTTCGACACGCTCGGCCTCCCAGCGCGGGATCTGGCGGAAGATCTCTTCGATCTGGTTCTGGATCTCGTCGATCCGGCGCTCGAACCGGTTGCGCTCCGCCTCGGGCAGGCCGGCAAAGTCCTCCGGCGCCATGACCGAACCGTCCTTCATGGCCGCAACGCCGATGCCGTTCGGCGTACTGACGAGCGCAATACCGTCTGCCTCGGCGGATTTCTGGATCACCGAAAGAGCCTCGGTGTGGCGCCGCTCGAAGGCGTCCTCGATGCTGCGGCGCCGGGCGAGATACTCCTCGCTTTGAAAAATCGCCGGCAGGGACGACCGCAGATCCTGGACCGCCTCGTCCACTTTTTCCTGGAACCGGCGGCCATCGCCGGGCGTCAGGCGCAGGGCGTGGGGTTTGTTGGGGTCGTCGAAATTCGTGACATAGATCCAGTCGGACGGGACCGGGTCTTCCTCGGCGGCCTGTTTCAGAAGCGCGCGCACCGCGTCGTCAAAACCGCCGGCGGGCGAGCCCAACACGAAGAGATTGTATCCGCCGTGCTCGATACGCGTCCCGAACCGCATGGCCGCCAGCGCACGGTCCTGGCCGAACAGCCCGTAAAGCGGCTCCAGCGTCTCGGTCGTGACGAATGGCAGGCTCTCAGGACGGCATTCCTGATAGAGCGCCATGGCAGGCAGGCGAGAAACCGGCATGTCGAACGAACCCCACGGTCAAATCCCAGACCGCCACACTATAGCAGTCCCGGACCGGGACATGCATCCGGCGCTGGCGTCGCGGCGGGTCGGGCCCGGCGGGTCGAAGGAGGTACCGCCCCGCAGCCGATCTTGATTGCAGCCAGCCGGCTTTTTAAGGTCCGGCCTTCGCACAGCACGGCCCAACACCGCAGGACCTCCCATGGCGCCCCGGAAAACCGCCGCCGCCCCGCCGCGCGCCTGGCAGCGCATGTTGAGCGGGCGCCGGCTCGATCTTCTCGACCCCTCGCCCTTCGATATCGAAATCGAGGATATTGCCCATGGGCTGGCGCGGGTGGCGCGCTGGAACGGCCAGACCCGGGGCGCACACGCCTTTTCGGTCGCGCAGCATTCGGTCGTGGTGCTGGATCTGTGCGAGGCCCTGCGCCCGGGGCTCGATGCGCCGGCCCGCCTCGCCGCGCTTCTCCATGATGCGCCGGAATATGTGGTCGGCGACCTGATCAGCCCGTTCAAGGCCGCCGTGGGCATCAACTACAAGGCTTTCGAGCACCGGCTGATGAGCGCCATTCACATCCGCTTCGGCCTGCCCGCGGACGCGCCGGAGACGGTCCAGACGCTGATCAAGCGCGCCGATCATATCTGCGCCTATTTCGAGGCGGTCGAACTCGCCGGTTTCACGCCGGACGAGGCCGAGACCTTTTTCGGTGCGCCCAAAGGCGTGCCCGCCCCGGACATGACCCCCTGGCCGGCCACCGACGCGCAGGCCCGGTTCCTCGAGCGCTTCGCGGCGGTGGCGGCCAGATTGGACTGAGCACGCGCTCGACAACCGTCAGTGGGTGTGGGCCTCGAAGGTCAGCAGATATTCCACGCTGTGTTCCGTATAGGCCGGATTGCCGGTGACCGGCGTGCGCTTGCCGGCCCACAGCTTGTTGAAGCCTTCGCGCGGGGTAAAGCTGGCCACGCCGTCGGCATCGGTCTCGGTGAGGCCGGTATCCTCGCCCTCGCCGATGGTGATGCCGGAGGCCGGTTCGCCATCGATCAGCACACGCACCTTGAAGGGCTGACCGGCATGGGGTTCCTCGTCGCTCAAGGGGACGACCTCGAAGGGCTGGCCGACGGGTTGGGTGACGCCGCGGCGCCATTCGACGATCGACTTGTGATATTTGACGGCGTTGACCGCGCTTTCGGCCGCCGGCACGGCCGTCATCGGCTCATTCACACTGGTGCCGTCCGGCAAACGGCTGAAAATACCGTTGTCGAAATGCATGGTGATCATCATGGCCGGTTTCTTGACCTTGATGCGCACCTTATCCGCCTCGACCGTCTGGTCGATGCGCAGCTCATTGCCGCGCCGGCCATAGGCGGTCACGGATTTGACCTTGGCGGCGTCGTAGGTTTCGAGCTTGCCCTCATGGCCGCCGAAATAGACCTCATAGACGCCGCGCTCGCCTTCGGCCTGTTCGAACCAGGCGGTATGGGCGAGGGCCGGGCCGGACAGCACGGTCATGGCCAGCGCGGCGGCGCCAAGGGCCGGATGCAGTATGCGTGTCATGGTCATCTCCTCCGTATGAGTTGTTTCTCGGTTAAAAGCCGATCTGGATGCCGCCGCGCAGGGTCCGCGGTGCGCCGGGCGAGGCCCCGATGCTGAAGATCGTCGAGGCGTAAACCTCATCGGTCACATTATCGGCGGCAATGAAGACACGCATCGGCGTCCTGGTCGGCAGACGATACGAGGCATCGAGATCGAGAACGGTAAAGTCATCCGCCTCGAGCGTATTGGCCGCATTGGCAAAGTAAGACCCGACATAGCGGACCGTTGTGCTGAGCAGCAGATCCTCGACCGGGTAATAGCCGAGGGTCAGCGTGCCCGACTGTTCCGGCACACCGGTCACCTGGTTGCCGATCAGCGCCGCGTTCGGGTTTTCCTCCACCTCCGAATCGACGGCGGTGTAGACGCCCTGGATGAAAAATTGCTCCGCCGGCTGCCAGTCCAGGCTCACTTCGATGCCGCGCCGCAGTGTTTCGCCGAAATTCTCGAATTCGCCGGGCAGGATCTCGTTGATCTCGTTGGTGGACGTGATCCGGTAAGCGACCAGATCGAGGATCAGGCCGGCCATCGGCGTCAGTTGAAGGCCGGCTTCAAGCTGGCGCAGTTCATTGACGCCGAGGTCCTGGGCATCGGCGGCAAATTTGGCAAACCCTTGGGCGAGCGCGAAGCCTTCCGAATAGCTGGTGCGCAGGGTGAGCCAGGGCAGCACTTCGGCCCTGAGGGCGGCCTTGGGGCTGACATTGGTGACCGCATCGAAGTCGCCGCACGGCGCCGCACCGGTCTCGGGCCCCAGGGGCGTACAGTCCCCGGACAGACGATCCGCCCGCACCCCGAGCGACAGGGTAATGGCATCGGTCAGATCCGCATTGGCCTCGGCGAAGGCCGAAACGCTGGTCAGGGTCGATTCCCGGTCGAACTCGGCCGGATTGACCCGCCGGCGGTTCTGCACATCCTCGAAATAAACGAAATCCGTGCTTTCATCGAAAGCCTCGACGCCGACCACGAAATCGACCGGCCGTCCGACCACGGTGTCGCGCCCGTTGAGGCTCGTGCCGATGCCGAACACCGTGCGCTGATAGCTTTCCTCGCGCTGGCGCCAGGCCGGGGCCGTCGCGCCGCCGCGGGTGAACCAGCGGGTGAAATCCTGCCAGGTGCCGTAGCCATAGGTCAGCAGTTTCAAATCCGGCGCCAGCGTATAGCCGATATCGGCGCGCAGGGTGTTGAACACCTTATCCACGCCGTCATTCTTCGTGCGCGGATCGATGCCGTAGGGATCGCGCTCGAACTGGTCGAAAGTGATATAGGCCGCCGAGTCCGCATCGGTCTTGTGGCTGCGCGCCGAAACCGCAATGTCGAGCCGGTCGGTCAGATCGAACCCGGCGCGGGCCGAAACAGTCGCCCGCGTGACATCCGACTGCGGACGGAACCCGTCGGTGTCATAATACTGGCCGGCGATATTATAGCGCTGGGACTCGCCCACCTCGCGCCCCAATGCGGCCTGGACATCGAAGGTATCGAACGAGCCCGCCGAGACATCGAGTTCGGTGTAGTCGCCTCCGGCGCGGGTGGTGAGCGCCAGAAGGCCGCCCCGGTTGAAATTGCCGTAAAGCGCCGAGACCGGCCCCCGGTAAACGGTGAAGGCCGCGATTTCGAGCGGCACGACGACATTCAGATCGACATAACCGTCCGCATGGGAATTGGCCTCATTGAGCGGAATGCCGTCGATGACGACGCCCAGATCCCCGCCATGGGTCCCATTGCCGAACCCCCGGATCACGGTCTGACTCGCGACGCCGCCGAGCCCATAGTCCCGCAGGTTCACCCCGGGAATGTCTTCGAGCAGTTCATTGATCTCGACGATCCCCTTGCGGCGGATATCCTCAGCGCCCAGCACCGTTGTCGAGAACCCGGTATCGGCGGGGGACAGCGCCTGCCCCTTCACCGTGATGACATCGATATCGGCCCCGCCGTCTTCGGTGCCGCCGTCCTGCGCCAGTGCCCCTCCGGCCGCCATCAGGCCGCCCGCCATACACACCGCGCCGATCATCCGCCTGTAAACCATTCCTACCCCACCCTTGGCGCATTGCGCCTTTTCTTATCCACAGGGTGACCTTACGGCAGGCTTGACGCCGTCGTCACCCCGCGCCCTTTGTGAAATGACGCATTGCGGACAATTTTTTCAGTCAGCATTTCGAGGATGGTGGAACAATCGGCGTGCGCCGGAGCGCGCCAGCCGATTTTCGTCGGTCCGGGGAAGGACCCGTGTTAGGACCACGCATAGACCCAAAGACTTGAACGATGGCCGTCCCGGGCCGGTCCGTCAGATAAGGAGCAGGCGGCGTGATTTATGTGACCTCCCTGGCCAATCTCGACGATGCCATCGCCCGGCTCAAGCCCGGCCGGCTCATGAGCCTGATGCCGTCGGACGACGTGGCCGCGCAGGTGACCCGGCCCGATCACCTGGACCCGGACCATCATCTGGTTGTGGGCATTCACGACATCACGGAGGTGATCCCGGGCCTTGTGGCGCCCGAGGTCGCCCATGTCGCCGCCATCATCGCGTTCGCCGAGGACTGGGCCCAGGCCCATCGATCCGGTGAGAGCGGGCCGATGGTGGTGCATTGCCTGATGGGAATCTCCCGGTCCGGCGCCGCCGCCTATATTGCCCTGTGCGCCCTGTCGGAGCCCGGCCAGGAGGCGGCGATCGCCCGGGCCCTGCGCGATGCAGGCCCGCACATCCAGCCGAATCTGCTCATGGTTCAGATCGCCGACGAACTCTTGGAGCGCGACGGGCGGATGGCGGCGGCCATTGAGGACCTGGGCTGGGGTTCGGGCTACAATGCCGTGGACTGGGTCGCGCTCGACCTGTGGCCGCGGCGCTGACCGCGCTCCTTCGCACCGCGTTCCATCCCAAAAGGGGCTCTGACGAGGCATCATGACCGAAACCGTGCAGGACCGGTCCGACCGCCCGCGCAACCGGCATGACGAACATCTGGTGGTGATCGGTCTGTCGGCGGTGGTGATTGCGGTCACCGACGACCGGCCCAAGGTTCTGCTGGTGCGCCGCCCCTATGCCCCGCTGCAAAGCGGCGATGCCGATGCCCATCATTTCATGGATGCCGGACGCGGCCCGGGCGCCGCCGCGATGCCCGGCGCCAAAAAGGACTGGTACGGCCTGCCCTTCGGCCCGTTCGATCCGGCCCTGCACCGCACCCTGGAAATCGGGTTGCGCAATTGGGTCGAGGAACAGACCCATCTGCAGGTCGGCTATGTCGAACAGCTCTATACCTTCGGCGACCGGGGCCGCTATTTCGCGGGCGGCAAGACGGCGCCGCGTGTGGTGTCGGTGTCCTATCTGGCGCTGACCCGCGAAGTCATTCAACGCACCGAAGCCGACGGCACCTGGGAAGACTGGTACCGGTATTTCCCCTGGGAGGACTGGCGCAACGGCGAACCGGGCCTGCTTTCCGACACGGTGCGCCCGCGCCTGGACGCCTGGGCCGGCCGGTCGGCCAGCGAAGCGCAGCGGGCGCGCCGGCGCGACCGGATGCGCCTGTGTTTCGGTTTCGACGGCGTCGGCTGGGACGAGGAAAAGGTCCTGGAACGCTATGAGCTTCTCTACGAGGCCGGGCTCGTGGCCGAAGCCGCCCGCGACCGGCTGGAGCGGGTCCAGGCCCATCCCGACATGGCGCTCGCCGAGGATGCGCCCATGCCCTCGCCCGCCCCGGCCGATCCGGCGTCGGGCGGTCTGGGTCAGCCGCTGCAATTCGACCACCGCCGGATCCTCGCCACGGCCATGGGCCGCCTGCGCGGCAAGCTGAAATACCGGCCCGTGGTGTTCGAACTGATGCCGCCGACTTTCACCCTGCTCGATCTTCAGCGCACCGTGGAAGCCATCTCCGGCGTCCGGGTGCACAAGCAGAATTTCCGGCGCCTTGTGGAGCGCTCGGGTCTTGTGGAAGGCACCGGCCAGACCATCCAGACCCGGGGCCGGCCGGCCGAGACCTTCCGGTTCCGCCGGGAAGTGCTCCATGAGCGCAGCGGCGCCGGCGTCCGGTTGTCGCCCTATTGGGCCGACCGCAACCGGTGAGGGTTCCGCCCTGCTCTACTCGCCCTCATTTCAGATGCTCGGTGGGGTGTCACTGCTGCTTTCCGGCCCCGCGTTAAGGATCGTCTCACAAAAAAGTTTTGTGCATTATGGCTTGGAATCCCATGGGTTAATCCCCCCTGCCGGCGGATCGCGTGCACCCAAAATGCTCTTTCGTCATTGACTTCCTAATACTCAAACATAGCATAAGAGGCTCCTGCTCGTGAGCAGGGCTTTCTTTTCACTCTAGATATGCTCACTTTGAGCATAATGAGGCCCGCCATGTTGGACATCGCCCCCGGGACCATCGCCCGCTCGACCGATGCCGAGACCGCGCCGGACGCGCTCGCCTATACCGATGAGGTTGCCGAGGCGACCGCCCCGCTGTACGAGCGCGTCGCCAAGGTGGTCCCGCCGATCGAATGGCCGGCCATGGCGCCTTATGTCCATGAGATCCAGAAATGGAAGGCGCGGCGCAATGCGGTGATCCTGGCGCACAACTACATGACGCCGGAGATCTATCATTGCGTGGCCGATTTCGTCGGCGACTCGCTCCAGCTTGCGCGTCAGGCCGCAAAGACCGACGCCCAGGTGATCGTCCAGGCCGGCGTCCATTTCATGGCCGAGACTTCCAAGCTGATGAGCCCCGATAAAACGGTGATCATTCCGGATATGCGCGCCGGGTGCTCGCTCGCCGCTTCGATCACCGGCCGGGATGTCCGCCTGCTGAAGGAAAAATATCCCGGCGTGCCGGTGGTCACCTATGTGAACACCTCGGCCGAAGTGAAGGCGGAGTCGGATATCTGCTGCACGTCCTCGAACGCCGTCGAGATCGTCGAATCGCTCGGCGTATCGCGGGTTCTGATGATCCCGGATGAATATCTCGCCAAGAATGTCGCCCGCCAGACCGATGTGGAGATCATCGCCTGGCACGGACGCTGCGAGGTGCATGAACGGTTCACCGCAGAGGAGATCCGCGCCTATCGGGACGCCCATCCGGGTGTCATGGTCCTCGCCCATCCCGAATGCCCGCCCGATGTCGTAGCCGAGGCCGACTTCGCCGGCTCGACAGGCGCCCTGATTTCCTATGTGAAAGACAAGCAGCCCCGGTCCGTCGTCATGCTGACGGAATGCTCCATGAGCGACAATGTGTCGGCCGAAACGCCGAACACGGAATTCGTACGCCCGTGCAATCTTTGCCCCCATATGAAGCGCATCACGCTGCCGGGAATTCTCGATGCCCTGAAAACCTTGCGCACTGAAGTCCATGTGGATCCGGACGTGGCCGAGCGGGCGCGTAATGCGGTTCAGCGCATGCTGGATGCCTCGGCGAAAGCCAAGGTGTCCACGACCGCGGTTCAGCGTGTGGCGGCTGCGGAGTAATCCGCTCAAGCTCTTGGCGTTCGGGCGCGCCCTTCACCCTGCGACGTAGTGAGCGACATGACCGATTATGACTTTATCGACGGCGGTGACGTGCTCGTCATCGGCGCCGGCCTCGCCGGTCTGTATACGGCCTTGTGTCTCACGCAGGGTCCCGGTCCGGTGCCGCGCGTCAGCCTGCTGAGCATGGATGCTCCCGGCCGCCAGACCGCGAGCGCCTGGGCGCAAGGCGGTATCGCGGCGGCAGTGGGGCCGGACGACACGCCCGCGCATCATGAACGGGACACCATCGCAGCCGGGGCCGGGATCGTCGATCCCGCGGCCGCCAGCCTTGTCAGCCGCGAGATCGGTGTACGGATCGACGACCTTGCCCGCCTCGGCGTGCCGTTCGACCGGGAGGTGTCGGGCGCGTTCGTCCTCGGGCGCGAAGCGGCCCATGGGCGCAACCGCATCGTCAAGATCACGGGCGATCAAGCCGGCGCGGCGATTACCTTCACCCTGGCCGACCGGGCGGCGGAACGCGATACCATCCGTATCTTGAGCACTCTGACCGCCTTTGAGCTGGCCGAGGACGACGGCGGACGCATCCGCGGCGTCTTCGCGGTGCACGGCGAAACGGGCGAAACGGTTCATGTCGGCGCGCGGGCCGTTGTGCTTGCGACCGGCGGCACGGCATCGCTCTATGCGGTGTCCACCCCGGCCCTGTCGCTGACCGGGTCCGGGCTCGGGATGGCCGCCCGTGCCGGCGCCAGCATCGCGGATCCCGAATTCGTCCAGTTCCATCCCACCGCCATGATGCTGGGCCAGGATCCCGCGCCGCTTGCCACCGAAGCCTTGCGCGGCGAAGGCGCGAGCCTGGTCACCCAAACCGGAGAAGCGGTCATGCGGGGCGTTCATGACGACGGCGATCTGGCGCCCCGCGATGTGGTCGCACGCGCCGTGTTCAACCGGATCGCCCAAGGCGACACGGTCTATCTTGATTGCCGGACGGCCATCGGCGCATCGTTCAGCACACGGTTCCCGACCGTCTACCGGCTCTGCACCGAGGCGGGCCTCGATCCTGCCGTGACGCCCATTCCCGTTGCACCGGCCGCGCATTATCACATGGGCGGCGTGGCCACCGATTTGGACGGGCGCACGAGCCGAAACGGATTGTGGGCCTGCGGCGAGGTCGCCTGCACGGGCCTTCACGGCGCCAACCGGCTCGCCAGCAATTCCCTGGCCGAAGCGCTCGTCATGGGCGGCCGGGTCGCCGATGCTCTGCGGTCGGACACCCTGTCGCGTCTCGCGCCCCGCCCGGTCCGACGCGGCCCGGCGCATCCCGGATCGGCCATCCATGCCGCTCCCGGACGATCGACGGCCATCGGCATGTTGCGCCGGACCATGACGGACTGCGTCGGCCTGATCCGCACGGAAGACACCCTGCGCGAGGCTGCCGACACCATCGCGCGTCTCGAGGGCGCCATGGGCCGGGGGCTGGCCAAGGACGCAACCCTGCTCAATATTCTGGCCGCGGCCGGCCTGATCGTTTCCGGCGCCCATGCGCGGCGGGAAAGCCGGGGCAGCCATTTCCGGACCGACTATCCGGTGTCCAAACCCGAGTTCGCCCGCCGGACCGTCCTGACCCTGAGCAATGCCCGGGCTCATCTGGCACGCCTTGGTGCGCGCGATGCCGCTCCCGAGGAGGCCCGCCGATGAACGCCAATACAGACCTCGATATCGCCCCGCTGCCCGCGCTGATTCTGGACCCGATCCTGGAGCGCGCTTTTGCAGAGGATCTGGGACGGGCCGGGGATCTGACATCGGACACCGTCATTCCGCATGATGTACGTGCTCAGGGCCGCGCCGTCGCGCGCCAGGGCGGACGCGTGGCCGGAGCCGCCCTCGCGATGCGGGCGTTCCATATGGTCGATCCCACGATCCGGGTCGATTGTCTGTGCCGGGACGGCATGGCGCTCGTGACCGGTGAGACGATTCTCCATGTGGAAGGCCCGGCCCGTTCGGTCCTCACCGGCGAGCGGGTCGCTCTCAACATGCTGGGCCATTTGAGCGGGATCGCCAGCGCGACGGATGCGCTGGTCAATGCCGTGCGTCACACCAAAGCGCGGATCGTCTGTACACGCAAAACAACACCGGGCCTGCGGGCGCTGGAGAAGTTCGCCGTCCGCTGCGGCGGGGGCTTTAACCACCGTTTCGGGCTCGATGACGGCATCCTGATCAAGGACAATCATATTGCGGTGACGGGCAATATCGCCGCTGCCGTCGCCGCCGCCCGCGCCAAGACCGGCCACATGATCAAGATCGAGGTCGAGGCCGATACGCTCGAGCAAGTGGACGAAGCCGTCACTGCTGGCGCCGACGCCATTCTTCTCGACAATATGAGCCCGGCCACTTTGTCCGAGGCCGTCGCATTGATCAACGGCCGTGCCGTGAGCGAAGCGTCGGGGGGGATCACATTGGAAACCGTGGCGGCGGTGGCGGAGAGCGGCGTGGATTACATTTCATCCGGCGCCATCACGCACAGCGCACCGAGCCTCGATATCGGGTTGGATTTCACGGCGCGCGGCTAAGCCCGCCACTGCCGGTTCAAGACCTCGAAACTGGCCCGCAACAGGGCGAAGGGCGATTGTCCGGCACCCACGGTCATGGATACGTCGCGGCTGGCCCGCAGGCGCTCCAGGCCAAGCCGGCCATACCGGTCTCGGATCACGTCCGCCAGATAAATTTCGGCTTGCGCGCAGCGCCGTGTTGCCCGCCGCCCCGCCGCCTGCGTCCATTCGCGGTGGCGCTCCACAGCCGCCTCCAGATCCGCCAGACCTTGGTGCATCTGGACCGAGACAGTCAGAACAGGCACGTCCCAGCCGCCCATATCGTCCGAGGCCAAACCGATGGCACCGATCACGTCGGCGCGGGCCCGGTCCGCGACCGCCCCCATGTCCGCCTTGGTGATCACCGCGATATGCGGCACCTCCATGATGCCGGCCTTCATGAACTGAAGCGCATCGCCCGATGCCGGCTGAACACAAAACATCACCGTGTCGGCCAAGTCCGCAATGTCGGTTTCCGACTGCCCAACCCCAACCGTCTCCACAATGATGCGGTCGAACACGGCACGCATCAGCACTGCCGCCGGGAAGGTGATATCGGCGAGACCGCCGAGGCGCTCGCGCGCCGCCATGGACCGCACAAAGACATGAGGGTCATCCGGATTCGTCGTAATGCGCGTCCGGTCACCCAACAGCGCACCGCCCGTGCGCCGTGACGAAGGGTCCACCGCAATCACGCCGACCGAATGGCCCGCGCGGCGCCAGTCGGCAATCAAGGCATTGATCAAGCTGGATTTTCCGACACCCGGCGGGCCCGTGATACCCAGCACATGGCCCTTCGGCTCGGACCAGGCCCAATCGAGAAGCTGCTGAAGATCGGCGTCATCCGTATGGGTCTCGATCGCGGCAAGGGCCCGCGCCACGGCGTCCTTCCGGCCCGCGCGCAAGCCCTCGATGGATGGCAGGCCGCCCGCCATCACGTATCCGCCTGCGCGTTTGCAACGGCCTGCGCCGCCGCCAGCCGGGCAATGGGCACGCGGAACGGCGAGCACGACACATAATCGAGACCGATTTCCTCGCAAAACGCGATCGAGGCCGGGTCCCCGCCATGCTCGCCGCAAATCCCCATTTTCATGTCCGGGCGGACGGTCCGGCCCCGCTCGGCCGCGAGGGTCACAAGCTCGCCCACACCGTCCCGGTCCAGCGAAACGAAGGGATCGACGGTCAGCAGGCCCTGGCTGAGATAATCATTCAGGAAACGCGTTGCGTCGTCCCGGCTGATGCCGAAGGTCGTCTGGGTGAGATCATTCGTCCCGAAGCTGAAGAATTCCGCGGTACCGGCAATATCGGCCGCGCGGATCGCCGCGCGGGGCAATTCGATCATGGTGCCAACCAGATAATCGACACTCTTGCCGCGCTCGGCCGTTACCGCATCGGCTACCGTGTCGATCTTCTCCTTGATCAGATCGATTTCTTCGCGGGTAGCCACCAGCGGCACCATGATTTCCGGGACGACCGGATCGCCGGTCTTTGCCGATGCCTCGATCGCGGCCTCCAGAATGGCCCGCACCTGCATCTCGTAGATCTCCGGATAGGAAATACCGAGACGGCAGCCGCGATGGCCCAGCATCGGGTTGAACTCTTTCAACTGCCCGACGCGCGCGCGCAGTAACGCCGGCAGAATGTCGAGCGTATGGGCGACTTCCTCGATGTCCTCATCCGTATGCGGCAAAAACTCGTGAAGCGGCGGATCAAGAAGCCGGATCGTGACCGGCAGGCCATGCATGATCTCGAACAGCTCGATGAAATCCTGACGCTGCACCGGTAGCAGTTTGTCCAGCGCCTTGCGGCGCGCCGCTTCCGTCTCGGCCAGGATCATCTCACGCACGGCCAGAATACGCGACGCCTCGAAGAACATGTGCTCGGTCCGGCACAGTCCGATGCCTTCGGCGCCGAAATCACGGGCCACGCGGGCATCGTCCGGCGTTTCGGCATTCGCGCGAACCCGCAGGCGCCGCACCCGGTCGGCCCACCCCATGACGGTGGCAAAGTCACCCGACAGTTCCGGCTGGATGGTCGGCACCTCGCCTTTCATCACCTGCCCCGATGTGCCATCGATGGTGATTACATCGCCGCGCTGGATCGTCTGATTACCGATGACCATGGACCCTTGCGCATAATCGATCCGGACGGCTCCCGCGCCCGACACACAAGGCCGCCCCATACCGCGGGCAACGACAGCCGCATGACTGGTCATTCCGCCGCGCGCGGTCAAAATACCCTTGGCAGCATGCATGCCGTGGATATCCTCCGGGCTCGTTTCGATCCGCACCAGGATCACCGGCTTGCTCTGCGCGGCGACCTGTTCGGCGTCATCGGCGGAAAACACCACGACACCGGACGCCGCACCCGGCGAAGCCGGCAGGCCCTTGGTCAGAATGTCCCGCTCGGCGCTGGGATCGAGGCTCGGATGGAGAAGCTGGTCGAGCGAGGCCGGATCGACGCGCCGCACCGCATCGGTCTCATCGATCATGCCTTCCTGACACAGATCAACCGCGATCCGCAGCGCCGCCTTCGCGGTGCGCTTACCGGACCGGGTTTGGAGCATCCATAAGGTGCCCCGCTCGACCGTGAACTCGATATCCTGCATGTCGCGGTAGTGGCGCTCGAGCGTCCCATTGACCTCGACAAGCTGACGGAAGACCTCCGGCATAGCCTCTTCCATGCTCGGCAGATCGGAGCCGGATTCAAGGCGGGCCTCATGGGTGAGGCTTTGCGGCGTGCGAATGCCGGCCACAACGTCTTCCCCCTGAGCATTCACCAGAAACTCGCCATAGAGTTTGTTTTCGCCCGTGGACGGATTACGGGTGAACGCCACACCGGTCGCGCTGGTATCACCCATATTGCCGAACACCATGGCCTGGACATTGACCGCCGTGCCCCACTCCTCGGGGATATTGTGGAGCTTGCGATAGGTGATCGCGCGCGGGTTCATCCAGGAGCCGAACACCGCGCCGATGGCGCCCCAAAGCTGCTCATGGGGATCTTGCGGAAACGGAAGATCCAACTCGTCCTGCACGAGTGTCTTGTAGGCTTCCACCAGGGCCTTGAGATCTTCCGCCGTCAGGTCGGTGTCCTGGGTGGCGCCCCGGTCGGCTTTGAAATCGTCCAGCACATCCTCGAAGGCGTGATGATCGAGGCCAAGGACCACGTCGCCATACATCTGCATGAACCGGCGATAGGAGTCCCAGGCGAAGCGCTCCTCGCCGGCCTCGGCGGCCAGCCCCTGCACAGTCTCATCATTGAGGCCCAGAATGAGAACCGTGTACATCATACAGCTCAAGG
>CAZHDI010000071.1:0-16906 GCA_964531285.1 uncultured Alphaproteobacteria bacterium | reverse complement strand
CACGCATCGATCAGCAGGCGGAAGGCCCGCGCCCGGTGACTGATCGCGTGCTTCTTGTCCGGGTCCATCTCGCCGAAGGTGATGTCGTAGCCCTCCGGCTCGAACACCGGATCATAGCCGAACCCGCGGTCCCCGCGCGGCGGCCAGACCATGGTCCCGCGGATCCGTCCCTCAAAGGTTTCGACATGATCGTCCGGCCAGGCGAGCGCCAGCACACAGACGAATTCGGCGCCCCGGTCCGGCCGGGTCACGGCCCGGTTGGTCCGCAGGGCGTCCTCGACCTTGCCCATGGCAAGTGCGAAATCCCGCGACGGGCCGCCCCAACGCGCCGAATAGATCCCCGGTTCGCCGCCCAGCGCATCGACCGCGAGGCCGGAATCATCGGCCAGGGCCGGCAAGCCAGACGCCTGCGCAGAAGCCCGCGCCTTGAGCGCGGCGTTCTCTACGAAGGTCGCGCCGGTTTCTTCCGGTTCCGGAATATCGAGGTCGCCCGCCGCGACGACCTCGAGGCCGAAGGGTTTCAAAAGGTCGGCGATCTCGCGCACCTTGCCCGGATTGTGGGTGGCCAGAACAAGACGCGTGCCGTCCAGCTTGCGGCGGGCAGCGGTCATGAAAGCCTCCCCGATCCTTTAGCGCTGCGGGCCCGCGGCAAGACCCAGCGCGGATTTTTGCAAGGCGGTCAACTCGGCAATGCCGGTCTGCGCCAGCCCCATGAGCGCGGTGAACTGGTCGCCCGTCATCGGCTCGGTCTCGGCGGTGGCCTGGATCTCGACGATCCCGCCGGTGCCGGTCAGCACGAAATTGGCGTCCGTCTCGGCTTCGGAATCCTCCGCGTAATCCAGATCGAGCACCGGATGGCCGCGATAGAGCCCGCAACTCACCGCCGCCACCTGATCGGTGAGCGGAATATTGGTGAGCATGTCGCGGTCATACATCCATTGAAGCGCCAGGCGCAGCGCGATCCACGAGCCGGTGATCGCCGCGGTGCGCGTGCCGCCATCGGCCTGGATCACGTCGCAGTCCACGGTGATCTGGCGCTCGCCGAGCTTGACCAGATCGGTCACCGCGCGCAGGGACCGGCCGATCAGCCGCTGGATTTCCTGGGTGCGCCCGGTCTGTTTGCCGCGCGCGGCCTCGCGCTGGGTGCGCTCATTGGTGGAGCGCGGCAGCATGCCGTATTCGGCCGTGACCCAGCCGCGCCCGCCACCCTTCAGCCATGGCGGCACCCGGTCCTCGACCGTGGCGTTGCACAGCACATGGGTGTCGCCGAACCGCACAAGGCAGGAACCTTCGGCATGCTTGGTGTAACCGGGCTCGAACGTAACGGTGCGGAGCGCGTCGGCGGCGCGGCCTGAGGGTCGCATGGGGACCTCCGAAAGGGGGAGACGGAAAAACGAGCGCCGGTTTTAGGCGCCCGCGCGCCCCAGGTCAAAGGGGCGTCCGTGTTCGCGAGGGCCGATTGACGGAGCGGGCGGGTCTTTCTACATGCTCTACTCAGCCAGGGCGGTGCGTTTGCGCCCTGTGGATGGGAGACCATAATGGCGAACACGGTGTCATTGTCCGATCTCGACGCGCGCTCGCGCGAGATCTTCAAAACCATCGTCGATAATTTCCTGGAAACCGGCGAGCCGCTGGGCTCGCGGACCTTGAGCCGCGCGCTGCCGATCAGCCTGTCGCCGGCGACCATCCGCAACACCATGGCCGATCTGGAGCAGTTGGGCCTGCTCACCGCGCCCCATGTGAGCGCGGGCCGGGTGCCGACCGAATTGGGCCTGCGCATGTTCGTGGACGGGCTTCTGGAGGTCGGCGATCTGGGCGAGACCGACCGCCAGGACATCGAAGCCCGGGTCGCGGGCTCCGGGCGCACCGCGTCCGACGTGCTGACCGAGGCCACGAAACTTCTGTCGGGCCTCAGCCGGTGCGCGGGCCTTGTGGTGGCGCCCAAACGGACCGCCGCGCTCAAACACATCGAATTCGTGCCTTTGGGCCAGACCCAGGCGCTTGTGGTGCTGGTCAGCGAGGACGGCGAGGTCGAAAACCGGGTGATCGACATGCGTCCGGGCACCCCGCCCTCGGCCCTGAGCGAGGCGGCCAATTACCTCAACGCCCATTTGCGCGGCCGCACCCTCGGCGAGGTGCGCGCGCGGGTGAACGAGGACATCGAGGCGCTGCGCAGCCAGCTCGACACGCTGACCGCGGCGGTCATCGAATCCGGTCTCGCGGTCTGGTCCGGCGATGGCGGCAAGCCCGCGACCGCCCAGGAGGCCCGCGAGGCGGTGGAAGCCTCCGCCAAGAGCCTCATCGTACGCGGCCAGTCGAAACTGCTGGACAATCTCGGAGCGGTGGAGGATCTGGAGCGGATCCGCCAGTTGTTCGATGATCTGGAGCGCGAGCAGGAGGTTCTGGAGCTTCTGGAGCTGGCCGAGACCGGTGAGGGCGTGCGGATTTTCATCGGCGCGGAGAACAAGCTGTTTTCCCTGTCGGGCTCCTCGGTGATCGTGAGCCCCTATCAGGACAGCAGCCAGCGCGTGGTTGGCGTGATCGGCGTTGTCGGCCCGACCCGGCTGAATTACGCCCGGGTGATCCCCATGGTGGATTACACGGCGAAACTGGTCGGGCGCCTGTTGTCGTGATAGCTCTGCGCGCTTAAATCCGAGCAGACGGTTTGACCAGTGGAGAACACGAGCCCATGAGCGAGGAACGCAAGCCCAAAGACGCCGCGACGGACGCTCAGGTGGATGACGCCCCGGCCGATGCGGCGGCGCCCGCCGGCGACGCGCCTCAACCGAGCGCCGAGGAGCAGGTCGCCGAGTTGCGCGACAAGCTGCTGCGCGCCATGGCCGAAGCGGAAAACACCCGCCGCCGCGCCGAAAAGGAAAAACAGGAAGCCGCCAAATACGGCATCACCAAATTCGCCCGCGATCTGTTGTCGGTGGCCGACAATATGCGCCGGGCGATGGATGCGATTTCGCCCGAGGAGCGCGACAGCGCCGGGGATCTGGCCAAGAACCTCCTTCAGGGGGTCGAGATGGTCGAAAAGGAACTGCTGGGCGCTTTCGCCAAGCACGGCATCGCCAAGATCGACACGCCGGGTGAAAAATTCGACCCAAACAAGCACCAGGCGGTCGCGGAGATCCCGGGCACGGGTCAGCCGGACGGGACGGTCGTTGAGATCTTCCAGGTCGGTTATGTGGTGGAAGACCGGCTGTTGCGCCCGGCCATGGTGACCGTGGCCAAAGGGGCGGCGGCGCCGGAAGAGGGCGGCCAATCCCGCCAGGAACCGGGCGGCGGCATGACCGGCGAGGCCGGCGGCGCCTAAAGCGGGGTGACCGCGATCGTATCGACAGCCGTGCCGTCGAAGGCCATCAGGTCCTTCAGCGGCACGCCTTCGTCATAGACAGCCACGTAACTCCACACAGCGTTCTCAAGGCGGGCAGCCTCGGTCACCACCGACCAATAGGCGGTCTTGCCTTTGAACGGGCAGTGCGTTTCGCGCTTGGTGCGCTCCAGCAGGCCGATATTCACATCATCGCCCGGGATGTAATAGACCGGCTCATAACCGGTCTCCCGCAGCGTGATCGCCTGGGCGGAACTGGCAAGCGTCAGCCCCCGCCAACGCACGATCACGCGTGCCGTGTCCTGAGCCAGCACAATCGAATGATTGGGATGCTTGGCGTAGCCCGGCGCCGGCCCCAGGGTGGTCATCGGCGGTCTTCCTCGTCCAGTTCCCGCAGCCGCCGGGTCACGCCGGGACTTTCCTCGACGCTGCGCATCCGCCAATAGAGGAACGCGGCGATAATGACCGCGGTCATGGCCAGGCCCATCAGCACGCTGATCAGATGCCCCAGATCGTTGAAGGCGCCCGCCAGCCCGAGCGGGAACAGGAAGGTCACTTTGGTGTTCGTCACCCAGGCGACGAAATCCGCCGTGAGCTGAAGGATGAGGGCGAAGGCGAAGGTCAGCCCGAAGCCTGAAATGAGAGCCACCCGCAAACGGCGCGCCCGGCGGGCGCCGCGGTCCATCTCGTCCGTGTCCCGTCCCGCCGATGTCATCGCTGCCCCCTTGATGCCGCTCATGTCAGTGCCGCGATATCATCGGCATCCAGATTGCCGGGCACGATGGTGATCGGGACGCGGATTTCGCCCCAGCCGCTCGCCAGCCGCGAGACGATCGGCCCCGGCCCGTCCTTACCGACCGCTGCGCCCAGAACCAGGATGCGGATATCCTCCTCGGCGTCGATCAGGCCCTTGATCTCCTCATAGGGCTGGCCTTCGCGCACGGCGAACTCCGCCAGACCGCCGGTCTCCTCATTGACGATCCGTGCCAGCGCATAAAGCGTCGCCTCGGCTTCCTGGCGGGCCTCATCATACATGCGTTTTTCCACCGCCGCCCAATGGCCGAATTCCGGCGGCGCGATCACCGCGAGCAGAATGATGCGCGCCCCGGTCGCCTTGGCCCGGCGGCAGGCGAAATGCAGGGCAATGCGCCCCTCGGGCGTGTTGTCGGCGACGATCAGCATCTTGCGGCCATGCCAGGCATGGCTTGAGGCCGGGTCGCGCGGGATCGGATCGGTGTCGCTCATGACGGCTCGGGTCCGGCAGAAAACGGGCGTCAGGCCCGCAGGATGTCTACGATTTCGCGCAATTGGGTGCGCGCCCGCAAGAGATAAAAGCCCTGGGTCGTCAGGTGGTTGGGCACGGTAAGGCTGTTTTGCGAGCCGTTGATCACGACCATGGGCGACAGCGCGATGGCGGCCGCGAAATTCTCCAGCATCAGATCATAGGCGGCATCCAGTTCCTTCTCGCCGATCACCTTGTCGAAATCCCGGCGCAACTCGCGCAGGAGGATGTAATAGGCATAGGCCCGGCCCTTGGTCTGGTAGAACAGATCGTCTGAGTCCCAATCGAACAGATACCAGCCGGAATTCTCGGTCGAGAAGGCGAACAGGGACGCCGAGCTGGAGCCCAGATCGCTCGCCATGCGCTCCATGGTGGTCGCCAGATTGTCGGCCCGGCGGTCGAAAATCGCGTCATTGGCGGCCACGCGGGTGTTGTAGCTGCGCAGGGCCGAGGCGGCCTGGATATACTGGGACTCGGAGGTCTCGCGCGGCCAGATGCTCTTTGTGGGTTCCCACACCCAGACATCGGGCCGGTAGGAGAGCTGGCGGGCCTGATTGAGATCGGGATCGGCCTCGCTGGAGCCCCGGGCCCGGCCCAAAGAGTCATTCAACTCGATGGTAAACCGGCTCAGCGCGGTCACCATGCCCTGCTGATAATTCGCCATGTTGTCGCAGAAATGGCCCGGAAACAGGATCGGGTCGTTCGAGACCCAGCCGTTGCGGCGGACTTCCCGGTCAATCAGGTCGGCGGTGACGGCCACGGCATAGCTGCCGCCCGGCGGCACGGTGCCGCGCACCGTGTAGGCGGGATCGTCGTCCACCTTCGAGACCCAGAAAATGCCGATGAGATAATAGAGCGGAATGATCACCGCGAGGCCGGTCAGGACGAGGCGTGTCAGGCGCCAACCGGTTCCGCGTTCGTTATAGCTGAACCGGTCGCCGAGCCAGGTGAACGACCGGGCGACGCCGGTCCCGGCGCGCCGGATGGCTTGGCCTGCTTGCATTGTCTCCTCCCGTCGGGCGATGTCTGGTCATGCTCTACATCGGTCCGCCTTGAGGGTCCATCAAGAGACGATGTGAGACCCGGGCCGTCCGGGCACGGCCGCTGCGCCGCCGTGAGGAGAACACGATGCAGCTCGGCCGGTTCGATGGGTTTGCCCAGATAGGCGTCGAACCCGGCTGCCAGATACCGGCTCGGCGCGTTGTCGGCGGCATCGGCGGTCATCGCGACCGTGAACGCCGGCAGATCCGAGGTGCCCTGGGCATCCTGGAGCACCGCGAGCAGATCGAGCCCGCTCATTCCGGGCATCACCACGTCGATCAAGAGCACATCGAACGCATCGAGGCCGCCCGAGGCCACGGCGCGGATCGCCGCCTCGGCGCTTTCGACAATGATGGGGGCCTGCCCCGCCCGCGTCAGGAAATGATAAAGCACCTCGCCGTTCACCGGATTGTCGTCCACCGCCAGGATGCGCAAGGGCGGGATATCCCCCTCCGGTGCGCTGGCCGGGACCGGCATCGGCTGCGGCGCGGGCTTCGGAGCCGGCGCCTCGGCCCGCGGCGCCGTTCCGCGCAGTTCGGCGTTTTCGCGCATCAGATCGCGGGCAAGCGCCATCACCTCGGCCTCCGCGGCGCGGAGTCTGCGATTTTCCTCCGTAAGCGAGGTCGCCGCCGCCCGGCGGGGCCGCCGTTTTGCCGGAACCGCGAGCCGAGGGATCAGGGGGAGTGTCATCACGGCGCCTGCCACGCCGACCAGTGCCGTCGCCCACAGGAGAGCCTCCTGAAGCGGCGCCACCGGCAGCCACAGCGCCACCATGTCCGCGAGCCGATGCAATCCGGCAAAGCCCGCGGTTGCAGAGACGAACACCAGACCCCACCGGCAGACCGTGTCCAGATCGGTGCGCTGCGCAGCGAGATAGCTCACGCCGGCGGCAAACGAAAAGAACACCCACACGATTATCAGATCGAGAATCTGAACATGGATCGCCACGGTGTCGTCTTTCACTGGCGGGCCGGACAACGGTGCGGCCGGATCGCAGTCATGGGTCGGGATCGGCAGATTGGAAAGAAACGGATCGGGCCGGTTTCGGCGCCCCCCGCACCGTCGGCCTGCATTGGTTTTTGGTCCGGCTCCGGCCGCTCGCACCACGGCGTGATGGATATCGGTAACAAGTCCCATCTCAGCCTAGTATATATGGCCAGGGTGTCCAGCCGGGCGCTATCCAGTCCGGACAGATTTGCAGCATCCGCACACTTTGCGGCCAACCGCCTGTCAAATCGGCTGTTTTTTCGGGTCAATCGGGCAAATGAGCGTCAATCACCGGCAGAACGGACTTAAGGCGTGGACCACGCGGCTGCATCTGTGGCTCGGACTGGCCATCGGAGCGCAGGTCCTGTTGTGGATGGCCAGCGGCGTGGCCATGACCTGGCTGCCCATGGATGCCGTCCAGGGCGCTGACCGGCGGTCGGCCCACGGCCCGGCCCCGCTCGATCCGCAGGCGCCGCTGATCCCGATCAACGATGTGTTGATCGGCTTGGCGCCCGCGAGTGTCATGAAAGTCGAACTGATCGCGTTTCTGGAGCGGCCGGTCTATCGGGTGACGGTGCGCGGCCAGGGCCGCCGTCTGATCGACGCAGTCCATGGCACGACCCTGTCGCCGCTGAGCCGTCAAGCCGCCCTTGTCGTGGCCGAGACCGCCTATCAGGGCGCGGCGGTGGTCGGCACGCTCGACTTTCTGGAGGAGGCGGCGCCGGGCGAATATCGCGGGCGTCTGCCGGTCTGGAAAGCAAGGTTCAACGATGAGCGCGGCACCACGCTTTATATCTCGCCCGATGACGGCCGCATCGTCGCCCAGCGTAATGGCTGGTGGCGGGTCTATGACCTGTTCTGGATGCTGCACATCATGGATTACGGCGCGCGGACCGATATCAACAATCTGCTGTTGCGGATCGCGGCGACCGTCGGCCTGCTCTTCGCCGCGACAGGTCTGGGTCTTGTGGCGCTGCGGCTGAATGACGGCCGGTATGGGCGGGACGCCGCCTTGTTCCGGCGCGGCCCGTCAAAGTCTCCGGCCCGGAAGGTACAACGGCCATCGGAGGACCAAACGATCAACGGCGTTCCGGGGTGAAGAGCCGATCCGAGTCTTCGGCGGTGCACTGCTCCATGGCGACGCACTGGCCGCCGTCACTCTCGCAGGCGCCATGATCATCGATGACATCCATTGTGCCGTCGTCGAACAGGCAGCAGCACGGGTGATGGGCGCGGGCGGACGAGAATGTCACCTTGATGGACGGCTCGATCCGCGTGCTGGTGTCGTCAACCGAGGCACCGCTCAGATCCAGGGCCATGAGGCCGACCGCCAAAATGGCGCCGAAGCCAAGCAACCCCCACTGAAACCGGTCTTGACGCATTGTCCCGCCTCGTCTCAATCCGGCACGCTGCAGCGCACCCACCTCATCGTTGGGGCGTTACATTGGCCGACTGTGCCGAATTGGCAAGTCTATTGTGACGAATAAACCCAACAATATCCTTGACCTCATCCATGACCGGTTCGGCAATTTCAGCGGCGCGCGCGCTCCCCTGCGCAAGGATGGAGTCGATCTGGCCGGGGTCGGCGCACAATCTGCGCACCTTTTCGCCGATGGGTTCGAGTTTTGAGACCGCCAGGTCCGCCAGCGCCGGTTTGAAGACCGAAAAGGCGGCACCGGCAAAGTCGCTCAAAACATCGTCAACACGGGTCTCGGCGAGCGCGGCATAGATGCCGACGAGATTACGGGCCTCGGGCCGTGCCTCCAGATCCTCGGCGGTCTCGGGCAGCGGATCCGGGTCGGTTTTGGCCTTGCGGATCTTCTGGGCGATGGCGTCGGCATCGTCCACGAGATTGATCCGGCTCGCATCCGACGGGTCGGACTTCGACATTTTCTTGGCTCCGTCCCGCAAGGACATGACCCGGGTCGCCGGCCCCTGGATGATCGGTTCGGGCAGCGGGAAAAAGCCGGGGGCATCGAAGTCGTTGTTGAATTTGGCGGCGATATCGCGCGCCAGCTCCACATGCTGCTTCTGATCGTCGCCCACCGGCACATGGGTCGCCTTATAGGCCAGGATGTCGGCGGCCATAGGGCGGGATAGGCGAACAGCCCCAGCGAGACCTTCTCCTTGTCCTTGCCCGCTTTGTCCTTGAACTGGGTCATCCGGTTCATCCAGCCCATGCGGGCCACGCAGTTGAACACCCAAGCCAGTTCGGCATGGGCGGGCACCTGGGACTGGTTGAAGATGATGTTCTTGTCCGGGTCCAGGCCGCAGGCGATGAACGCCGCCGTCAGCTCACGGATGTTCCGGCGCAGGGTCTCCGGCTCCTGCGCCACCGTGATCGCATGCATGTCCACGACGCAGTAAAGGCAGTCGTGCGTGTGTTGCATATCGACAAAGCGCTTGATGGCGCCGAGATAATTACCGAGATGAAGATTGCCGGTGGGCTGCACGCCGGAAAAGACGCGCGCCGGGCCGGTATAGGCGACGGGCTCGAGATCGGACATGGGATCGGTGTTCCTGGAAAACGCAAAAGCAGGCAGGCGAGGATCGGCTCAGGGCACGCGCCGCCAGAGGCCGCTGGCCGCATGCCAGAGCCGGATCGACAGGCCGGGGCGCGCGTCGGCGCCGGCTAAGGGTTTGGGCCCGGTCATGAGAACTACCGCTTTGTCGCCATTCCGCGCGGAGCCTAGCCGCCCGGGGCGATGAGTCAAGATTGAGGGTCCCTCAATCTTGTATCGGCCGGGATTTTCGGCGCTGCGCGCCTTTGACCCAGAGGATCAGAGCCAAGACTGGCTTGGAACGCGGTAAGGCGAGAAATCGCCTTACCGCGCTTCCCAAGCTCTTCATTTTCAACGTTCTGGAAAAAACACGGTACAATCCGTAATCTGATCAGTCTTCCAACTCAATCAACCTAACCTGCGTGATCTGTCCGTTCTCTACCGTGTAGATTGAGATCAGATCCTCCGCGACACCGTTGAGCGAAAGGGTCTCGAAGCTGACGACCGTGTGTTCCAGCGTCATTTGATCGCCGACCGTCACGGCTGCCCCGCCCGCCGCGAAGATCGGCCCGAAAATGTCTCGCATCCGGTCCGTGCCTGTGCCCAGAAATTTGTCCGGGTACTCATAAATTTTGAAGTCAGGGTGATAGGCACCAAGGAAGGCGTCGATATCATTGGCATTCACGGCGGCATTGCGCCGGGCGACGGCGGCGCGCGCATCGCGTTCCAAAGCCACGCGGTCTTCACTTACCGCGTCGGTGCCTTCGGCTTTCACGGTCAGCGGCGCTGAGACAAGCGCGACAGCAATCATGAGACAGAACAACAAGGCGGGTCTCATCACGGATCTCCATTCAACATGTTCGGCGGCGGCAGGCATGGTTAATGCCGATTGGGCGGCCTCGTGAGCGTAAGCGCCAATAAAGGGAAAGTCGAATCGCCGTTCTGCATAGGGTTTGGCATTCCCGGCCAACGCCGTGAGTCGGGGCAAGCCGGCGCCAACAAACCATAGAGGCAGCCCGCGCTGAGCGACTTCGTGGCATGACACGATCAAGGCACATAGTTCCGATGTGGACAGATATTGAACCTCATCGATGAATAAGTAAGGTCACTCCGCCTCGACGGGGGCGGTGCGGGCATCTGCCTTGAACCCCGCTTTCAGATCGCTCAGGCGCGCCGCGCCGGTGAGGATCGCAAGGGCGCCGTAGATCCCAACACCGCCGATCACCAGCACCGCGAGGGCCGCGACCTGCCCCGGATACGCCCCATCCAGAAGCGGATCGACGAGCCGAGCGAGGCCCCACAAGGCCAGCCCCATGCCCGCGCTGGCCAGAACCATGCGCGGCAGGCGCGTCTTCAGCCGGGGGTCGGCGACCATCTGTTTGTCCCGGCGCAGCCGCCGGAACAGCAGCCCGGCATTGACCCAGGCGGCGATCGAGGTGGCCGCCGCGAGGCCCACGAGCCCAACGGTCACGAACAAAGCGATCCCCAGACTGATGTTCACCGCCGTGTTGACGGCCGCGTAGTGCATCGGCGTGACCGTATCCTCGCGGGCGAAATAGGCCGGCTGGAACACCTTGATGAGCACGAAGGCCGGCAGGCCGAAGGCGAAGGCGGTGAGCGCCAGGGCGGTCAATTCGGTGTCGGCACTGGTGAAATTGCTGGTCGCCAGCAGCGCCTGCGAGGTCCCCTCGAACAGCACCGCGATGATCGGTTCGGCAATGACCCCCGCAGCGACCGCCGCCGGCAGGGTCAGCAGCATGGAAAACTCCAGGGCCCGGTTCTGGGCCGAAAGCGCGCCGGCCTCGTCATGGCCGCGCAGGCGCCGGGCGATATCCGGCAGCAGCACCACGCCCACGGCAACGCCGATCAGACCCAGGGGCAACTGATAGATCCGGTCGGCGTAGTAGAGGATCGACACCGCGCCGTCCTGGAAGCTGGCGACGAACTGGCTGATCACCAGATTGATCTGGGTGATGCCGCCCGCGATCACGCCGGGCACGCCGAGCGCGATCAGCCTGCGGACATCCGGTGTCAGACGCGGCCAGCGCAGGCGCAGGCCCATGCCTTGGCGCATCGCCGCCCAGACGACAAGGCCAAGCTGGGCGACCCCGGCAAAGGCGATGCCCCAGACCAGCGCGTGACCGGCAGTGGCCATATGCGGCGCGGCAAAGACGATCGCCCCGATGAGGATGATATTGAGCAGCACCGGCGCGAAGGCCGCGGCGGCGAATTTGTGCAGCGAATTAAGGATGCCGGAGAACAGCGCCACCAGCGACATGAACATCAGATAGGGAAAAGCGATCCGGGTAAAGAGCACCGCAAGATCGTAGCGTTCGGGATCGTCGATGAAGCCGGGCGCGATGGCGGCCATGAGCCAGGGCATGGCGATCTGCGCAGCGGCGGTGAACACCAGCAAGGTGACGAACAGGACGCTGAAGGCCTCCTCGGCGAAGCGCTTGGCGCTGGCCGCCCCCTCGCCTTCAAGCTGGCGCGCGAAGATCGGCACAAAGGCTGCGTTGAACGCGCCTTCCGCGAAGAAGCGCCGGAACAGATTGGGAAAGCGGAACGCCACAACGAACGCATCCGCCACCGGGCCGGTGCCCAGCGCGCCGCCGATCAGCACATCGCGCACAAAGCCCAGAACCCGGCTGATCAGGGTCATGCCGCCGACGGTCGCGGCCGCGCGCATCAAATTCATCGGTCCATCCCTCTCGCGATGGCTGACGGCCTAGACGCCGATTGCGGCTGGCCCATGGCAGGCGTTGTTCCGGCTAGGCTCCATCCAATGGGACCGTCTCAGCCATGAGCGTCGAGCACCTCGATCACCCGCCGTTCGATCCGGTCCAGCAGCACCGGCTGGGTGATCTTCAGCCCGCCCCGGTCTTTCAGGTAGAACACGTCAACCGCCAACTCGCCATAGCTCGTGCAATGGGCCGACACGATGGACAGGCCCATATCGCGCATGGCCGCCGCGACCCGGTACAGCAGGTCCGGCCGGTTTCGGTGCGAAATCTCAACCACGGTGTGAATGTCCGAAGCGGTATTGTCGAAACTGACATCGGGGGGCACGGTGAAGGCCTGCTCGCGGTCCGGCATGCGGCGGCGCGGCTGAACATCCTCAAGCGTGGCGGTGCCGGCCATCAGGCCGAGAATGCGCTCGCGCAGACGCTGAAGGCGATTGGGGCCGCCATAGGCCGCGCCGTCCGTATCCTGAATATCGAACAGATCGAGCGCGATGCCGTTGACGGTGGTGAACGCCTTGGCGCCGACCAGAACCGCGCCCGACAAGGCAAGCGCGCCGGCCAGCATGGCGAAGAGGCCCGGCCGGTCGGCGGTCACGACCGTCACGGCGGTCACATCCCGCTCCGCCTCGCGCTGGGCATCGACCAGCAGGATCGGCCGCCCCGCCGCATGCCGCGCTTCGGCAATATCCATCAGGCGCGCATGGCGGGCATAGTATTCGGGCGGCACGCCGAGCCAGTAGCCGCCGCTGAACCGCCGCGCCGCGCGCTCCTGAACCGCTGTTCCGGTGAGCGGCCCGAAGCCCTCGGCCATGAGCGCCGCGATGCGGTGGCGCTGCTGGCCGGCGCTGTCATCGCCGCCCAGCCGCACCTCCACTTCAAGATACAGTTCTTCCAGAAGCTGGGCCTTCCAGCTGTTCCAGGTTTCCGGCCCGACCGCGCGAATATCCGCGATTGTCATGATCAAGAGCAGGCGCAGGCGCTCGCGGGTCTTGACCTCCGCCGCCACACCCGCCGCCGTGCGCGGATCGTAAATGTCCCGGCGCTGGGAGGTATCGGAGAGCAGCAGGTGCTGGCGGATCAGCCAGGCGGCGGTGTCGGTCTCGGCCGCGGTGAGCCCCAGCCGGGGGCCGAGTGCCCGGGCGATCCGTTCCCCGACAATCGAATGATGCTCCTCCCGCCCCTTGGCGATGTCATGGAGAAACATGGCCACGAACAAGGCGCGCCGGGCCCGGATGTTCCGGGCAATCCGGTCCGCCAGCGGAAAATCCGCACTCAAGCTTCCGTCGAGGATTTTTCGCAGCTCGCCGACCGCGCGCAGCAAATGCTCGTCCACCGTAAAGTGGTGGTACATGTTGAATTGCATCATGCCGACGACACGGCCGAAATCGGGGATAAACAAGCCCAGGACCCCGGCCTCGTTCATCTGGCGCAGGACCCGTTCGGGGTCGTTGCTCGCGGCGAGAATATCGACGAACAGGGCATTGGCGGCTGGATCGGCCCGCATCTCCTCGGTAATCAGATAGAGCGAGCGGGCCACGGTGCGCAGGGCGACCGGGTGGATATAGCTGCGGGTGGCGTCGGCCACGGCAAACAGGCGGATCAGGTTGGCGGGATCGTCCGCGAACAGCGTATCGCGCGACAGGGCAACGCGTCCCGATTCCATCACGAATTGCGGCCAGTCCTTGATCGGTGCCGCCGCGTCGGAGCGCGCCCAGACCTGACCCGGCGTGCCCTTGGCGTGCTTCATCTCCAGTGCGGTGCAGATGATCCCGGTCAACTGACCGACCTCACGCGCCACAAGGAAATAGGTTTTCATGAACGCCTCGACGCCGCGCGCCAGGGCGCCGTCCCCGCCTTCGGGCGCGACATAGCCCATGCGCCGGGCCATCGCGGTCTGCATGTCGAAGGTCAGGCGCTCCTCGGGGCGGCCCGTGAGCATATGGAGATGCACGCGGACATCCCAGAGAAAGGCGGTGCAGCGGCGGAAGGTGTTGTATTCCTGGGCCGTGAGCAGGCCCGCTTCCACAAGATCCGCAGGCTGATCGACCCGGAACACATATTTGGCGATCCACACCAGGGTGTGAAGATCCCGCAGACCGCCCTTACCGTCCTTGATATTGGGTTCGACCCGGTAGCGTGAATTGCCCTCGCGCTCGTGGCGGGCATCGCGTTCGGCGAGCTTGGCCTCGACGAAATCGGAGACCTCGGCGGCGACTTCGCTCCAATACCGGTTCCGCAGGATCGCGAACAACCGGCTGTCGCCGGTTAAAAAGCGGGCCTCCAGAACGGCTGTGCGGATCGACATGTCGGAACGGGCCAGATCGATGCATTCATCGAGGGTCCGTGTGGCATGGCCGACCACAATGCCGCAATCCCACAGCGCATAGAGCACAAGCTGGATGACCTTGGCGGCAACCGGATCGTTCGTATCCTGAACGATAAAAAGAAGGTCCACATCCGAGAGCGGCGCGAGCGTGCCGCGTCCGTAGCCGCCCACGGCGGCCACGGCGACATTCTCGATACCCGCATGGCCAAGCGCGATGCGCGCCGCGGCGAATTCGCTCAGGCTGCGAATGATCATATCGCGGTAACCGCTAAGCGCGCGGGCCAGATGGAGCCCCCCGGCGCCGGCATCGAGACGGGCGCGGGCGGCGGCCCGGCTCTCGGCCTCGGCGGCCCGCAGGATCTCGATGGCGGCGGCCTGGGCGTCCCCGTCGCTCAAGGCCGTATCGCGCCCGACGCTCTGGAGCCGGTCGGCCAGCGTCTCGGCATCGATCAGCGCGGCCGCCCCGGCGGGCGGCAGGGGGGCGATATCATCGAGGCTGGTGTTCATCGGCGCTGCGGTCCCTGGCTTTCGGGCAGTCTACCGGGGCCGCGCCGCCTCGTCGATCCGCAGGAACCGGGTGGGGTGCTCATTGACCGCATTGTCAACATAACCCCGGACATGGGGGCCCACGACCGCGCGGTTGGTGCCGTACAGCACCGGCGCGATCGGCGTGTCCGCCAGCATCATGGTTTCGGCCTCGCTCAACAGCGCGCCGCGCGCCGTAAGGTCGAGGGTGCGTTCGGCGCGGGCCAGCAGCGCGTCATAGGCGGGGTTGGCATAGCCGGAATAGTTGAGTTGCCCGGTCTCGGAATCGAGCAGGAACAGATAGTTCACCGGGTCATTGAAATCGGCGACCCAGTTGGCGTCGGCGACCTCGAAATTGCCCGCGCGCACGGCGGCCAGGTGAGATTTGTTTTCCGCCTGAAGGATCCGGGCTTCGACACCGATGTCGGCCCACATGGCGGCCATGGCCACCGCCCGCCGGCGATTGTCCGTGCCGCTATAAACCCGGAACGTGAAGCGCAGGGGCGTTTCGTCCGAGAACCCGGCCTCTTCCAGAAGGCTGCGGGCTTTGGCCCGGCGGTCGGCGATGGCGTCATCGGCCCAACCGAAGCGCGCCGTCCCCGGATAATTGGCGATACCCGGCGGCACGAACGCATAAGCGGGCACGAACAGGCCGTTGAAAATATCCTCGGCAATGGTGCGCCGGTCGAGCGCCATGGCAAGAGCCGTGCGCACGCGCGGATCATCGAACGGCGCGATCCGCGTGTTGAAGGTTACATAGAGTGTTTGCAGGCGCGGCGAGATACGCAAAACCTGCGGCATCGTTTCGCGCAACAGCGGCACCTGTGCGGCGGGCACGTCGGAGTTGCTGTCGAGTTCCCCGGCCCGGAACCGGCGGATCGCGGCGCCCCGGTCCTCGGTCGGATAGACGAAGACCGTATCGATGGCGACCGTGGGGGCGTCGAAATAGGTCGGGTTCTTCTCCAGGCGGATGACTTCGTTGGGACGCCAGTCGCTCAAGGTGTAGGCGCCGTTCGACACCATGTTCTCCGCCTTGATCCAATCGGCGCCATGGGCCGCGATCACATGGCGCGGCACGGGAAAGGACGGCGGCAGGGTCAACAGTTCCGGCAGATACGGCGCCGGGTGCTCCAGGGTCATCACATAGGTGCGCGCATCCGGTGCCGCGACGCCCAGCGCCTCGGGCGGCAGCGTGCCGCCATTGACCGCGCGGGCATTCTTGATGGGATAGAACAGGGCGGCGTATTGCGCCGCGGTCGCGGGATCCAGGAACCGGCGGTGCGCGAACACGAAATCCTCCGCCGTCACCGGCGTGCCGTCGGACCAGACATGCCCGTCGCGCATGGTGAAGGTATAGGTCAGACCGTCCGGACTGATCGTATAGGACTCAGCGGCGCCGGGGAGCGGGCTGGCGTCCGCCGCATCGGTCATCAGCCCGGCGAAAAGATCGTTGACGACGGCCATTTCCTCCACGCCCTGAACCCGGTGGGGATCGAGCGAGGCGGGCTCGGCCGTGTTGCCCATGTGATAGACCACGCCCTCATCGGGCGCGTTCGCCGGGCGTTCCGGGTCCGGACCGCAGGCGATCAGTGCCAGACATAGGCCGGCAAGGGCGGCGGGCAAAACCATCCGGATCATGAGAGTTTCGCTTTCAGGTCATAAAGCGCGGCCAGGGCCTCGCGCGGGGTCAGGGCATCGGGATCGAGATCCTGGAGCGCGGCTTCGACGGCGCTGTCCTGAGCATTGCTTGAAACGGGGTCCATCGCGGCGAACAAGGGCAATTCATCGATCAGGACGGTCGCTTTTCCGGATGACCGGCCCTGTTCCAGGCTTTCCAGCACGCTTGAGGCGCGCGCGATGACCGGCGCCGGCAGCCCGGCCAGCTTGGCGACCTGAATGCCGTAGGACTGGTTGGCGGTCCCTTCATGAACCTCATGCAGGAACACCACCTGGCCCTTCCATTCCTTCACCTTGACGGTGAGATTGCCCAGGCCCGGCAGCTTGGTCCCGAGCGCGGTCAACTCGTGATAATGGGTCGCGAACAGGCCCCGGCAGGCATTGACGTCGTGCAGATGTTCCAGCGCCGCCCAGGCGATCGAGAGCCCGTCATAGGTCGCGGTGCCGCGGCCGATCTCATCGAGAATAACGAGCGAACGCGGGCCC
>CAZHDI010000070.1:0-17014 GCA_964531285.1 uncultured Alphaproteobacteria bacterium | reverse complement strand
GAGCACGGCCCGCCAGGGCCGCGCCCAACGGAAGCGAGAAACAAGACTTATCGCGGCGCCATGCGGATCGCGCCGTCGAGCCGGATGCATTCGCCGTTGAGCATGCCGTTCTCGCAGATCTGGCGGGCCAGCATGGCGTATTCCGGCGGGTTGCCGAGGCGCGGCGGGAACGGCACCTGGGCGCCGAGCGCCTGCCGGACATTTTCCGGCGCGCCGGCCAAGAGCGGCGTGTTGAACAGGCCCGGCAGGATCGTATTGCAGCGGATGCCTTCGCGCGACAGGTCCCGCGCAATGGGCAGGGTCATGCCGACAATGCCGCCCTTGGACGCCGAATAGGCCGCCTGACCGATCTGACCGTCCTGGGCCGCGACCGACGCGGTGTTGACGATCACGCCGCGCTCGCCATCTTCCGTGATCGGATCGAGGCTCAGCATGCCCTGGGCCGAATGGGTGATGCAGCGGAAGGTGCCGACCAGATTCACCTGGATGACGAAGTTGAACGCATCGAGCGGATGATGCTTGGCCTCGCCGGTTTCCTTGTCGCGGCTGGCGGTCTTCACCGCGATGCCGAGCCCGGCGCAGTTCACCAGAATGCGCTCCTGGCCCTGGGCCGACCGGGCTTTCTCGAAGCCGGAGACGACGCTCGACTCGTCGGTCACATCGACCGCGCAGAACGTGCCGCCCAGGTCATTGGCGACTTGCACCCCGCGCTCCTCGTTGCGGTCGAACAGCGCGACCTTGACGCCTTTCGACGCCAGTTCCCGCGCGGTTGCTTCCCCGAGACCCGACGCACCGCCCGTAATGACGGCACTGCCCGAACTGTTGAGTTCCATGGATTCCTCTCCTGTGGTGCTGGTGCTTTGATCCTGTTCCGCGTCGCCGCGGCAGCCGGTGCGTTGCATCACCGCTTCAAGACCGCATATTAGCCCTATGACATCACCGGACGAGCCTTTCAGCGGAAAAAATCCAGGTGACGGAGCGGCAGGGCCGACTTCGGGCGGCGATCTTGTGCCCGCGGCCGACCGGGCGCGCTTCGAGAAAGACGAAAAGACCGTCCGCGAGGGGTTCTGGCCCAAACTGAAGCGGGTGGTCGGCCGGCTGTCCTTCGCCGAGGACCTGCTCGCGGCCTATTACTGCGCGCTCGATCCCAAGACCCCCTTAAGGGTCCGGGCGACGCTGCTGGCGGCCCTGGCCTATTTCATTGCCCCGGTGGATCTGGTGCCGGATGTGTTCATCGGGTTCGGCTTCACCGACGATGCCGCCGTGCTCCTGGCCGCCATCAGAACCGTGGCCGCCAGCATCACGCCAGGGCACCGGGACCGCGCCCGCGAAACACTCGAGACCCTGAAAGAGGCCTAAACATCCGGCCCTGTGGGCCGGGTTTCGGCCTCCAGCCGGCGGGCGCCGGAGACCCGCGCCTCCCGGATGGTGATGTAGAGGGTCGAGGCGACGATGATCGCCGCACCCAGGATCGTCCAGAGATCCGGAATATCCGCAAAGAACAGGAAGCCCGCGGCGGTCGCGAACAAGAGGCGCGTGTAATCGAGCGGCGCAAGGGCGGTGGCATCGGCTTCAGCATAGGCGCGCACCAGACAATTATGGGCCGCCAGCCCCACAAGGCCCATCAGCCCCAACAGCAGATACTCCTCCAGGGTCGGCGGATGCCACAGCAGCACCGTCGGGATCGCCGTCATCACCGTGCCGATGAGCCCGGAATAGAGCAGCAAGGTCAGCGCCTGATCCGTGCGCGACAAGAGTTTCACGCAGGTGAGCGCCAACGCCACGAACAGCGCATGGGCGACCGCCACAAGGGCCGCCGGATCGGTCGATCCGCTGGGGCGCAGGATGATCAGCACTCCGAGAAAGCCGACAAGGGTCGCCGCCCAGCGCCGCAGACCGACCACCTCGGACAAGATCACGATGGCAAGCGGCACCAGGAACAGCGCGCGCGCGAAACTGATCGCGGTGGCATCGGCCAGCGGCAGATAGGTGAACGCATAAAAGCCGCACATCATGCCGAGCGATCCGCAGATCCCCCGCGCCAGATGGAGACGCGGCCGGGTGGTTTTGAACCCGCCCATGCCGCTGCGCGCAATCAGCGGCACAATGATGAACAGGCCGGTCAGCGACCGGAAGAACGCCACCTGGACCGGATGCATGCCCTGGCCGAGAAATTTCACAAGGCTCGCCATGACGACGAACAGGAGCGCCGAGCCGAGCATCCAGAACGAGCCTTTCAGCGCCGCCGGCAGTGCATCCCATCTCGACGACGCACGGGTGCGCGCCGTTTCCCATCGTGACATTCGCGATCCAGGCTGTTGGGGAGGCGCCAAGCGCCCCCGGCTCATGAATGGGTATCAGTTCCCCGCCGTCAGCGATGTATAGACCGCCGCGAGGATCCGCTCCTCATTGACGAAATCGCTGCTGTAAGTCTCGTTGAGATCCGCCAAAAGGCCCGCGCCCTGAATCTCTTCCAGGCTCTTGCCTTCGGCCATCGCTCCGGCCACCCGATCCCGCACGGTCTTGATCATCGCGTAATTGGATTCAAGCGCCGCTTTATCGCCAAGCGGACCATGCCCCGGGATCACTGTGGTCTCCGGCCCGGCCAGGTCGATTGCCGTCTCATAGGCCGCCAGCACGCCCTGGACGCTGCCGCCGGAGTTGATGTCGATGAACGGATAACGCCCATTGAACATGATGTCGCCCATATGGATCACATCGGCACCGACGAAATGGATGATCGCGTCGCCATCCGTATGCGCCTGGGGCAGATGATAGACCCGCGCTTCAAGGCTATTCATGTGGAAGGTCACATTGTCCGTGAACGTAATGACCGGCAGGGCGCCGTCGGCGGCGGGCGGAATGACCCGGCCGAAGGTCGCGGCATCGGCCCCGGTCTTCATCCGCTTGCGCACATTCTCATGGGCGACGATGATCGAGCCGGTCTCGCCGAAGGCTTCGTTGCCGCCCACATGGTCGAAATGCCAATGGGTGTTGATCACATATTTCACCGGATCGTCGGTGATCGCCGCGACCGCGGCCTTGATCTTATCGCTGAGCGGGGCGAACTGATCGTCCACCATGAAGACGCCATCATCGCCGACCGACAGGCCGATATTGCCGCCCGCGCCGACCAGCATATACATGCCGTTTCCAAGATCGGTGGTCTGAATTTCAACGGCGGCGAACCGGTCGCCCTGCGCGAGTGCCGGCACCGCCGCTACGCCGGCCATCGCCGCGGCCAGAACGCCGCCAACAATCCGTGTCTTGAAGGTCATCATCAGCCCTCTCCTTTGTTCGCGCGCCGACGCGCCATTACCGTCAGTGTATCGGCACCGGCGCCCCGAGACACGCGCTAATCGAGGTCGGCGGGCCCCGCGGCTGTCACATTGGCGTTGAGCGGAACAAACTCCAGCCGGTCCGCCGGGCCAGATCCTCCAGCGCCAGGGTGCCGACCAGGGAATTGCCGTTGGCATTGAGTCCGGGTGACCATACGGCAACCGCCGCCTCCCCGGGGACAACCGCCAGAATGCCGCCGCCCACACCGCTCTTGCCCGGCAGACCAATGCGCACCGCAAAATCCCCCGAGGCATCGTAATGCCCGCAGGTCAGCATCAGGGCATTGACCGCCTGCACCGTCTCGCGCGCGGCAAGCCGCTGGCCCGTCAGCGGATCGGTGCCGCCGGCGGCCAGATGCAATCCGGCCCGGGCGAGTTGGCGGCAGGTCATGGTGATGGCACACTGATGAAAATACACATGGAGCGCATCCTCGACCGGGCAGGTCAGGGTGCCGAAACTCTTCATGAAATGGGCCAGACTGGCATTGCGCGCGCCATGCTCAGCTTCCGACCGGGCAATGGCCGCGTCGATGGCAATGGACGGATCGTCCGCCACCTGACGGACAAAGCCGAGAATTGCATCACACGCCGCGGCGGCGCCGCGCTCAGCGAGCAGCAGATCCGTGATCGCAATGGCACCGGCATTGACGAAGGGATTGCGGGGTATGCCGTTCTCGCGCTCCAACTGAACGATGGAATTGAACGGCGTGCCCGAGGGTTCGCAGCCGACCCGGTGCCAAACCGCCGCACCGGCCGACTCAAGCGCCATGGTCAGTGTAAAGACTTTCGAGATGCTTTGGATCGAAAAGGCGGCCGTCGCGTCACCAGCCGACGCCATGGTGCCGTCGGTGAGCGCGGCGGCGATGGCGAACCCGTTGGGATCGGCTTCGGCCAGGGCCGGAATATAGGTCGCCACCTGGCCCGATCCGCGATGGGGCGCCATGGCCCCGGCGACATCGGCCAGCACCGCGTTGAGATCGCCGGGGCTCATCACCGCGGCGGCATCCAGGCGCCGCGCGCGGGCCGGTACCCCAGCACGGTGAAGGCCGCATCGATCAGCGCCTGACCCCGGGCATTCAAGAGCTGCCCCAGACCCATCTGATTCATCACATAGCCAAAGGCGAGCCCGGTGGCGGGATCGGCAAATCCGATGGACCCGCCCGCGCCGCCATGACCGAAGGCGGTCTGCGACAGGATCACGCTGCCCGCCGGAGGGTTTTCCAGATGCCGGTTGTCCATGGAGTGCATGAAGCCCGGGCCGAACCGGGTCGGCAGGCACAAGGTTGCGTCGAAATGGCTGGCATTGGTGGTGACCGCCATCTGAGCGACACGCTCGGGGCTGAAGAACGGCATGCCGTTCCAGCGCCCGCCGAGGCTGGCCGGCAGATAGAGCCGCGCGAGACCTTCGGCGCTCGCCACCCCGTTGGCCGAGCCGATCTCGGCGGCCCGATAGTCCCGCCGGTTGGGGTTGAACCCGCCATCGTTGAACAGGAACAGCCCCGGGATCGACGACCGGTCATTGACGGCCTTGGCAAACGCGGTTTGCGGCGTCGAGGCATCGATCCGGGCCGGGAGCACCCGCGCCAGACGCTCTTCCTCCGTATCGGGAAGACCGATCCAGAAATCGAGCCCCAGCGGCTCGGCGAATTCTTGAGCGAACAACGCCGACGCGCTCATACCCGCCGTCCGGCGGATGACTTCGCCCACGGTCCAGGCATAGGTCAGCCCATGATAGGCGCCGCGCGTGCCCGGCTCGAAAAAGGCGGGCTCCGCCGCAATCCGGTCCACCATATAGGCCCAGTCGAGAAATCCGCCCGCCTTGACCGGATCCCGGAACGCCGGGACCCCGGCGGTGTGATCCAGCATCATGCGGGTGGTGGTGGCCTGTTTGCCGCCGGTCGCGTAATTCGGCCAGACATCCATCACCGGCGCATCGAGATCGAGCCGGCCACGCTCCGCCAGCCAATGCGCGCAAAAGGCCAGCGCCGCCTTGGTACACGAAAACACCGGCACGATGGTCTGCTGAACCCAGGGCTTGGCCTCGCGCGGATTGGCCCGCCCGCCCCAGGCGCTCACCACAACCTCGCCCTCATGGAGAATATAAAGCCCCGCGCCGACCTCGCCGCGCGTGCGGAAATTCTCCACAAAGGCATCGAGCACGGGCCGGAACCGGTCACTGACGGAACCGGTCACCGTGCCCGAGGTCACAGCGGTCTCGATGGTGTCGAGCTGGGCCAAGGCCGGGTGCCCCTTACTCCTCGCCGACGACGAGGACGACCTTGCCCTTGGCGCGGCGCTCGGCCAGATCGTTCAGCGCACTGGCATATTGGTCGAACGGATAGGCCGCCGACACATGGGGCCGGATCTTACCTTCCGTATACCATTGCATCAGCTCCGCGATATGCGCCTTGTTGCGCTCCGGATCGCGCGCAACGAATGCACCCCAGAACACGCCGACGATCTGGCAGCTCTTGAGCAGGGTCAGATTGAGCGGGATGCGCGGGATCCCGCCGGCAAAGCCGATCACCAGGAACCGGCCGTCCCAATTGGTCGCGCGGATCGCCGGCTCGGCATAATCGCCGCCGACCGGATCGTAGACCACATCCGCGCCCTTGCCGCCGGTGAGCGCCTTGATCTGGTCCGACAGGGCCTTTTGCTGGGCCCGGTCAAGCTCCCCGGACGGATAAAGCAGAGTCTCATCCGCCCCGTGCTGGCGGCAGACTTCGAGTTTTTCCTCCGAGGAGGCCGCGGCGATCACCCGCGCGCCCATCACCTTGCCAAGCTCGACCGCGGCAAGCCCGACGCCGCCCGCCGCGCCGAGCACCAGGAGATTCTCGCCCGGCTTCAGATAGGCCCGGTCCTTGAGTGCGTAATGCGACGTGCCATAGGTCATGATGAAGGCCGAGGCCTCGGTCATCGGCATTTGATCCGGCATCGCGATAATGCGCGGCTCGTCCACCACGACCTGTTCGGCGAACCCGCCCCAGCCGGTGGACGCGATCACCCGGTCGCCGGTCTTCACGGCGGTCACGCCTTCGCCGACCTTGCCCACCACACCGGCGATCTCGCCGCCCGGCGAGAACGGCAGCGGCGGCTTGAACTGATACTTGTCCTGAATGATCAGCACGTCGGGAAAGTTCACGCCGCAGGCCTTGACCGCCACCTGCACCTGGCCCGGTCCGGGTTCCGGCGCCTCGACCTGATCGATCACCAGGCGTTCGGGCGGACCGAATTCTTTGCACAGAACGGCATTCATCATGGCCATGGGCGAAGTCTCCTCTCATCGCGGGCCGCATTGGGCGCCCGGCTTCTTAACGGCGTGGCAGAACCGGCACACAGCCGGCCCCGGTCACATCGGCCCCAGTGTGCCACGTTTATTCGGGCCCGGGCCAGTCTCCTCCCGGACCGCGGCGCGCTCCGCCGCCCGGGCTTCCAATTCGATGCCGAAGACCTCCTTGATGGACCCGTGCATCCGCTCGACCGCCCGGCGGCCCTCGGCAATGGTCTCGCGGGCATCGTGAAACTGAAGCCAGCCGGTGTCGGCCAGGGTCGGCGTGATCATGATGTCCGGCGGCTCGCCGGCAACGCGGGCGCGGGTGATCCGGTCGCCCATGATCGCGATGGCGTTGTTCACCACCTCAAGCTGCTGCGGACTGCGTTCCTTGGGGTCGAGGAGCGCGCGAATAAACCGGTTTGTGCCCCGCTTCATACTGGCCGGCAAATGATCGGCCAGATCGTCGAGCCAGGACCACCCCGACCCGTCCTGGGGCACCGGCCGCGGTTCGGGATGACGCAGGCTGCCCGGCGACGGGCGGAACGTGTCCGCGTTGAGATCGACCGCGATGACCACATCGGCTTCGAACGCACGCGCCACCGAAATCGGCACCGGATTGACGAGACCGCCATCGGCGAGCCACCGCCCGGCCCGGGGCACCGGCTCGAAAATACCTGGGATCGCGATCGAGGCCCGCACCGCGTCGGTGACCAACCCCTCGCGCAGCCAGATTTCGCGCCCGGTTTTGATGTCGGTCGCCACGGCGGCGAAGGGCATCGCCAGATCGTCGAACCGGGGATGGTCGAGCAGTCCGCCGTACCAGGACGACAGGCTGCGCCCGGCAATCACCCCACCCTTGCCGAAGCTCAAGTCGAAGTAATTCATCATGCGGAACATATCGAGCGACAGCGCGAAGTCCTTCAGCGCATCGAGCTTGTCGGCGGCATAGGCCCCGCCGACCAGAGCCCCGATGGAACTGCCCGCGATCACATTAGGACGGATCCCAAGCTCAAGCAGCCCTTCGATCACGCCGATATGAGCCCAGCCGCGCGCCGCGCCCGAGCCTAAGGCAAGGCCGATCCGGGGACCGGCAGACCGCGCGCCCGCGCGCTCGAAAAGAGACATGGCCTTACTTCCAAGAAAACCTGAGCGGCGGTCAGCCGAACAGGGCCGACGCCGGGCGGATCTGGCCCGTGACCAGCCCCCGCCAGTTGATCTGCGCCGGCTTATGAAAGGGTTGCAGAACCGGCGCGCCCGCTTCAAGAACACCGGACCGCACCAGCCATTCGCACACAATCGACTCCGCCGCGCGGGTTGCTCCATCGTCGATCTTCACGGCGATGGCGAGGCCGCGGGAAGGAAGCATCGCGGCATAGACCCCTTCGGCCCCGGTCTTGATGATTGCATCGCCCCGCGTCGCCCGGATCACGCCGGTGTCGAGCCGCCCCTCGCCCGCCACCATCTCCGGATAGGCCGCCTGGGCCGCGAACAGCCGGCGGACCGCCGCGCCAAGGCGGGGTTCAAGGCGCCAGGGTTCGGCGCAGCGGGCCAGGCCGAACGCCATCACCAAAAGCGGCATCGAGAAATTGGGGGCCGAACAACCGTCGGTCCCGATTCCGAAGCGCGCCGGGTCGGTCTTGCAGATCGCGCCCAGGGTTTCGCGGACCCGGATTTGGACCGGATGATCGGGCTGCGTGTAACCCTTGAGCGGCGCGCCCAAATGGCGGGCCAGCGCCAGAAACGCGGCATGTTTGCCGGAACAATTGTTGTGGAGCGGCGTAGGCTCCGCGCCCTGGCGCGCGAGACGCCGTGCTTCCTCCGGATCGCGCACCGGCTGGGCGCCGCACTCGAGATCGCCGACGCCCGCGCCGACCTTGTTGAGCATCGCCTCGGCGGTCTGCACGTGACGGCGCGCGCCGTCATGGGACGCGCAGGCCAGCGCCAGTTCGGCCTCGGTAAACCCGGCGGCATCCGCCGCGCCGCTCTCGACGACCGCCGCTGCCTGCCAGGTCTTGACGGCCGAGCGCGGAAACACCGGCAGGTCGATCTCCCCGGCCGAGGCCAGCACAAGCCCGGCCCCGCCCATCACGGCGAAGGCCCCGCGATGGCGGCTTTCGACCAAATCGCCGCGCACGACCTCAACCAGGACTGGATTGCTCATGGACGCACTCCCAGAACCGCACCGAACGGCGCCGCCCTTCATGTCACTTGGCTTCATCGCCCGCAAGCCTGGGCGGGCTCCCATCGCGGCCCTTGCCAAGGCTGGCCCCGCTGGCCCACGGTGCGGCCCGTGAGACCACAACAGCAGTCAGGAGAGCCAAGGCGGTGCGCGGCTATTTCGGTATCGGTGTGGAAGGGATCAGCAAGCCGTTCAATGTCGGCAATCTGTTCCGCACGGCCCATGCGTTCGGGGCGAGTTTCGTCTTCACGGTGAACGCCCACTACAAGGCGCGTGACGCCATGTCCGACACCAGTCAGGCGCTCGGCCATGTGCCCTATTACGATTGGGCGGTGGTCGAGGACATGGCCCTGCCGCGCGGCTGCCAGCTTGTCGGGATCGAGCTTCTGGACGACGCGGTGGACCTGCCGTCCTTCCGCCACCCCCTCAACGCCGCTTATGTGCTGGGCCGGGAGCGGGGCAATCTGTCGGACGCGCTGGTCGAGCGGGCCGACCACGTCATCAAGATCCCCACCAAATTTTGTCTGAATGTCGGGATTGCCGGCGCGCTGGTCATGTATGACCGGCTTACCAGCTTGAGCCGGTTTGCCGACCGTCCGATTATGCCGGGCGGTCCGGCCGGTCCGATGGCCGCACCGGTGCACGGTGATGATGTGCTGAAAGACGCAATGCGCACCAATCCGAAGCGGCCTTCGACCCGGACCGGACGCTCGGCCTAAATTAAGTGCCCATAACCCGCTGAAGCAGACCGAGCGCACCGGTGAATTGCAGCGGCGCGGTCGTTACGGCCAGGGAAATACAGGCTTCGCCCTCTTCGGCAATCGGCCGGTGCACCACATCCGGCGACGCGGCGACAAAATCGCCGACACCGTAGCGGCCATGGTCATCCGAGAATGCGCCGGTGAGCACCAGGGTGTATTCCATGCCCTTATGCGTATGGCGCGGCGACCCGCAGCCCGGCTCCAGCCGGATCAGCCTCGTTTCACGGTCGATGTCCCCGGCCCTATCGCGGTCCGCGAGATCGAGGGTGCGGATGCCCGGCAAATGCGACCGCCAGCCGGAGTGCTTGGCGGCATCCCGCGCAATCGCCCGGATCGGCTGCGGCAGCTTATCGAGGTCAGGGTCAAGCGAAATGGCGATTTCCGACGCCACCCCGGCGGCCGGCGCGCTGGCATCGATGGCAGCGAAGACCGCGTCGAGGCACCCGTCGCTGACCGGCTCGCCCGGTACCGCCTCGAACAAGGCGCCGGCTATGACGGCATATTGCTTCAGTGCCTGCGCACAGGTCGGACACAGCGCGGCATGGGTTTCGACGGCGAGGGATAAGCCGGCATCCGCACTGCCGGCGGCGACCGCGGCCAGGATCTCATCGTCGGGGTGGTATGTCGGTTCTTGCATCATGATGTTTGCCAAGTTAGAGCGCTCGCTTGGGCTGCCAAGTGGGCTGGCCGCTTTTTTATGTCAGGTTTGAGTTACACCTCGCCATCGAGGGACGACCGCAGGCGGCCGAAGGCGAGCCGAAGCCGGGATTTGACGGTTCCCAGCGCAATTCCGGTCTGATCGGCGATCTCGCGATGGCTCAGTCCCTTGAAAAAGGCCAGATGCAGGAGATCCACCTGTTCGGGCGGCAGGTCCTTCATGGCCTCGTGCAAACGGCCCTCAGCCTGGACCGCTTCCAGGTTCTCGTCCGGTGCCGGTTCCGGGTTGGGCGCAAAATGCGGATCCTCCGGATCGAGCTGGGCATGTTTGGCCCGCCGGATCAGATCGATCCGCCGGTTCCGCGCGATGGTGAACAGCCAGGTCGCCACCGACGCCTGGCGCCGGTCGAACATATGCGCCTTGCGCCAGACGGTGAGCATCACGTCCTGGACGACCTCTTCGGCCGCCGCGTGATCGGCGCCTAGTTTGATGACGTAGCCTTTCACCCGCGGCGCGAAATAATCGAACAACTCAGCAAAGGCCGACCGGTCCTGGCGTTGAGCCACGGCTTCGATGCAATCGGCGAGACGCTCGCGATCGATCAGGGCGGCGGAACTGGGCGTCGGCTGGGTCACGGTTGAACGGTACTCATACAGGGTCGTTTGGACACTGCGGTATTTTGCAGCCCGCCACCGGCTTGTCCATGATCCTGATTCCAGCCCGGCCGGCGAGACGGGAGAAGCGCGCGCAGACCGAATCGGGCAGAGTGTCGGACCGGTTGGGGAAGGGCCGATTGCAGGGACATGTCAAGCGCCTTACTTTGGCCCCAGTACCCTCGAGTCTGTCACGCAGCCGGTCGGCAAGGCCGCCGGTTCGCGTTATATTGCATAGCGGCGTTACCGCTTGCTGACCGTTTGATAGAGGACCGTCGAGCCATCATGATCCGTAAGGCGATGATTTCTCTCTCCCGTATGGTCGCCCTCGGCGCCATTGCTTTTATGTCCATTGCCGTGGCCCGCGCCGATGAGCCCAAGGTGCTCGGCCGCTACGACGCCTGGACCGCGTTCACCCTGAGCCAGGGTGCCGCCAAAACCTGTTTTATCGTGTCGGACCCCAAGGAGAAGCGCCTCTCCAATCGGGGCCGGAACCGGGGCGATGTGTTCTTCCTCGTGACCCATTGGCCGAGCGAGAACATTTACGCCCAGCCCAGCGTGGTGATCGGGTATCCGTTCGGTCCGTCGAGCACGCCGAATGTCGAAGTCGGCTCCGACAAATTCGACATGGTGCTGGACACCGAAAACGAGGAAAATGAAGAACGTGCCTGGATCGCCGATACGGCGGCCGAGCGCCGTCTCATTGAGTCCATGAAGCGCGGTGCCAATATGACCATCACTGGCCGGTCGGCCCGGGGCACGGTTTCGACCGACCAGTATTCCCTCGTGGGCTTCACGGCGGCCCTGGAGCGGATCGACGAAGAATGTAAGTAACCGCGCGCCCGGCGACCCGCCGCCGCGCGGGAAAGGGTAAAGGCAGACATGTCCGCGGTTCCCTCCACCGGCAATACAGACGCCCGCGCCCCGCGCGGGCGTCATGCGCTTGTGTTCCCCGGCCGGGTCGAGACCGGCGCGCCCGCCGGTTCCCAAAAGCCCTCTCTTGTCGGCCTGTCCCGCAGCGATCTGACCGCCTGCCTCGGCGATACCGGTGTGCCGGACGCCCAGGCCCGCATGCGCGCCCGCCAGCTTTGGAACTGGATTTATGTGCGCGGCGCGACCGATTTCGCGGCCATGTCGAACCTGTCCAAGGATCTGCGCGAAGCGTTGGCGGATCGGTTCACCCTGGCCCGGCCGGACATCGTCACGGCTCAGATCTCCGAGGACGGGACCCGCAAATGGCTGCTGCGCCCAGCGCCCGGCATCGAAGTCGAAACCGTGTTCATACCCGATGCCGACCGGGGCACCCTGTGCGTCTCCTCGCAGGTGGGGTGCACCCTGAATTGCAGCTTCTGCCACACCGGCACCCAGCCCCTGGTGCGCAATCTGACGCCCGAGGAAATCGTCGCTCAGGTGCTGGTGGCCCGCGATGCGCTCAACGAGTGGCCGGAGCCCGGCGCCCGCGCGGAGGAGCGCGCCATCACCAATGTCGTGATGATGGGCATGGGCGAGCCGCTCTACAATTTCGACAATGTCAAAACCGCGCTCGAGATCGTCTCGGACAATGAAGGCGTCTCGCTGTCGAAACGCCGGATCACCCTGTCCACCGCCGGGGTCGTGCCGATGATGGCGCGCGCCGGTGACGAGATCGGCGTGATGCTGGCGATTTCGCTCCACGCGGTGCGCGACGACTTGCGCGACGAACTGGTGCCGCTCAACCGGAAATATCCGATTGCCGAACTGATGAACGCCTGCCGCGCCTATCCCGGCCTGTCCAATGCCCGGCGGATCACCTTCGAATATGTGATGCTCAAGGGGGTCAACGACTCCCTGGCCGACGCCAAGGCGCTGGTGCAGCTCATCAAAGGCATTCCGGCCAAGATCAATCTGATCCCGTTCAATCCCTGGCCCGGCTCGCCTTATGACTGCTCGGATTGGGATCAGATCGAGCGCTTCGCCGATGTCGTGAACCGGGCCGGCTATGCCAGTCCGGTGCGCACACCGCGCGGGCGGGACATTCTGGCCGCCTGCGGTCAGCTCAAATCCGAAAGCCGCAAGATCCGCGCGTCCGAACGGCGCCGCGCCGAGGGCTGACGGTCGTGGACGGCCTCGCGCTGATCCCTGCGAGCGAGCGGGATCTCGACCGGCTCGCCGACCTGATCATCCGCGAAATGACTCCGATCGCCGAGGCCCATGGTCCGTGGGACACCGCCCGCGAATGTCGGGCCGTCCGGCGCAGCCTGGAGCCCGGCACCGACCGGATCATCATCCACGACGGGGCCGAGTGCGGGGTTGTTAGCCTGCGCCGGACCCCGGGCTCGCTTTATTTGCTTTATCTCGTTCTGACCCCCGCCGCGCGGGGCGCGGGACTCGGCGCGCGGGTACTGGAGGGCGTGACCCGCCGGGCGCGGGAGGACGGTACGCCGGCCGAAGTCACGGTGTTTACCCATTCGCGGGCCGTGCGCTTCTACGAAAGGGGCGGCTTTCGGCGCGTCATGGCGACGGACAGACGCGTAAGAATGCGCTATGATATCGACTCGGACCGCAATTAAGGTAAATCAAGCCTTAACGATGGCGGCTGAGCACCGCGATGGCTGGCACCGGATCGCCCAATGAAGACGGGCCGGCCTTTGGGTAGATGGGGACGACTGACCGATGCGTTGGCTGCTGGCGTATAGCCTGGGCTGCCTCGCCGCTACGCCCATTCTGGTCGTCGGCGCGCTGTGGGCCTATGGCGCGGCGACCCTGCTAATGGGTCTTGCCGCCGTCGAAATCCTCGCCAGCCTTATCATCCTGTTGATCCTGTGTTTCATCGGCTGCCTGCTGATCGGCATCCTGCCGACCCCGGCGACCTATCTGGCCCTGATCGGCGCCCGGCGGGACGATCTGACCAGCTATGCCGCCGCGGGCGCGTTGTCCTGGGGCATCATCGGGTTTCTGATCGGTGCGTTTTCGGATCTGGCAAGCCGCACGGGCCCGGCCATCGCCGGAAATACGCCGGCGACGATCAATGTCTTCGGCAGCGCGGTCACCGCCGCCCTGGCGGGGGCTTTGATCCTCGGAATCCTGTGGTCGCGCGCCATTCGCCGCGACGAGGAGGACGACATCGACTATGCCGACGCGGCACCGGTGGAGGCCTACCCGGAAATCACCGATGCCTCATCGCGCGGCCGCCGGGACGACGACGACCGCGATCCGGAACCCAAACGCGCCCCCCGCCCGCGCAAGCCGGTCGCGCGCGGTCCGCGCCGGCCCCGCCATGCCCATGGCGCCGTGCCGGACATGCCGTTTCTCTAAATCCGGAATGTCGCCCTTCAGAACCGCTTGCCGAGGAAAACCTTGGCCAGATGATTGGGCGCGTCTTCCGACAGACCCGCGCGATACCCGGCCTGGACATAAACCCCATTGCTGAAATTGGCTTTGGCGACCGGGCCGAACTGGTGGTCGGCCTCATCGAACCCGCCCGTGTCCCGCAGGCGCCCGAAATCGTTGAACATCTCGATGCCGGCCGAGACCGAGGACACGCCCGGCAGCGTCAGGTCGAGCTTGCGGGTGATCTGATTGCGGAACTCCAGAGCCACGCCGTCCGACGCATTGGCGCCGACATCGTGCTCGAGCACCGTGTTGTGCCGCCACGAATAGTGCTCGCCGAGGCTGCCCATGGCCATCAGGCGCACATCGATCTCGTTCGGTGTGTCGTCCCCGTCGCGATGGACATAGATGACCCGGAAGCCGCCATCGAAGCCGTCCCGATCCGCTTCGAAGAGTTGAACCCGGTTTTCGAATGTCGTGCTCGTGTAGTCATATTCCCCGCCGTCATTGCGGCGCTGGGCGGTCACCACGCGCACCGCATACCAGTCGGTCACCCCGTAATCCACGTGTTGCCGGACCAGGAGACGCCCATCCAGGCTGTCGGAATCCGGATCGTCGGTGTAGCCGGTGCGGATCTCGGCGGAAAACGCCCCCTCAGTGGCCTTGGCCGTTCCCACATTGCCGACCGGCGAGGCCGCAAACGCCGTGCCGGCCTGGATCCCTATCGCCGCGGCGCCAATGACCCCCGCCGCGACGCCATACTGCCCCAGTCTCATCCCATCTCCTCAACTCATCGCATCCAAACCGTCAGTATAGGCCCGCAATTCCGGCGGACCACCACGCGCCTTGCCGCGTCGGGCCCGCGGGGCAAAAAAACAGCCCAGTGTAGACACTACACTGGGCTGTCTCGCATCCGGTCTGGGACCAGACGGATTACTCGGCGCTGTAGGGGATCGACGAGTGATGCAGGACGATGGCCAGATCGCCATTGTCGCCGCGCTCATAGCCGAAGGTGTATTCCACCTTCACCTCGTTGCCCTCGGTCGTGGTGAAGAAGTAATTGCCCATCGCCATGGCGCTGTCGGAATCGATAAGTGTGCCTTCGTTTTCCCAGCGCACATTGGTGTAGGGGGCGATGGCGAAACCGCCGTCTTCTTCAATGGAGCCGCCGACGAAATAGGACAACGCTTCATCGAAGGTGCCGCGGAACTGATCGTCCGACGCGAGGGTCGGCTTGAACAGCACCGGACGCTCGCCATACGCGTAAAACTTCTCGATGTGATCACGGGCGGCCTGACGATAGTCGCCGTCATCCGTGTGCACCTTACCGATCGTGACGATCCCTTCGCCCCAAGCCTGCTGCGCGGCAGCCACTTCAGCTTCGGTGATCGCCTTTTTGCCGGCCAGGGCCGGAGCGGCGGCGAACATCACAGACAGAGCGGCCACGCCAGCAGTAGTCCCAAGCATCTTCTTCATAGTCTGGTCCTCATCTTCAAAGCCATGATCGACGAATGGTCGCGGGGCGGCCATCTCAGCGATCCGAATGTCTTGGCTCGTCGCAGGTCTGTGCCATTGTGCCCCACGCAGATGTGGGCTGCGACAAACGGATTTCAACAGACACACGGTGAAGAGTCGTCACACACGGGAGCAAAGCGGCGGCAAGACGCATTATCGGCGCCGAGTCATACCGGCTCCCTAACGCAGGCGCCGGGCCGGCCCGATCCGGCCCGTTTTGCATCCGGCTCTTGACCCGCCCGCCACGGCTCTGATCAATGCGGGTTCGTGCGCCGAAAGCGCGTGTGCGCCGAATTTCCTTCGGCAATGCTCCGGTGCAGCAGTGCCCGCATCAATGAAAGATCAGACCCATGACCGCCTCCGCCCCGCCGCGCAAAGTCGTGCTCGCCTATTCCGGCGGCCTCGACACATCGATCATTCTGAAATGGCTCCAGACGACCTATGGCTGCGAGGTGGTGACCTTCACGGCGGATCTGGGCCAGGGCGAGGAGTTGGAGCCGGCGCGCAAAAAGGCCGAGATGCTCGGGGTGAAAGAGATCTTCATCGAGGATCTGCGCGAGACCTTCGTGCGCGACTACGTCTTCCCGATGTTCCGCGCCAACGCGGTCTATGAAGGCGTCTATCTGCTCGGCACCTCGATCGCCCGGCCGCTGATCGCCCGGCGCCAGATCGAGATCGCCGACGCCGTGGGCGCGGACGCGGTTTGCCACGGCGCCACCGGCAAGGGCAACGATCAGGTCCGCTTCGAATTGGGCTATTACGCCCTCAATCCGTCGATCCGGGTGATCGCCCCGTGGCGCGAATGGGACCTCACGTCCCGCAGCACGCTGATCGATTTCGCCGAAAAGCATCAGATCCCGATTGCCAAGGACAAACGCGGCGAAGCCCCGTTCTCGGTCGATGCCAATCTTCTGCACACCTCATCGGAAGGCAAAGTGCTGGAAGACCCGGCCGAGCCGGCGCCCGATTTCGTCTATCAGCGGACGGTTTCACCCCAGGACGCGCCGGACACCCCGACCGAGATCCGTATCGGCTTCGAGCGCGGCGATGCGGTGTCCATCGACGGCCAAGCGCTGTCGCCGGCCGCGCTTCTGACCCGGCTGAACGAGTTGGGCGGCGCCAACGGCATCGGACGGCTGGATCTGGTGGAAAACCGGTTCGTCGGCATGAAATCGCGCGGGATTTACGAGACGCCGGGGGGCACGGTCCTGCTCGCCGCGCACCGGGCCATGGAATCCCTGACGCTGGATCGCGGCGCGGCGCATCTGAAGGACGAGTTGATGCCGCGCTATGCCGAGCTGATCTATAACGGTCTGTGGATCGCGCC
>CAZHDI010000069.1:1367-17544 GCA_964531285.1 uncultured Alphaproteobacteria bacterium | reverse complement strand
ACCGGCCCCTCGCCGTAATTCCGGGTCATCCCGCCGAAGGCCCGCTGATAGATCTTGCCTTCTTCGGTCCGGCTGAACGGCACACCGAAATGCTCAAGCTCGTAAACGGCCGCCGGGGCGTTCTTGCAGAGATATTCGATCGCGTCCTGATCGCCCAGCCAGTCCGACCCTTTGACGGTGTCGTACATGTGCCAGCGCCAGTTGTCCTCGCCCATATTGCCGAGCGACGCGGAGATGCCGCCCTGGGCCGCAACCGTGTGCGAGCGGGTCGGAAACACCTTGCTGATGCACGCGGTGCGCAGGCCCGCCTGGGCGCAGCCGAGCGTGGCCCGCAGACCGGAGCCCCCGGCGCCGACGACAATCACATCAAACGTATGGTCAACGATATCGTAGGCAGCCATTCCACCCTCACCCGGCAAAACCGATTTTCAGCACCGCGAACACCGCGGCGACACCCAGACCGATCGCCAGAAAGTTGACGAGCAGCAACAGCGCAATTCGGGTGCCTTCCTTACCAATGTAATCTTCGATCACCACCTGCAATCCGAGGCGCATGTGATGGAACGCCGCAACGACGAGCAGCACCGTCAGGATGCCGACCAGCGGCTGCGCCAGAAATGCGGTGACCTCGGCATGGCCGGCACCGGCTTTGGCGATCATGGTCGCCATGAACCACACGATCAGCGGGATCAGCGCGATGGCCGTTGCCCGCTGGACAATCCAATGGCCCGTGCCTTCCTTGGCCGAGCCCAGCCCGCGCGCGTTCCGCAGCGGTGTGCGCAGATCTCCCATCAGAGCGCTCCCATTTGCCAGTAGGCACCAAGCCAGATCGCAGCCGTCAGAACCGCCGCCCCGGCGATCACCAGCGCGCTGGCCATGCGCGACGTGGCGAGCCCGAAGCCCGCGCCGCTGTCCCAGAACAGGTGCCGGATCCCGTTCAACATGTGGTAGCTGACCGAGGCGGTGAACCCGAGAAGAATGAACTGGCCGAAAAGGCTCGCGGCGAAGCCGGCGAAGGTCGCATACGCCTCCGGTCCGGTCGCGGCCGCGATCAGCCACCAGGTAAACATCAGTGTGCCCAGCGCATTACCCACACCGGTGACACGGTGCAGGATCGAGGTGGCCATGGTGATGTGCCATCGCCATACCTGGAGATGCGGCGCCATCGGACGGGCGGGCGCCTTGGATGTCTCAGCCATCGGATAATCCCCAAAAAATCAGGTCGCGAGTGCTTGCGCGGGACTGTGAAGGCGGCGCCGTCAAAGGGCAAGCCCCACACGGTCGCTATTCCGTAAGCGCGAGTTTATGACCGCCTTCGTTGAAGTCAATTTAGCCCTCACGCGGCACCGGACGGCGCGTCAGCCGGTCGCGGGGGAAAGGGAGGAAGGCCGGTCCGCTATGACCGCTTGGCGCCGCCCGACGGCCCCGGCACCACATGGGGCAGGCCCAAAATCGCGGCGATGACATTTTGAATGCGCGCCAGCGCGGCGGCGTCCAACACATCGTCGTGAACCCGCAAGACCCGTTCGCGCAAATCGACCGCGCGCACCTCATGGGCCAGCACAAAGCCGGCCAGCGGAAAATGTTCGGGCAGAGGCACCGAGAAATCGCCCAGGACACGGCGCATCGCGATCGGGCAGACGAACACGAACCCGGTCCGGTCGTGATAGGCCGGGTCCGACAACGCGACGGCCGGCGTCTGGCCCGACCGGGTCTGGATATCGAGGATCTGGCCGCGTCGGATCGGCGTGCCGGGTGTTACCACGCTTCCTCACCTACCGGTTCGCCCCAGCCGAAACCGCCGTCGGCCGGCTCTCCGTCAGGAATGCTGGCCAGAAGATCGTCGAGCCCGGGATAGACCGGCTTGGGTTCCACCGAGAACCCGCTGCCGTGAACCTGAAGGCGCAACGCCGTGCCGTCCTGGATCGCCAGCGCTTCGGCCACTGTCGCCGGTATCACGAGGCCCACACTCGAGCCCCATCGCCGGGCCGTGGCCTCCATCATCAGCGTTTGGGTCGGCGGGTCATGCCGTGCCTGGGCCTCATCTCGCGAGTCGACAGGCGTGCGCGCAGCCGGATCGGGCATCGCTTCACCTCAATTATAGTTATTCTTTTGTATAACACACATCACATCTGCCGCACCAGCGGAGCGGTGCGGATGTGACGCATGGTCAGAAATGCGGCCACACCGAACTAGGGTCCAAACCCAATCCCTAGCGCGGCAGAACGACCCAATAATCGAGATCGAGCAGCACCGCCGGATGATAGGCCCCCTCGCCGTCCCGCAGCGGGAAATCGGCGCACGCGTGATCCTTGGCGGCCACCAGCCGCAGGCGCAGGCCGCCGGCATCGCTGCGGCCCGCCAGGGGCTGTTTGTCCAGCACCTCGGACCATGCATAGACCGTGTCGCCCGAGAAGGCCGGGCTCACATGGCGCCCGCCATTGATCGCGGCCACAAGGCAGGCATTGCCCAACCCGTTGAACGACAGCGCCCGGGCCAGAGAGATAATGTGCCCGCCATAGATCAGCCGCTTGCCGAACCGGCCCTTGGATTCCGTGTGCTGATTGAAATGCACCTTGGCCGTGTTCTGATACAGCCGCGTGGCCAGCATGTGCTCGGCCTCTTCCAGCGTCATACCGTCCACATGGTCGATCTTTTCGCCGACCTCGTAAGCGTCCCAGCGGTGCGGGCTGCCCGCCAGCGCATCGTCATAGCCGGCCAGGTTCAATCCTTCCGGCACGGTCAGACTGTCGGCCGACACCGCAGCCGGCAGGTCCGGCACCAGAGCCTGGGGCGCCGGCGCATTGGCATCGCGCTTGTTGACCATCACCCAGCGCACATAGTCGATGACGGTTTCGCCGCGCTGGTTCGTACCCGTCGAGCGCACATAGACGACACCGGTCTTGCCGTTGGAGTTCTGCTTGACGCCGATCACCTCGCTCTCGGTCCGGACCGTATCGCCGGGATAAACCGCCGCGCGGAACCGGCAGTCGGCATAGCCCAGATTGGCCACCGCGTTGAGCGAGACATCCGGCACGGTCTTGCCGAACACCACATGGAAGGCCAGAAGATCGTCGATGGGCGCGCGCGGCAGGCCGCAGGCCCGCGCAAACGCATCCGAGGACTGCATGGCGAAGCGGTTGCCGTAAAGCGCGGTATAGAGCGATGCATCGCCTTCGGTGATGGTGCGCGGCGTGGCATGGCGGATGGTCTGGCCGACCTCGAAATCCTCGAAAAACCGGCCCGGATTGGTTTTCGTCGCCATGGCTTAAGCCTCCTGCTCGCGCGCTTCGATCGCCTCGGCCATCGCCACCAGACGCCGGGCCTGCTCGGCATGGAGCAGTTCGACCATGCGGCCCTCGACCTGCACCACGCCCTTGGCGGCGTTTTCCGGCTTGTCGAATTCCGCAATGATCTGACGGCCCCAGGCCACGGCTTGCGCATCCGGCGTGAAGATCCGATTGCACGGGCCCACTTGGCTCGGGTGGATGAGCGTCTTGCCGTCAAATCCGAATTCAAGCCCCTGACGGCAGGCCTGAACGAACCCGTCCATATCGCGGATGCCGTTGAACACCCCGTCGATCATGGTCAGCCCATAGGCCCGGCCCGCCAACATCGAAAGCGAGAGCCCCGTGACGAGCGGCAGCCGCTCCGGCGTATGCAGCGCCAGAAGATCCTTAACCAGATCGTTCGTGCCCATCACGAATGCATCCAGCCGGGTCTCACGCGCCGCCGCCGCGATGTCCTCGGCATGGAGCATCGCCAGCGGCGTTTCCATCATGACCCAGAGTTTAGTGTGGCTGGGTGCGCCCGCTTTGGTCATCAGCGCATCCACGACCCGCACGCTCTCGCCGGTGTCGACCTTGGGCACCAGGATCGCATCGGGTCCGGCCTGAACCGCCGCCTGAAGGTCCGCTGGGCCCCATTCGGTATCGATGCCGTTGACCCGGATGATGACTTCGCGCTTGCCGTACCCGCCCTGGCGGACCGCCGCGCAAACCTGATCGCGGGCGACCGGCTTGGCGTCCGGCGCCACCGCGTCCTCCAGATCCAGAATGAGAGCGTCGGCGGGCAGCGTCTTGGCCTTTTCCAAGGCCCGGGCATTCGAGCCCGGCATATAAAGAACACTGCGCCGGGGGCGGGCGGCGGGTGCGGTCATGTGCGGTTTCCCCTGTTGTCCATGCGCCGCGAACAGGCTAGCGCTTTGGCGCTGACCCTATACGCTGGCCCGGTTATCTGCCAAGTCCGTGCCCCGTTGTTCCGGAACCCGTCCATGCAGGGTGTCCTGTCGATCCAATCCCAGGTGGTGTATGGCCATGTCGGCAATGCCATGGCCACCTTCGCGCTGAACCGGCTCGGCCATGAGGTCTGGCCGGTGCCGACGGTGCTGTATTCCAACCATCCCGGGCATGGCGGCATGACCGGCGCGGTCCAGCCGGGCGCCGCGCTCACCGCTCTGATCGACGGGCTCGACGCCCGGGCCATGCTGGCCGGCACCCGCGCGGTGCTGTCGGGCTATCTCGGGGCGGCCGACCACGCCGATGTGGTCATCCACGCCCTCGACCGGATTGCCCAGGCCGCGCCGGGCACGCCCTATTGCTGCGACCCGGTCATGGGGGATGACGGCAAGGGCATTTATGTTAAATCGGGCATTCCCGAAGCGATCCGCGACCGGCTCGTGCCCCGTGCGGCGATCCTGAAACCGAACGCCTTCGAATTGGGCTGGCTGACCGGGCGCACCATTGCCGGCCCGGACGATGCGGTCGCCGCCGCGCGCAGCCTGCCGGTGCCGCTTGTGGTGTGCAGTTCCGTGCCAGTGCCCCCGGACAACAAGACCATCGGCGCCATGGCGATCACGGCGGACGCGGCCTGGCTGGTGACCGCGCCGCGTCTGGAACATCCGCCGCCGGGCACGGGCGATCTGTTCACGGCCCTGTTTTTGGGCCGCACCCTGAACGGTGCCGATGCCCCGACGGCCTTGAGCGCCGCCACGACCAGCCTGATGCGCCTCCTCGCCCACAGCGCGCCGGACGATCAGGACATTGCCCTGATCGACCACCAAGAGGATCTGACCATCGGGTCGGGCGCGTGCCTGCCGGTTCAGGCACACAAGGGCTGAGGCTCGGCCGCGACCGCACGGAAGCACACGGTCATGCCGTCGATCTTCCGGATGCCCCCGGCTCCATGGAGGCGCGGCGGCTTGCCGACAAGCTGGATATCCGGCGCCCGGCGGGCGATCGCGGCCAGGGCTTCCTCAAGCTCCGCCCGGGCCAGTGCTTCGCCGAGACACCGGTGCGCGCCCCAGCCGAACACGATCGGCCAGCGCGGATGATCGGTCCGCGTGATATCGAACCGGTGCGGATCCTCATAGACCGCCGGGTCGCGCAACGCCGCCACCAGGGACGGCGACACCACGCTGCCCGCCGGAATATGATAGCCGTCCAGATCGAGATCGCGCAGCGCGATGCGCGGAATCCAGGACGTCGGCGGATCGAAGCGCAGACCTTCCTCGACCGCTCCTTTTTTCAGGCCATCCGGATCGGCGCACAGGGCGGCCCATTGATCCGGGTGCTGCAAAAGCTGCGACAGGGTCGCACACAGAGCAAGGCGCGTCGTATCCGACCCGGCCAGAATCACGCTGGCGATTTGTGTGCGGATCTCCGCATCGCTCAGCACGCCGTCGCTATCGACGGACCGGACATAATCGCTGAGGAAATCCTCGCGCGGCTCGGCCCGGCGTTGCTGGAGCAGGTCCTCGACATAGGCCAGAAGGGCTTGCGTATGCTCTTCGATATGGGCGCGTTCTTCGGGCGGAAACAGGCTCAGCCCCTGGGCGGTCACATAGACCTGCTCGATGAAGCGCGGCAGATCGGCTTCCGGCACCCCTAGAATCCGGGCGATCATCCGGGCCGGGATCTGGCCCGCGATCTCATGGAGAAAATCCGTCTCCGGCGCATCGAAATGCCGGTCGATCAGATCCTCGGTCAATTGCGCGATGGCCCCGCGCATCCCGTCCATCAGCTTGAAGGCGAAGGTCCGCGCCACCGGCGCCCGGCGCCTGGCATGGGTCTCACCATTGGAGAACAGCATGGTGTTGGCATGAAGATCGTGGACCGGCCCCGACATGATGCCCATCAGCAGCACCGCCTCGGTCTCCAGCTGACGTGTGCTGCCGTCCTCGAGCACCTTGAGCGCATGAGCGTGGTTCAGCAGCACATAAGGCCCGAGTTCCGACTGCACGATGGGCGACTGTTCACGCAGACGCGCCACATAGGCATGATGGTCTTCCGCCGTCGTATCGGTCGGGACGACGGGAATGGGTTTGTGTGCGGATGTGTTTACGGGCTGGGCGAGCGTATCGGCAAGCATCGAGGTGTCCTCCGGGCGGAAGACCGGCGCGATGCCCCGCGCCCGGCCCCGTGCGGGCCGCTCGTCTCAGAGGGTCGCGCACGCCGGTCCGGTTAACGCACATGGCGCCGTGCTGACACCTTGTCTAAATGAAGCCCGTAAAATTTTTCTTGATTTGGCGGCTTTAGCCGCGAAACGAGACGGTCATCCCGTCGATTGTCCGAATCCCGCCTACCCCGCTCAGCTTGGGCGGCGGACCGATGATCCGGGTCCCGGGCGCCATCCGCGCAATGACCGCCAGCGCCTCTTCAAGCTCGGCGCGCGCCAGCGCCTCCCCGAGGCAGCGATGCGCTCCGAAGCCGAAGGCCAGGCTCCAGCGCGGATGATCGGTGCGGAAAATATTGAACCGGTCCGGCTCGTGATAGACCGCCGGATCGCGCAGGGCCGCCAGGATCGACGGCGCCACCACCTGGCCCGCCGGGATCGTATAGCCGTCAATATCGATGTCGCGCAGAGCCACGCGGGGGATCGACCCCACCACCGGGTCGTAGCGCAGCCCTTCTTCGACCACCTGCTTTTTAAGCCCGTCGGGATCGGCACAAAACGCCTCCCACTGGTCCGGATGGCGCAGAAGCTGCGACAGGATCGAGCACAGCGCCAGCCGTGTCGTATCGGACCCCGCCAGGATCACACCGCCGATCTGGGTGCGGATCTCCCGGGCATCAAGGATCTGATCGTCGTCCACGGACCGGACATAATCGGTAAGGAAATCCTCCTGGGGGTCGGCCCGGCGCCGGTTGAGCAGATCCTCCACATAGGCCATCAGCGCCGCGGTGTGCTCTTCAATCTGCGCGCGGTCCTCCAGCGGAAAAAAGCCGATGCCGCGGGCCGTGCCGTAAACCAGTTCGGTAAAGCGCGGCAGATCGGTTTCGGGCACGCCGAGAATACGGGCAATCATCCGGGCCGGGATCTGGCTGGCGATGTCTTTCAGAAAATCCGTGGCGACCGCATCGAGCCGCGCCGTGACGAGATCCTCCGTGAGCGCTGTGATCTGCCCGCGCATCCCGTCCATGAGTTTGTAGGCAAAGGTGCGCGTCACCGGCGCGCGGCGGTTCACATGGCTCTGGCCATTCGCGAACAGCATGGCGCTGTCGTAGAACTCGAAAAGAGGACCGGACTCGATGCCCCGCAGAAGGAGCGCTTCGGTCTCAAGTTGCCGGGTGCAGCCCTCCTCCATGACCTGAAGCGTATGGCGGTGGGTCAGCAGTACATAAATGCCGAGCGGGCCGCGAAACAGCGGCGCCCGGGCCCGCTGCGCGGCCACGAACGCATGCTCGTCAGTGACGGTGAGATTGTCGTCTAACGTCGGGACCTGCTTGGCCGTCGTGGGGGTCGTCATCACCGGATCTCCATGGCGATGGGCCCAAAACAAATCCGCACCTTGCGGACGGGCCCCAGCGTCGTTCAACGCGGCACGACGCACCAATCCGTCTCACAAATCCCCCGCGGCGTCCAGGTGCCGGTCTTATGCCGCCCTGGTCAGATGCCGGTTGATGAGGCTTTCGGCGATCTGCACCGCATTGAGCGCCGCACCCTTGCGCAGATTGTCCGACACGACCCACATATTGAGCCCGTGCTCGACGGTCGGGTCGACGCGGATCCGGCTGACATAGGTGGCATATTCGCCGACGCATTCGACCGGCGTCACATACCCCTCGTCTTCGCGCTTATCGACCACCAGAATGCCCGGCGCGGCGCGCAGAATATCCTGCGCCTCATCATCCGTAATCGGATTTTCAAACTCGATATTGACCGCCTCGGAATGACCGACGAAGACCGGCACGCGCACGCAGGTCGCGGTCACCTCGATCTTCGGGTCCAGAATTTTGTGCGTCTCGGCCACCATCTTCCACTCCTCGCGGGTGGAGCCGTCGCCCATGAATTTGTCGATATGCGGAATGACATTGAACGCGATCTGCTTGGTGAACTGGTCCTTCTCGACCGGATCGTTCACGAAGATGCCGCGGGTCTGATTGAAAAGCTCGTCCATCGCCGCATGGCCCGCGCCGGACACGGACTGATAGGTCGACACCACCACCCGCTTGATGCGCGCATGGTCATGAAGCGGCTTGAGCGCGACCACGAGCTGGGCCGTGGAACAATTGGGATTGGCGACGATCCGGCGCTTGTCGAAGCCCGCGAGCGCGTCCGCATTGACCTCCGGCACGATCAAGGGCACGTCCGGCTCCATGCGGAACTTCGAGGAATTGTCGATAACCACACAGCCGGCCGCGGCGATTTTGGGGGCCCAATCGGCAGCGACATCGCCGCCGGCGGCCATCAGCGCGATATCGGTGCCGGTAAAATCGAAATGCTCAAGCGCCTTGCATTTGAGGGTGCGCTCGCCGAACGACACCTCACGGCCCAGGCTGGCGGTCGACGCCAGCGCAATGACCTCGTCGGCCGGGAACTCGCGTTCCGCCAGAATGTTGAGCACTTCGCGGCCGACATTGCCCGTCGCCCCGATCACGGCGATCCGATAGCCCATCGCTCACCTCCCGCAAGCCCCCGGACAGGCCGTGACCGGCCATCCTCCGTGGGCGTCATGCCCCCGCCGCGCACCGCTCCGGAGGCGCGGGGACAGGACCGCCGGAGCAGGGAAGACTATTCGGCGGCCGACGTGGCGGCCGCGGCCTTGGCCTTCTCGGCCCGCTTGGCCTTTTTGGCGGCCGCCTTCTGAGCCTTCGCCTCGGCAATTTCCTGAGCCGCCCGGTTGTCCTGCTTTTCGGCAATCCGCGCCGCCTTACCGCGCCGGCCGCGCAAGTAGTAAAGCTTGGCCCGGCGGACCTTGCCGCGCCGGACAACCTGGATGGAATCGAGCAGCGGACTGTACAGCGGGAAGATCCGCTCGACACCCTCGCCATAGGACAGCTTGCGCACGGTGAAGGCTTCCTGAAGGCCCGAGCCGGAGCGGGCGATGCACACGCCTTCATAGGCCTGCACGCGCTCCCGTGTGCCTTCGACAACCTTCACATTGACGCGCACGGTATCGCCCGGCTGAAAGTCCGGAATGTCCTTGCCGAGCGCTTCGATCTGCTCACGGTCGAGCTGTTCGATGATGTTCATGACCTTGGTCCTTCAGTCCTGTGGCTTCTTGTCTTGGTGCTTCACCACGCCGTTCACCTGCCGAGCCTCATAGGCGGCCCACAGATCGGGCCGGCGGGCCCGTGTGATCGCTTCGGCCTGGGCCCGGCGCCACGCGGCGATTCTGCCGTGATGGCCCGAGAGCAGAACCTCCGGGATCGCCCGCCCCTCCCATTCGGGGGGCCGGGTGTAATGGGGATACTCCAGGAGCCCCCCTTCGAAACTCTCCTCGTCCGCCGAGGCATCGGCGCCCATCACGCCGGGCAGCAGCCGCACCGCCGCATCGGCGATGGCCATGGCCGCCAGTTCCCCGCCCGACAGGACGAAATCGCCCAGGCTCACCTCGACGATGGGCCGGGCCTCGAGGAGCCGCTCGTCCACCCCCTCGAACCGGCCGCATAAAATGCACAGCCCGGGACCGGATGCATAGCGGCGCATAAGGTCCTGGCTCAGCGGTATGCCGCGCGGGCTGGGATAGAGGATCGGCCGCCCCGAGGGCGCCCGCGCCGCCACGTCATCCACGGCCCGGGCCAGAATATCGGCCCGCATGACCATGCCGGGGCCGCCCCCGGCCGGAGTTTCGTCAACGGAGCGGTGTTTATCGCGCGCAAAGTCGCGGATGTCCACCGTTTCCAACGCCCAGCGCCCATCCGCCAACGCCTTGCCGGCCAGCGAATGACCCAGCGGCCCGGGGAACATGTCCGGGAACAAGGTCAAAATGCTTAGCGTCCAGGGCACCGTCACGCGCCGTCCTCCTGCTGGCCCTTCGGCCCGCCGGGATCGAGCATCCCCTCGAACGGATCGATCACCACCCGTCCGCCGGCCAAATCGACCTCCGGCACGCACTCCCGGGTGAACGGGATCAGCACGGTTTTGCCGCTTGCCGCCAGGCGCAGCTCCAGAAGATCGCCCGCGCCGTAGTCCTGCACGGCCTTGACCGTGGCAACCAGAGTGCCATCCGCCAGCACCGCATCGAGACCCAGAAGATCGGCATGATAAAAATCATCCGCATCGTCCGGTTCGGGCAGCGCGGCCCGGTCGACATAGAGCCGGGTGCCCTTGAGCGCCTCGGCGGCGGTGCGGTCCGAAACGCCCTTGATGCGCGCGGCGATACCGCCTTTGACAGCGCGCACCGGGGTGATCTCGAACACCCGACCGTCTTCCGTCTCGACCGCGCCATAGGATGCGACCGCACCGGGGTCATCCGTGAACGGCTTGATTTTCACCTCGCCGCGCACGCCAACCGCCCCTGCGATCGCCCCCAGGCAGACCTTGTCCTGAGCCATGGCACGGGTCCGGGCTTAGCCCTCGGCCTTCTCTTCTTCAGCCGGCGCCTCATCGCCAGCAGCCTCTTCAGCAGGGGCCTCCTCGGCGGGGGCCTCTTCCGCCGGCGCTTCGGCGGCGGCCTTGGCGGCTTCCTCGGCCTCGGCCAGCTTGGCGGCCTTCTCCTCGGCACGCTCCTTGGCCTTCTGACCCGGCTCGGCCTTGTTCGGGTTGTTGCTCGGCTCCCATTTGTAAAGCTCGCGCTCATTCAGGAAGCGGGCGACCCGATCGGTCGGGCGGGCGCCGGTCGACAGCCAGTGGCGCGCGCGCTCTTCGTTCAAAGTGACGCGTTGCTCATGATCGCGCGGCAGAAGCGGATTATAAGTGCCGATCTTCTCGATGAAGCGGCCGTCGCGCGGGTTGCGCGAGTCGGTCACGACAATGCGGTAGAACGGACGTTTCTTGGCCCCGCCGCGGGCGAGACGAATCTTCAGCGACATTCTTTTCTTCCTTTCACGAACGCCAAACTCTCAAACCAAAACCAATCATCCGCACCCGGCATCGATCGATGCCCGGCGCGCTTATTTCTTTTTCGATCCCGGCAGGCCGCGCGGCAGACCATCGGGGCCGAGCCCTGCGCCCAGACCGGGCAAGCCGCCGGGCAGGCCGCCACCGGCACCGCCGCCGCCGCCACCGAGACCCGGCAGACCGCCCGGCATGCCGCCGCCCATGCCGGGGGGCATCCCGCCGGGAGGCATCGGCGGCATCCCGCCGCCGCCGAACAGGCCCTTCATGCCCTTCTTTCCGACCCGCTTGACCATGTCCGCCATCTGACGATGCATCTTCAAAAGGCGGTTCACGTCCTGCACATCGAGGCCGCTGCCGCGCGCGATGCGTTTCTTGCGCGAGGCATTCAAAAGCTTCGGGTTGCGCCGCTCGGCGGGCGTCATGGACGAAATGATGGCTTCCTGGTGCTTGAACACCTTGTCGTCCATGTCCACGCCCTTGAGCGCGTCCTTCATTTTCCCCATGCCCGGCAGGAACCCCATAATCCCCTGCATGCCGCCCATTTTGCGCATCTGCTTGAGCTGATCGGAGAGATCCTCCAGATCGAACTCGCCCTTCTTCATTTTCTTGGCGAGCTTGTCGGCATGCTCCTGGTCGATGGTTTCGGCGGCCTTTTCGACAAGGCTCACCACATCGCCCATGCCCAGAATGCGCCCGGCGATCCGGTCCGGCGCGAAGGTTTCCAGGCCGTCGGATTTCTCACCCGTGCCGAGCAGCTTGATCGGGCACCCCGTCACCGCCCGCATGCTGAGCGCCGCGCCGCCGCGCCCGTCGCCGTCGATCCGGGTCAGGACGATGCCGGTCAGATCGACCCGGTCGTTGAAGGAGGTGGCCACATTGTCCGCGTCCTTACCGGTCAGGCTGTCGACCACCAGCAGGGTTTCCAGCGGCTTCGCGGTGTCGCGGATCTGCTCGACCTCCAGCATGAGGTCTTCGTCCACATGGGTCCGGCCCGCGGTGTCGAGGATCACCACGTCATAGCCGCCGAACCGGGCCGCCTCCATCGCGCGCTTGGCGATATCGACCGGCATCTGCCCTTCGATGATCGGCAAGGTCGCGACACCGGTCTGCTCACCGAGCACCCGAAGCTGTTCCTGGGCGGCCGGGCGGCGGGTGTCGAGCGAGGCCATCAGCACCCGTTTCTTATCGCGCTTGGTCAGGCGCAGGCCGATCTTGCCCGTCGTCGTCGTCTTACCCGAGCCCTGGAGGCCGACCATCAGGATCGGCACCGGCGCCGGTGCATTCAGATTGAGATCGCTCTCTTCGGAGCCGAGCATGGCCACAAGTTCGTCATGGACGATCTTGATGACCATCTGGCCCGGCGTCACCGAGCGCAGCACGTCCGCGCCGACGGCCTTTTCCTTGACCTTGGCGATGAAGTCCTTGACCACCGGCAACGCGACATCGGCCTCCAGAAGCGCGATGCGCACTTCGCGCATGGCTTCGGCGACATCCGAGTCCGTCAGCGTGCCCCGCCCTTTCAGTCGGGTGAGCACATCGCCAAGGCGTCCGGACAAGGTTTCGAACATGCACGCGTTCCTTCACGGGTGGCCGTCATGGCCGGTCGGGGCCGGTCGGGGCCGGTCGGCCAACGCAAAAAGCACCAGTGAGCGAACCCTCGCCGACTGGTGGGGATCCCCGCAGGGACCCATGAGCACTGCGTTTTGCCCTATTGAAACCGGGAACGTAGGCGCGGCAACAATCGCCTGTCAAGGCGGACGGCGTTGCCAATCCGGCTCTGGCACGCCATTCTGTCCGCAGAGGCGCACAACCGCTCGCATTCCAGCCCGATCATCGATCACAGTCAGACCGCCGCCAGCAATGACGACGATCCGTTCAGACCGCCTGATCCTGCGCCCTCCGACCCTCGCGGATGCCGAGCCGCTTTACGCCGTTTTCGGCAATCCGGAGGTCATGCGCTATTCCGACGGCGGCGCCCAGACGCTTGACTTCATCCAGGGCTGGCTGGGCGACATGGCCGCCGGCCTGATGCCGGACTGGCGCCTCGCCGCGTTCACGATCGTGGAGACGGGCAGCGGCATCGTCATCGGCTATGCCGGCCTCACCCGTGAAGACGACCGCTGCGAGCCCGGCGAGACGGAGATCAACTACCGCCTTGCCCGCGCCTACTGGAACAATGGATACGGGACCGAAGCCGCCCGCGCCGTCACCGGACACGGCTTCCGCGCCTTCAATGCCGAGCGGATCATCGCGACCATCGACCCCAATAACGGCCGGTCGATCCGGGTGGCCCGCAATCTGGGCATGCGGTTCCTGCGCGAGGTCATGTATCCGGACTATGACTATCCGGACCATGTCTACGGCACCGAACGCCCGCCCGTCCGCTGACGCCGATCACTCGCCCCCATCACGCAACTGCCGGTCCAGATACACGAACTGAAGCGCCAGCCGGTGCGCGGTCTGCAGAAGGTTGGCCGCCGCCGAATGGCCGCCCTCGATCCGCTCGAAATAATGGATGTCATGGCCCTGCTCCATCATCCGCGCGGCCATCTTGCGGGCATGACCCGGATGAACCCGGTCGTCCTTGGTCGAGGTCACGAAAAACACACGCGGATAATCGGCATCCGGATCGAGGTTCTGATAGGGCGAATAGGCGGCGATATAGGCGCGCTCTTCCGGAATGTCCGGATTGCCGTATTCGCCCATCCAGCTCGCCCCGGCCAGCAGCGTGTGATAGCGCAGCATATCGAGCAAGGGCACGGCGCAGATCACGGCGTTGTAGAGATCCGGGCGCTGGGTGAAGGCAACGCCCACCAGAAGCCCGCCATTGGATCCGCCATAGATGCCCAGATGGTCCGGCGCGGTGACGCCCCGCGCGATCAGATCCTCGGCCACGGCCGTGAAGTCGTCATAGGCGCGCTGACGGTTCTCTTTAAGCGCCGCGCTATGCCAGGCCGGCCCGAACTCATCGCCGCCGCGGATATTGGCGACCACATAGACCCCGCCATTCTCCAGCCAGAGCTTGCCGGTCGTACCCGAATAGCCCGGCGTCATGGCAATCCGGAACCCGCCATAGCCGTAGAGCAGGGTCGGATTGGTCCCGTCGAGCGCAATGCCCTCCTTATGAACGATGAAATAAGGGACCTTGGTGCCGTCGGCGCTGGTCGCCTCCCATTGCTGGGTGACCAGACCGTCCGTGTCGAAACGGGCCGGCAGGCTCTTCAACGGCTCAAGGCTCAACGCCGCGATATCGGCCGCATACAGTGTGTCCGGTGTCAGATAATTCTCATAGGAAACGAACACCGTGTCGTTGAACGGATTGGCCGAAGCGATCGACGCGGTGCCATTGTCCGGCACCGGCAGATCCGTCGCCTCCCAGGCGCCGTCCGCAAAGCGCAGCCGGATCATCGCCGCCGTCACATTGTCGAGCACACTGACGATCACCGCCGATTGCGTCGTCGCCACCTGCTGGATCGAGCGGCGCTCATCCGGGATCAGCACCGGCACCAGCGGCGGCAGGGCGCCGGTCTCGCGGAACGCGGCAAAATCGAAGCTCAACAGCGCGCCGGGCCCGTAGGTCACATCGCCGACCGCCCAGTCCTTCTGCGGCATGACCAGCATCTGACCGGCGAACAGGCCCTCGATCTCCACATGGCTGGGGATCGGCAACGGCGTCAGGTCACCGTCCTCGCCCAGCACGAACCGGTTGGCATCGAAGAACGAAAAGGCCTGCTCGATCATCGTGACACTGCCTTCGGGCCGCTCGATCGTGTAGCCGACCGCGCTCACATCCTCGACATCGCCCTCGAACAGCACCGGCGCGTCCTCAACGGGCGTGCCCCGGCGCCACAGCTTGACGATGCGCGGATAGCCCGAGGTGGTCAGCGTTCCCTCGCCCCAGTCGCGCCCCACCAGGAGCGTATCGGCGTCGAGCCAGTCGGCGCTGCCCTTCGACTCGGGAAGCACGAACCCGTCCTCGATGAAGGACCGTGTCTCGATATCGAATTCGCGGATCACCGCCGCGTCGGTACCGCCGCGCGACAGGGTCACGAGGCAGCGGCTGTAGTCCGGGGCCAGACAGTTGGCGCCCTTGAAGACCCAGTTCTCGCCTTCTGCTTCGGCCAGCGCGTCGAAATCCAGGATCACGTCCCAGTCCGGCGTGTCGGTCTTATAGGACTCCAGCGTCGTCCGGCGCCACAGACCGCGCACATGGGTCGCGTCCTGCCAGAAGTTATAGACATGGCCGGCCCGGTAGGCGCCGTAGGGAATACGGTCGGTCGCGGTGATGATGGTTTCGGCAGCCTCGAGATAGCCGGGGAACCGCGGATCGGCTTCCAGCACACTCAGGGTTTCATCATTGCGCGCGCGCACCCAGTCGAGCGCGGTCTCGCTCTCGACCTCTTCAAGCCACAGGAACGGATCGTCCGTTTGAGAAGCCGCAGTCGCCTTCGCCGGGGTGTCACTCACACTGTCGCCTTCCGTGTCAGGGGCGGCCGCCGCCGGTCCGGCATCGGCCTCGGGGGTGGTTTCGGCGCTCCGGGTCTCCGGCGTGTCGGACGGCGCCGGCCCGCAGGCCGCGACCAATCCGATCAGGCCCGCCAGAGCCGCCCTATGAATGAGATGCCAAGCCGTGCCGTGTTTCACCCCAAACCCTCCGATATTCCGTTCGCGTTTTTGTGTCGGCGGCCATCATCCGTCCTTGCCCGCCGCCTGTCGAGCCCATGGGCGGTGCGCCGCCGCCCGGCGGGGACTCGCCATCCGCAGGCCCATGGCCATATAAGCAGACCATGACTTTCACATTTCGCAAGATGAATGGCCTCGGCAACGACTTTGTCGTGCTCGACCGGCGCACCGGCGCGGGCCCAGGACCGCTGAGCCCAGGACCGCTGAGCCC
>CAZHDI010000069.1:0-1267 GCA_964531285.1 uncultured Alphaproteobacteria bacterium | reverse complement strand
TCGACCGGCGCACCGGCGCGGGCCCAGGACCGCTGAGCCCAGGACCGCTGAGCCCGGCGCTGGCCCGGCGGATTGCCGACCGGCGCCGCGGGGTCGGCTGCGATCAGGTCATCGTGCTGGAACCGCCGCGCGCCGGCGGCAGCGTCTTCATGCGCATTTTCAACCCGGACGGCAGCGAGGCCGAGGCCTGCGGCAACGCCACCCGGTGCATTGCCAGCCTCCTCAACCCCGCCGCGCCCCAGCGCATCGAGACCCTCGGCGGCATGCTCGACGCCCGCACGGGCAGCGACGGGCGGATCAGCGTCGATATGGGCATGCCGAGCTTCGATGCGCGCGCCATTCCCCTTGCCGAGGACCGCGACACACTCGATTTACATCTGGCCGACGTGCCCGGTCCGGCCAGCGCGGTCGGCATGGGCAATCCCCATTGCGTGATCCTCGTGGAGGATGCCGACGCCGTGGATATCGCCGCCTTGGGGCCGCGCATCGAGCACCATCCGCTGTTTCCGGCGCGCACCAATGTCGAGGTCATGTCCGTCCGCGACCGCAGCGCGATCCGCATGCGGGTCTGGGAACGCGGCGCCGGGATTACGCCGGCCTGCGGATCGGGTGCCTGCGCGGCGGCGGTCGCGGCCATGCGCCGGGGGCTGACGGAGCGGTCCGTGCACGTTGCGCTCGACGGCGGCATCCTCGACATCACCTGGCGCGGCGATGACCATGTGATCATGACCGGCCCGGTGGCCACCAGCTTTAGCGGCGTGCTGGACGCCAGCATCCTTGACGAGGCGGCGCCATGAGCGGGCCCGACATCATCACCTTCGGCTGCCGGCTCAATACGTATGAGTCGGAGGTCATGCGCGGCCATGCCAAGGCCGGCGGCCTGGACGACGCCATCATCGTGAACACCTGCGCGGTCACGCAGGAAGCGGTGCGCCAGGCCCGGCAGGCCATCCGCAAGGCCCGGCGCCAGCATCCCGAAACCCCCATCATCGTCACCGGCTGCGCGGCGCAGATCGATCCGGAGCGGTTCGCTGCCATGCCCGAGGTCACGCGCGTTCTGGGCAATGCGGAAAAACTGGACGCGGACAGTTTCCGCGCGGACCGCACCGGGGCGCCCGCCCTGGCCGTCCAGGACATCATGAGCGTGCGCGAGACCGCCGGGCATCTGGTGGACGGTTTCGACGGCATGGTGCGCGGCTATGTGCAGATCCAGAACGGCTGCGATCACCGCTGCACCTTCTGCATCATCCCCTTTGGCCGCGGCAAT
>CAZHDI010000068.1:3421-17612 GCA_964531285.1 uncultured Alphaproteobacteria bacterium | reverse complement strand
ACTGCGCGGCCAGGGCCCGGGCCGTGCCGCCCGCCCATTTGCGCACCACCGCATAAAGCGCGTCGGGCGTCATGGGCTTGGTCAGGAAATCGTTCATGCCCGCCGCCATGCAGCGGGACCGGTCCTCGGCCATGGCATTGGCGGTGAGCGCGATGATGGGGAGCGCGCCGTGGGGATCGCGCGCCCGGATGCGCCGGGTCGCCTCGAGGCCGTCCATGCCCGGCATATGGATATCCATCAGCACAAGGTCGTAAGGCGCCCGGTCGAGCGCGTCGAGGACCTCCTGACCGTTGCCGGCGGTGTCCACATAATGGCCTGCCCGGTTGAGCAGCGAAACCGCCAAAATGGCGTTGATCTGATTATCCTCGGCCAGAAGGATCCTGTACTGAACGGTCTGATCCGGCAGGTCCGGCTCGGGCCCGCGATGGGGTTCGGCGCTCTCGGCCCTCAACGCCTGGGCATCCTCGACACTGATGGTCAGCCAGCGGACGAGCGATGACCGGCGCACCGGCTTGGTCAGGAACGCATCGAAACCCGTGCCCTCGCTGGCGTCGAGATCGGTGCCCTGGCCCGGCAGCACCAGACGCAGCAAACGGGCCCCTGACAAGGGCGGATGCGCGCGCACGTCGCTGGGGGCCGGGCTGTCATGGGCCGAATCCAGGATTACCGCGCTCACCGGGGCGCCGGACTGTGCGCGCACCTCGCCCGGCAGGCACACCAGCGCTTCGCCTGCGTCCTGCTCGATCCGGTGCTTGAGCGCGGTGCAGGTGATGGCGCAATGGGACGCGATGAGAATACGCTGGCCCTCCAGCAGGGCGCGCTTGCCGCTGCGGGCCTCGGACGGCTCCAGCTTTACCACACACCAGAAAATGCTGCCCGCACCCGCCGTGCTGTCGACGCCGATACGCCCGCCCATGGCCTCGACGATCCGCTTGGAAATTGCCAGCCCCAGCCCGGTGCCGCCGAACCGGCGCGCATGGCTGGAATCCGCCTGGGCGAACAGATCGAAAATCCGTCCCCGGTCTTCTTCGGGCACGCCAATGCCGGTGTCGCGCACCTCGATGCGCAGCATGCCCGGCTCGTCCGGTGCCGGTCCGATATGGATCGTCACGCCGCCCGATTCGGTGAATTTCACCGCATTGCCCGCCAGATTGAGCAGCACCTGGCGCAGGCGGGCCTCGTCGCCGCGCACCAGATCCGGCGTGTCCGGCGCCGCGATGGTGGCGATGGCGATGCCCTTGCCGTGGGCGCGGGGCGCCAGGAGTTCGGTCACCGCCTCGGCGGTCTGCACCGGGTCGAAGGTCACCGGTTCCAGTTCGACCGCGCCGGTTTCGATCTTGGAATAATCGAGAATATCGTTGATCAGGGTCAGGAGCGCTTCGCCGGACTCGCGGACCATATCGGCATAATGGCGCTGGCTCGGGCTTAAGGGCCCCGACAACAAAAGCCCCGTCATGCCGAGAATGCCATTCATCGGCGTGCGGATTTCATGGCTCATCGTGGCCAGGAACAAGGATTTCGACCGGCTCGCCGCTTCGGCCAGGTCCCGGGCGCGCAGAAGCTCTTCCTCGGTTTCCTTGCGGTCCGTGATGTCTCGGCCGACGCTCTGGATCTCCAGAAGCCGCCCCTCGGGATCGCGCACCGGGAAGTCCTCCCAGGCGAACCAGCGCCAGCCGTCAACAGTGCGCAGCTTCTGGTCATAGCGCACCCGCAACGGGCCGGCGCCGCCGCCGCCCAGCCGCCCCAGAAATCCGCCCGGATTGTCCGGGTGCAGAGGGGGGTGATAGATCGTGCCGATCACGTCGCTCTGACCGGCGCCGAAGGTGGTGCAGAACACATCGTTAACGAAGCTCAGGCGCCCGTCCGGGGTTTTGCGCAGCAGCACATCGCCGTGCCCGTCTACGAGGCCCCGATAGCGTGCTTCGCTGCGCCGCAGTTCCCGGTTGGCGATGGACAGGGCTTCATTGGTGCGCGCCAGTTCCTGTTTGGCGGTTTCCAGCTCGTCCGCCTGACGCTGAAGCCGGCGCAGGCGCTCGCGCGTGTCGGCAAAGACCCAGACCGCCAGGACCAGCGCGGCGAGGGCCACGAGCCCGACAGTCCGGTTGTCGAGTTGGGCCAGCGGTCCGCCCGGCCAGCGGTCGAGCCAGCCCAGACCGAGCGCCGTCATGCTGATGAACACCAGCACAAATACCAAAAACTGAATGGGCCTCATGACCTGATCCGCATCGCGAGGACCCGCTGCACCTGCCGTGCGCCGCCCTCAGACCCCCGTGTCACCCCGACCCGGCGCCTCAAGCCATAACGGTCGATTGGTTAGGAGTGTGTCACCGGACCGCGCCAAGATTATGGCACGTACACGTATCATTTTGGGACGGAAGGGTTAACCGAGTCTTACGCGCCGATAACTCAACGCCTCGGCGATATGGGGCCGGTGCACACCGTCCGATCCGGCGAGGTCGGCCAGGGTGCGGGCGACTTTGAGCACCCGGTGATAGCCGCGCGCGGTGAGTTTCATCTTCTCCGCCGCTTGCGTCAGGAGCGCGCGGCCCGCCTCGTCCGGCGCGGCGATGCGCTCCAGAAGCTGGCCTTCGGCTTCCGCATTGGTGCGCAGATCCACGCCCTCGCCGGCAAAGCGGGCCGACTGGTGGGCGCGCGCCGCCGCAACCCGGCCAGCCACCTCCGCCGAGCCCTCGCCCGCCGGCGGCAGGCTGAGATCGGCCGCGCTGACGGCCGGGACCTCGATGGTCAGGTCGATCCGGTCGAGCAGCGGGCCGGAAATCTTGGCCTGATAATCCACCGCGCATTTGGGCGCCCGGGAACAGGCCTGATCGGGATCGTCGAGATAGCCGCAGCGGCACGGATTCATGGCCGCGACAAGTTGAACCCGCGCCGGATAGCGCACATGGGCATTGGCGCGCGCAACGACCGCCTCGCCGGTCTCCAAAGGCTGACGCAGGCTGTCCAAAACCGTGCGCGCGAATTCGGGCAGTTCATCAAGAAACAGCACGCCCCGGTGCGCCAAAGTCACTTCGCCAGGTTTTGCCTGGCGCCCGCCGCCGACCAGCGCCGCCATGCTGGCCGAATGATGAGGCGCGCGAAAGGGCCGGGTGCGCCCGATGGCACCGCCCGGCAATTGTCCGGATACGGAGGCAATCAGGCTGACCTCCAGGGCCTCTTCCGGCGCGAGCGGCGGGAGAATGCCCGGAAGCCGGGCCGCGAGCATGCTTTTGCCCGAACCCGGCGGGCCGCTCATCAGGAGGTTATGGCCCCCCGCCGCGGCGATCTCCAGGGCGCGCTTGGCGGTTTCCTGACCCTTGATGTCGCGCAAGTCCGGCGCCGAAGCGGGCGGCAGGGCGGTCGCGGGCTCCGGCGGGGTCAGCACCTGCATGCCCTTGAAATGATTGATCAGCGACAAGAGCGCCGGCGGCGCAAGCACCGGGATCCGTCCGGCCCAGGCGGCCTCCGCGCCGCACGGCGCGGGACAGATCAGCCCCCGGTCATGGGCCGAGGCGGTGAGCGCGGCGGGCAAGGCGCCGGTCACCGGCAGGATCGCGCCGTCGAGCGCCAGTTCCCCCAGCGCGATGTAGCCTTCCATTTCATCCCGGGGCAGAACATCCATCGCCGCCAGAATGCCGAGCGCGATGGGCAGGTCGTAATGGCTGCCCTCCTTGGGCAGATCGGCGGGCGCCAGATTGACCGTGATGCGTTTGGGCGGCAGCGCAAGCCCCATGGCCGCGATCGCCGCGCGCACCCGTTCCCGGCTTTCGGCCACGGCTTTGTCGGGCAAGCCGACGATCTGCATGGCCGGAAGCCCGGAGGCCATATGGACCTGAACATCCACCTGCCGGGCCTCGACGCCGATAAAGGCAACCGTATGAATGCGCGCGAGGGACATGCGCCATGCCTACCCCATGGCGCGAACCCGCGCCACCACCTAAGGTCCGCGGTATGACATTGGAAACCACGATCATCCCCACCCGCACGGCCGAGTTCGCCGCATGCCATGGCGGCCCCGCCGATGCGCCCGCCCTGGTGTTTCTGCATGCGGGCGTCGCCGATCAGCGCGTCTGGCAGGGCGTCATGGAGACCTTGAGCGATGCCTTCCGCGTCATCGCCTATGACCGGCGCGGCTTTGGGGACACGCGGGCGGATCCGAGCATCTTTGCCCATCCCGAAGACCTCAAAACGGTCCTCGACCATTTCGGCGTCACCCGCGCGGTGCTGGTGGGCAACAGTCAGGGCGGACGGATCGCGGTGGATGTCACGCTCGAGGCGCCGGAGCGCGTGGCCGGGCTTGTGCTGATCGCGCCCGCCGTTACCGGCGCCAAGCGACCGCGCACATTTCCGCCCGCCGTGGACCGGATCCTCAAGGCGCTCGAAGCGGCGGAGGATGCGGACGATCTCAAACGGGTCAACGCGCTGGAGGCCCATCTGTGGCTCGACGGACCGGAAGCGGATGAGGGCCGCGTGTCCGGCGCGCCGCGCGATCTGTTCCTGGCCATGAACAACCGCATCCTGCGCGCCAATGATGTGGGCTCGGAGGAAAAGCGGGCGAGCGCCATGGACCGCTTAAGCGAAATCGCCTGCCCGGTTCATCTGATGTGGGGCGATCTGGATCTACCGGGCGTGCGGGACTTTTGCACAAGGCTCGCCGATGATCTGCCCAATGCCGGCACCCAGATCCTGACCGGCATGGCCCATCTGCCGATGCTGGAGGCTCCGGACGCGGTGTCCGGAGCCATCCGTTCGTTCCTGACCGGACGGATCAGCTAGCCACGCCGATGGCCATCATGGCGATGCCGACAAGACCGGCGGTCCACAGCAGCGACCGGACCGCGAAAATGCCCATGAGATAGGCCGGCAGATACGCGATGCGGGCGATCGCGAACACGGCAGCGCCGGTGAGGGCGAGACCCTGGTCCTTGTCCTCGATCAGCGCCAGGAGCGCGAGCGTCAGAAAAAACGGCAGCGACTCGCCCAGATTGCGCAGCGCCCGTTCGGCGCGGGCGCAGGCGAGGCCCGCCGGCGGCAGCTCGTCCCGATTGCCGAGCGCGACCTTGGCATAGCCGCCGAGCCCCGACGTGCCGCCACTCAGACGCAGGCCCGCAGGCAGAAAGATTTGCACCAGAAGCAGTCCCAGAACGATAAAGATCCAAGTGACCATCCCGTCTCTCCCCTTCATGGAAATCCCGGCGCCGGTTGACGCGCCCAGGGTCGCAACCCTACATCGGCTAGAGCAAAGATGCGCGTCAACAAACGCATCGCCCCATCCTGTCGTGCGGCACCGGCGGTTCCGGACATCGCACCCGATTGAAGCCGAGGCCTGACCATGTTCATCCAGACCGAGCCGACCCCGAACCCTGCGACCCTGAAATTCCTGCCCGGCCGGGAAGTCATGGGCGCCGGCACCCGCGAATTCACCTCGGCCGAGGAGGCCGCCGTGTCGCCGCTCGCAACGGCGCTGTTCGAGATCAGCGAAGTGAGCGGCGTGTTTTTCGGCGGCGATTTCGTGGCCGTGACCAAATCGGACGGCGAATGGCAGCACCTCAAGCCCGCCGTGCTCGGTGCCATCATGGATCATTTCACGTCCGGCAAGCCGCTTTTGATCGAAGGCGGCGCGGGCGATGCCGGTGCCGGTGACGATCATGCGGCCTATGACGGTGAAGACGCCGAAATCGTCGCGCAGATCAAGGAGTTGCTGGATACGCGGGTACGCCCGGCGGTGGCCCAGGACGGCGGCGATATCGTCTTTCACGGTTATGAGGACGGGATCGTGTTTTTGCACATGCGCGGTGCTTGCGCGGGCTGCCCGGCCTCGGCGATGACCCTGAAGTCCGGCATCGAGAACATGCTGCGCCATTATGTGCCCGAGGTGGAGGAAGTCCGGCAGGTCATGTGACACGGGCCGCGCCTGTCCTAAATCCGCCGGTCCCCGGTCCTATCCAAGAGGAGCCCTCACCCATGTCCGCCGCCCCCTCGACGTCGTCCGCCGACCGCCCGGTGCTGGGCGACACCGCTCTCGATGTGATTTTCCGCACCGCGCGCAGCCAGAATGCCTGGCAGGACCGCCCGGTCCCGCAAACGCTGCTTCAGGCTGTCTACGACCTGACCAAAATGGGTCCGACCAGCGCCAATTGTTCGCCCGCCCGCTTTGTGTTCGTCACCAGCGAGGAGGCGAAGGCGCGGCTGCTGCCCCATGTGATGGACGGCAACAAGGACAAGGTGAAGACCGCGCCGGCCACGGTGATCATCGCCCATGATCTGGATTTCGCCGACAAGATCCCGCAGCTGTTTCCGCACAATCCGGGCGCAAAGGATTGGTTTGCCGACCCGGACGCCGCCGCCGCCACGGCGTTCCGGAACGGCACCCTTCAGGGCGCGTATCTGATGATCGCGGCCCGGTCGCTGGGGCTGGATTGCGGGCCAATGTCGGGCTTCGACAATGCCGGTGTCGACGAGGCGTTCTTCGGCGGCACCCGGTGGCGCTCGAACTTCCTGTGCGGGCTCGGCTACGGCGATCCGTCGGAGCTGTTCGAGCGCAGCCCGCGTCTCGCGTTCGACGAAGCCTGTCAGGTTCTTTGAGCCGATGCGGGTCCTGGCCATCGACACCGCGTTGGATGCCTGTTCCGCCGCCTATGTGACCGTGGATGCGGCGGGCGGCGCCCAGGCGGCGGCGGTGGCCAGCGAACCGATGGCCAAAGGCCATGCTGAACGGCTCATGCCCATGCTGGCGGATCTGCGCGCCGAAGCTGGATGGGGCGGCCCTGTGGACCGGATCGTGGTCACGGTTGGACCGGGCACCTTCACCGGTGCGCGGGTCGGTCTGGCGGCGGCCCGTGCCATGGCCCTGGCCTGGGACTGCCCCTGCCTCGGGGTCTCCAGCCTGGAGGCCCTGGCCGCCTCCGCCACAACGCCCATCCGCCTGGCCGCCCATGACGCCCGGCGCGGCCAGTACTACGCCCAGCTTTTCATGGCCGGCGGCGCGGCCCTGACCGAGCCGCTGGCGGTCGATGCCGCCGGTGTCTGGTCGCGTGTGCAGGCGCTCGCCCCGCCGGGGACCCACTGCATCGGATCGGGCGCCGCCGCGCTTGTCCGCGCCTGTCCTGCCGACCGTCTCACGGCCCTCGAACGCGCCGTTCCGGACCCCGTCGTGCTGGCCCGCTTTGCGCTGGACGATCCTGCCGAGCGCCCGGCCCGCCCCGTGTATCTGCGTCCGCCCGATGCGGTGCCCGCCAAGCCGCCGGCCTGGCAGACCGCGCCGTGAGACCGGATCTTCATCCTTCCGGTGCCATTTTCCGGGTCGATGCGGCGGCGGCCGATCTTCTGGCCGCGCTCCATGCCCAGGCTTTTGCCGGCGCGGGCACCGAGCCGTGGGATGCGGTCGCCTTCCACCGGTTCCTGGTCCTGCCCGGCATGACTGCCTTTGTCGGCCAAAGCGCGGATCAGGCGCCGGCTGGGTTCGTACTGGCGCGGATCGCGGGCGGCGAATCGGAGATCATCACCATCGGCGTGACGCCGGAGGCGCGGCGCTCGGGTCTTGCCCGGCGCCTCGCCGCAGCGGTGATCGCCGATGCGCGGCACCACGGCGCGCAGAGCGTGTTTCTGGAGGTCGCCGACGACAACCACGCGGCCCAGGCGCTCTATGCCGGGCTCGGATTTGCGGCCACGGGACGCCGGCCGGGCTATTACCGGCGCCGCCGCGCCGACGGGTCGGGTGACGAAAGGCTCGACGCCATCGTGATGTCGCGCCATATTGTTTAGAGCGCTTCTAAAGTGGTGAGGAGAGCCGCGATGCAGATGACCAAGCCGCAGGACGTGGAGCCCGCGTCGGAAGCCGGCGGACGCCTGGAGCGACTGTGCATCGAGCGCGGCATGCGCATGACCGATCAGCGCCGCACCATCGCGCAGGTGCTGTCCTTCGCCGACGATCATCCGGATGTCGAGGAGGTCTACCGGCGCGCCTCGGCCATCGACCCGAAAATCTCCCTGGCCACCGTGTACCGGACCGTGCGGCTGTTCGAAGAGGCCAACATCATCGAGCGCTTGGATTTCCGGGACGGGCGCGCGCGCTATGAAGAGGTCACCGACGAGCATCACCACCATCTCATCGATCTGGAAACCGGCGATGTGATCGAGTTTCAGGACGAGGAATTGGAGGCGATCAAGGAACGGATCGCGCGCGAACTCGGGTTCCGTCTGGTCGATCACCGGCTCGAACTCTACGGGGTGCCGCTCAAGAAGGACGTTTGACCCGGTCTTGCCCGCCCCGGGAGTGTCACCATATGGTCACGAACCGCACGCTGGGCCGGCCATGGCGCAGGAACGCGGTCCGGACCATTGAGCGGAAGGCGGCACCATGGCCCAGATCCGGGCGGCATTCGTACTGATCGGATTTCTCGTCTGGACGGCGCTGGCAACACCGGTGCAGCTCGTTCTGCTGCGGGTCAGCGAATCCGGCGCCCGGGCCTTCCCGCAGGTGTATTTCCGCGGCGTCTGCGCGATCCTGGGCATCCGCATCCGCACGACGGGCCGTCTGGTGCGCGACCGCCCGCTCCTGATCGCGTCCAATCACACCTCCTATTTCGACATTGTGGTGCTCGGCGCCCTGGGGCCGCTGGCCTTCATCTCCAAAAGCGAAGTGGCCGACTGGCCGCTGTTCGGGTTCCTGGCCCGGCTGGCCCGCACCGTCTTTGTCGAGCGGGACCGGCGCGCCAAGACCGGCGCGCACCGGGACATGATCCATTCCCGCCTGATGTCGGGTGACACGCTGGTCCTGTTCCCCGAAGGCACGTCCAGTGACGGCAATCGGGTGCTGCCCTTCAAAAGCGCGCTGATCGGCGCCGCCCAGCCCTCGCGCCAGGGCGACGACAGCCAGATGCCGCCGATCCTCGTCCAGCCGGTGGCGGTGGCCTATACCCGGCTCCACGGCCTGCCCATGGGCCGGTTTTACCGGCCGTTTTTCGCCTGGTATGGCGATATGGAACTGGTGCCCCATCTGTGGGCCGCGTTCTGCCGGGGGCCGTTCGATGTGGACGTACATTTCTACCCGCCGGTGACCTTCAGTCACTTCGGCTCGCGCAAAGGCATGGCGGAGTATTGCAACACCGTGGTCGAGGCGGGCGTCGGTCACGCGCTGTCCGGGCGTCCCGGCCTTGCTGGCCCGGTTTTTGAAGATTATGGAACGTTCCTCGACCGCGTGGACGCGGTGCCCGCCGGCCTTGAATAGGCATAGGGCCTGCCAGAAACCGCATTGAAAGTGTGGATTTTCGGCATCTTGTCTTATCGCGGGTGATGGATCATAACTGCGATTCACAAGTGGGGACGGGGCCGTAACTGGCCCGGAAACATTTCGATCCGCTGCCGGCGCCGCATGAGGCGGCACCTGTCAGGCCTGGCGCTGCAAACGATTGCCGGCACAAAGGGTGGCCGGACTCCGGGCGGATCGGGATCATGGGAAACATCAGCGCAGCCGTGATGACGGCCGAGCGCGTGAAACAGACGGGTCGCCTTCTGTTGTCGAAGTCATTGTTCATAAAAACCTATGGCTGCCAGATGAACGTCTACGACTCCGAGCGTATGACGGAATTGCTGGCACCCTTGGGATATCGCCCGGTCGATGAGCCCGACCATGCCGACATGGTGGTGCTCAACACCTGCCACATCCGCGAAAAGGCCGCCGAGAAGGTCTATTCCGAATTGGGCCGGATCCGCCAATTCAAGGAGCGCCGCGAACGCGGCGGCGAGCGCATGGTCGTCGCGGTCGCCGGTTGTGTCGCGCAGGCCGAGGGCGCCGAGATCATGCGCCGGGCGCCGGTCGTCGATATCGTGGTCGGCCCGCAGGCCTATCATCGGCTCCCGGAACTCATCGTTAAGGCGTCCCGCGCAGCCGGCGATACGGTCGATACGGATTTTCCGGTTGAGGACAAATTCGATATCCTGCCCCAGGAGCGTACGGCCTCGGGGCCGACGGCGTTCCTGACCATCCAGGAAGGTTGCGACAAGTTCTGTACGTTCTGTGTCGTGCCTTACACGCGCGGTGCCGAAGTCTCGCGTCCCGTCGATCAGATCGTGGCCGAAGCCACGCGCCTCGCGGCGGCGGGCGTGCGCGAAATCACCCTGCTGGGCCAGAACGTCAACGCCTATCACGGCGACGGGCCCATGGGAGCGACCTGGGGTCTGGGCCGGCTGTGCCGCCGCCTTGCGGATATCGAAGGGCTGGAGCGCATCCGGTATACGACCAGCCATCCGCGCGACATGGATCAGGAACTGATCTCAGCCCATCACGACCTGCCGCAATTGATGCCCTATCTGCATCTGCCCATCCAGGCCGGTTCCGACCGGATCCTGGAGGCGATGAACCGTCAGCACACGGTCGATGATTACCGCCGTCTGGTGGACCGGATCCGCGCCGCGCGCCCCGATATCGCGCTGTCGGGCGATTTCATTGTCGGCTTCCCAGGCGAAAGCCGCCGGGACTTCGAAGCCACCCTCGATGTCGTGCGCGAGATCGGATACGCCCAGGCCTTTTCGTTCAAGTACAGCCCGCGCCCTGGAACGCCGGCCGCCGGGATGGACAATCAGATCGCCGAGGAGGTCAAGGCCGAGCGCCTCGCGGATCTCCAGGATCTGTTGAACGCCCAGGCCCAGGATTTCAACCGGTCGATGATCGGCCGGGTTTTGCCGGTGCTTTTGGAAAAACCGGGCCGGTATGACGGCCAGCTTGTCGGGCGCAGCCCGTATCTTCAGCCGGTTCATGTGGACGCGGGCGCCAACCGTATTGGCGATATCGTCCATGTGCGGATCGAAACGACCCACACCAACAGCCTGTCGGGCTCCTTGACCGGTGGCGATGAGGATATGGTGCCCACTCAGGAGGCCGCGTGCTTCTGACGCTTGTTGCAGGGCTGGGTCATGGCCGGCGCTAAACCCCGCGCAAGCGGGACGGCGCCCCGCAAGGTCCGCCCCAAGCCGCCCGACCGGTCCCTCGCCTTTGACGATGTGCGGTTGCTGGCTGAAGTCTGCGGTGAGAACGACCGCCACCTTGCCCAAATCGAAAAGGCCTTGACCGTCGCGCTGGTGCCGCGCGGCGACCGGATCGACATGGCCGGTCCCGCCGATGCGGTGGCCCTGGCCGCGGCGATCCTCGAACGGCTCTACGCGGCGGCGCGCACGGGCCAGGTCATCGATCCGGGTGCGGTCGACGGGGCGTTGCGCATGGCCATGGGGCGCGGGGCGGCTCACGCTGTGCGCTCTGGCCATGTCATCCGTACACAGAAACGGACCATCGAGCCCCGCTCGCCCGCTCAGGCGGTCTATATGGACGCGCTCGGCGCCAACGAGCTGGTATTCGGCCTTGGGCCGGCCGGTACGGGCAAGACCTATATCGCGGTGGCGCACGGCGTCAGCCTGCTGATCAATCGCGAAGTGGACCGTCTCATTCTGTCGCGCCCGGCGGTCGAGGCCGGCGAGCGCCTTGGCTTTCTGCCCGGCGATATGCGCGAAAAAATCGACCCGTATTTGCGCCCCCTTTATGATGCGCTCGATGACACCATGATCGGGGACCAGGTCCAGCGGCGTCTGGAGTCTGGCGAGATCGAGATCGCCCCGCTCGCCTTCATGCGTGGGCGCACCCTCTCGCGGGCCTATGTCATTCTCGATGAGGCCCAGAACACCACGTCGATGCAGATGCGGATGTTCCTGACCCGTCTGGGCGAAGGCTCGCGCATGGTGGTCACCGGCGATCCGAGCCAGGTGGATCTGCCGCCGGGTGTGGACTCCGGGCTCCATGAAGCGCGGCGCGTGCTCCAGGGCGTCGAGGGGATCGGCTTTGCCACTTTCACCGATGCCGATGTGGTCCGCCATCCGCTGGTCGGGCGCATCGTCAAGGCGTACAACGCGGCCCGCCAAGGGCCGAAGGATGGCGGCGATGCCGCACCTTGAGTTGGAGATCGCGGCGGATGGGTGGACACAAGGCGGGCTCGATCCGGAGGCCATGAGCACGCGGGTCAACGAGGCGCTGGAAGCCTGCCTGCCCGATGTCCCCCGGGGGCGGGAGGTCGCCGTCCTGCTCACCGGCGATGCGGCGCTTGCCGATCTCAATGCCGAATGGCGCGGCAAGTCCGGCCCGACCAATGTGCTGTCGTTTCCCGCGCCCGATCTGCCCGGCGCACCGGCGGATGCCCCCCTTGGCGATATCGCCCTGGCGCTCGAGACCCTGATGCGTGAGGCGGCGGCGCAGGTCAAGCCCTTGCCCCATCACTTCGCGCATCTGTTGACACATGGCCTCTTGCATCTTTTAGGGTACGATCATGAGACGTCGGCCGAGGCCGAGGTCATGGAGGAGCTTGAGACGCGGATCCTCGCCCGGTTGGGCATCCCGTGTCCGTATGACGGTCCGGTGGACCTGTCGGCTCCAGCGGAGAGAACAGATCGATGACACAGACCGCCGGTTCGGCAGGTGAGTCCGGCTCCGACGACCAGAGTATGAAGCCGGGCGGTCCCCGCGGCGGGGGACTTCTCGGCCGGTTCGTTCGTCATGTGCGCGGCGTGGTGCCCGGTCTGCGCGACCCCCATGATCAGGGGCAAAGCGCGAGCCTTGCGGATCTGGTGCGGGATCATGGCCCCAATGACGAGGCGCTCAGCGAAGACGAGCGCCGCATGCTGCTCAATCTTCTCAAGTTCCGCACCCAGCGGGTCGAGGATGTGATGGTGCCGCGGGCGGACATCATCGCGATCGAGGCCAGCACGCCGCTGCCCGAGGTGCTCGATCTGTTCAAGCAGGCCGGGCATTCCAGGATGCCGGTCTATCGCGAAAGCCTGGATGATCCCATTGGCATGGTGCATCTGAAGGATGTGGTCCAGTGCTTTCCGTCCGGATCGGACGCGGAAGGGGCCGAGGGCGTGCACAGCGACACCGCGACCCACAGCCTGACGGCGAACGGCAACGGCATGCCCCCCTTGACCCGCATCAAACGCGATGTGCTGTTCGTGCCGCCGTCCATGCCGGCCATGGATCTGCTGCTTCAGATGCAGGGCGCGCGTATTCATATGGCGCTGGTGATCGACGAATATGGCGGGACCGACGGTCTGGTGACCATCGAGGACCTGATCGAAATGATTATCGGGGATATCGAGGACGAGCACGACCGCGACTCCGATCCCATCTGCGAGGCGCTGGAGGCCGGCGGGTATCTGGTGGACGCGCGGCTGGAGATCGACGATTTTCAGGAGCTGAGCGGGTTCGATCTGAGCACGGAAGACGGCGAGGGCGATGAGGTCGACACCATGGGGGGCCTTGTCTTCACTCTGGTCGGGCGGGTGCCGCGGCGCGGCGAGATCATTGCCCATCCCAACGGGTTCGACATCGAGATCGTCGAGGCCGATGCCCGGCGCATCCGGCGCATGAAAATCGTGCCGACCGGGGTGGCGGGTCCGGTGGCCGACAGCGCCGCGCCGGTCTGACGCGGGCTTGCATCGCATACGCAAAACCAGAGCACAGCGGGGAACGGGCCGGTGAGCGAGCGCATGATGGCACAGGCGGGATCAGGGGTTTCCGGATGGTCGCTCCAGTCGGTGGCCGCGCGCATGGCCGGGCTGACCGGCTGGCGGCGGGCCCTGGCCGCCTTCGGGGCCGGTGTCGGCGCGGTGCTGGCGATGGCGCCGTTCAATGCATTCCCGGCATTGATCGTCAGTTTTTCCGTCCTCGTGTGGCTGACCGATGGCGCGGCCGCGCGTCCGGGCGGCGGCGCCGTGCGCCGGGCGGCGCTTGATGGCTGGTGGTTCGCATTCGGATTCTTTCTGATCGGCCTTCATTGGATCGGCAATGCGTTCCTGGTCGATGCCGAGACCTTCGGCTGGCTGATGCCCATCGCGGTCGCCGGCCTCACGGCGGGGCTTGCCCTGTTCGGCGCCGCGAGCCTTGCGCTTGCCGTGCTGGCCTGGCGCACGCCGGTGCCGCGCGTGCTGGTGCTGGCCGCGTCATGGGTTCTGTTCGAATGGCTGCGCGGGCACATCCTCACCGGCTTCCCCTGGAACCTTATGGGCATGGTCTGGGTGGATATGCCGGCCATCGCTCAAGCGGCGAGCGTCATCGGCGTCTATGGCTTGAGCCTTGTCACGGTCGCGGCGGCGGCCTCGCCCGCCATGCTGGCCGATCCGCGCATGGGCTTGGGCAGGATGGGCGGCTCGGGCA
>CAZHDI010000068.1:0-3321 GCA_964531285.1 uncultured Alphaproteobacteria bacterium | reverse complement strand
GGGCAGGATGGGCGGCTCGGGCAAGATCGGGCCGGGTCATCCGCTCCTGCTGCCGGCGGCGATGCTCGGGTGCCTTGCGGTCCTGTGGGTCGGCGGCGCCGTGCGGCTTGCGGGCGCGGCCGATGAGGCGCCGGTCGAGGGCGTCACCATGCGCCTCGTCCAGCCCGGCACCCGCCAGGCCGACCGGATGATCCCGGAAAACCGGCCGCGCATCTGGTCCACTCTGGTTGAGATGACCGCCGACGCGCGCGGCGCCGGGGTCACCCATGTGGTCTGGCCGGAAGCCGCCGCGCCTTACCTGCTCGGCCGTGAACAGGGCCTCAGATCGGAGGTGTCCGGCGTCCTCGGGCCGGGAATGGCAGTGATCGCGGGCGCGTTCCGGGGCGAGGCCCGGGAGGGGAGCGACCGGCTCGCGGTTCATAATTCGATCTTTGTGCTGAACGAGACCGGCGCGGTCGCCGCGACCTATGACAAGCACCATCTGGTGCCGTTCGGCGAATATATGCCCGCCCGCGATCTTCTGGCCGCCATCGGAATCGGCAAGATCGTCAGTGAGATCGGCGAGACCTCGCGCGGTCCCGGCCCGCGGACCATCGCGGTGCCCGGCGCCCCGGCCATGGGCGCGGCGATCTGTTACGAGATCATTTTCCCCGGCGCGGTGACGGACCCGGCCGCACGCCCCGGCTGGATCGCCAATCTCACCGACGATGACTGGTTCGGCCAGGGCATCGGGCCGCGCCAGCATCTCGCCATCGCGCGCATGCGGGCCATCGAGGAAAACCTGCCGGTCGCCCGCGTCGCGAATAACGGCATCACGGCGATGATCGACCGCACCGGCGCCCTGCGCGGCACCATTCCGCTCAACACGGTGGCCCATCTCGATGTGCCCTTACCGGCCGCCGGGCCGCGCCCGCTTTACGGGTTGTGGGGGGACGCCCCCCTGCTGGCGGCGATCGCAGTGCTGCTGGGTTGTGCGGCGTGGCTGCGCCGGATGCACACAAACGTGTAGAATCGTCGCATCTTCTGCGCGATCCAAAATTCGTGAATCGCTCATTTGGCGCATGAATGATAGCTTGCGTATGACCGGCGGTTCACTTGCGTTTGACAGAATGCCGCACCCTTTGCCGTTGTCGTGCGACGCTTTACGCGAGAAATTTGACGAACGCGTCAGCTTTTACGGGAAGTGCGGGCGGTTGTAGTTGTAACCGCCAGCGTGAGGTGCTTAGGAATCGATACTGCACGGCTGCGTTGACCGATGTCCGAATGGCTCGTAATACGTGTCTGTATGCGCAACGAATGCGCTTTATGCGCTCAAAAGGAGTACCTCCGCGTTTGAACGGATCTGAGCAAACAACCACGTTGACGGGTAACAAATCTGCGAGTAAGACGAGCATCGTATTGTGTTGCGTCGATCATACTACTGATGGTTGACCGCGTTGCGCTTGCTAAACTTCACCGGCTTGGTGCGTGAATGTGCACTTTGCAGATGGTGAGGGGTCACCAGTCAGGTTGCATGCTCCCGCTTCAGGCGGGCGCGCCGTGACCGGGTTGGGAGCCGACAGGGAGTTGCAGCATTGGTGCACGACGCATCCTCGTAGGTCGCGCCGCGCGCGGGAGGCGAAGGATTGAGGGCTGTCCGTTGACAAAAAAAGTGCCGAACCCAATCGATGTGCATGTAGGCAGCCGTGTGCGGCTGCGCCGAATGCTGGTTGGAATGAGCCAAGAAAAACTTGGCGAAATGCTCGGCCTGACCTTCCAACAAATCCAAAAATACGAAAAAGGCGCCAACCGGATCGGGGCGAGCCGTCTTTATCAGATCGCGCAAATTCTCGGGGTGTCCGTTCAATTCTTCTTTGACGACATGCCGCAGGAACATGCCATGAGCCGCGAAGAAGGCATGTCCGAGCCGGATGCCGCGCCCTTCGTGATGGACTTCGTGTCGAGTGCGGAAGGTCTCCAGCTCAACCGTTCGTACACGCGCATATCGGACTCGCACGTCCGCAAGCGCCTTCTGGAACTGGTGAAGTCGCTCTCGGGCGAAAGCGCGGCGATCCAGGCCGACGACTGACCCGGGCCTGCCCTTAGGGCGCCCCGTCGGTGATTGACGGCCGGTCAGTCCCGCCTCCTCCTTTAGCGTCCGCAGCGTTACCTTGACCCGCCTGTGAAAGCTTGCGACAACTTGCGCCTCCGATGGGCAGGCCTCCGGGACCACGGCCTGCTATGCATCCGGACGGGTTGATCAAGCACGTCTCCGGCCTCAGGGCCATGCGCCTTTCACAGGCTGCGGGCCCTGGGCTGACGCTTGCCGCTCCGACCGGCTGTGCACCACATATCGGGATCTGAAAGCGGCGGAACCATTCGGACGGCGGCCAAGGGCTGATGAGCTAAGGGCCGATGACAAGGGCCGATGATGGGCGCGCTTCTCGTGGCGCCAAGCAAGCGGATGCGCGGGCGATATGGCGAAACGCGGGTGGGTGCCGGGCCGGAATACAAGGAAAGGAAGAGCGACCGTGAGCAGAACGAGCTACCTCTTTACCAGCGAAAGCGTGTCCGAAGGCCATCCGGACAAGGTCAGCGACCGGATTTCGGATGCCATTGTCGATACCTATCTGGGCGCCGAACCCGAGGCGCGCGTCGCCGTCGAGACCCTGGTGACCACAAACCGGATCGTGCTGGCCGGCGAAGTGCGCGGCCCCGAGAGCGTGACCCATGACGTGCTTGAAGAAGTGGCGCGCAACGCGGTCAAGGCGATCGGGTATGAGCAGGACGGCTTCCATTGGAACAATGCCAAGGTCGAGTGCTACGTCCATAATCAGTCCGCGGATATTGCGGTCGGCGTCGATGCCGCCGGCAACAAGGACGAGGGCGCGGGCGACCAGGGCATCATGTTCGGCTATGCCTGCGATGAGACCCCGGCCCTGATGCCGGCGCCGATCTATTATGCCCATTCGATCCTGCAGGAGATGGCCCGGGCCCGCCATGCCAAGCCGGACACCGGCTTCCAGCCGGATGCCAAGAGCCAGGTGACGTTGCGCTATGAAAACGGCCGCCCGGTCGCCGCAACCTCGGTGGTGGTGTCCACCCAACATGACGAAGGTCTGTCCCAGGACGATGTCCGCGAAATGGTGCGGCCTTATGTTGAGAAGGTCCTGCCCGACGGCTGGATGTGCCCTGAAGACGATTTCTATGTGAACCCGACGGGTATTTTTGTCATCGGCGGGCCGGACGGTGATGCCGGTCTGACCGGCCGCAAGATCATCGTCGACACCTATGGCGGTGCGGCGCCCCATGGCGGCGGCGCGTTCTCCGGCAAGGATCCGA
>CAZHDI010000067.1:0-17646 GCA_964531285.1 uncultured Alphaproteobacteria bacterium | reverse complement strand
GGCTCGTTGATCGCGTCCACATGCCGGTCGAACCAGTCATTGACCGCCTGGCTCATGCCGCACAGGAGCGGCCCGGCGAGAATCACGCCGGCAATGATTTCCGGCCAGCGTTCGGCCAGCGGCAGGCCGGCGGAAACCATCCCGCAGCCATAGGCCCACATGGGCGGAAACCAGGTGATCGGCTTAAGGAGTTCCAGCACCGCACCCGGAGCGGGCGGCGTGCGCAAATCCGTTATGAGGCCTGACTGCGTCATGGGTCGACGCTAGACCTGACAATCCTGACTGTCAATTAAACTTGACAGTCCGAAGGGTGCGTTTGATGGACGGGACCGCGTCAGTCCTGCATGCCGTGGCGGCGCAGTTTCGCGTAGAGCGATTGGCGGCTCAGGCCGAGCATTTCCGCCGCCGACGCCCGATTATCGCTGGTCAGATCCAACGCGACCTGAATACACAGACGCTCGATGATGTCGGTCGTCTCGCGGACGATTTCCTTGAGCGACATGCGGCCAACCAACGCGGAGAGTTCGTCGGCGGTGCCGAGAAGACTTTTTTCAGTGGTGGCTTTGGGCGGCGCAAGCTGAGACGCCGCGCTTCGGATCGTAAAACCGAAACAGGGGTGCTCCCCATCGGTCACGGCCACGGCGGCCATATAGACCTCTTCGCCGTCGCCGAACGGACCCCGGAACACCGTGCCGAACTGCCGGATGAACCCGTACTGGCGCAGGTTCTGGGCCAGAACAGTCATGTCGACTTCCGAGCGGCCGATGAACCGGTCGAGTTTCTCGCCGCGCACATGGTCTTCCGACGGGGCATGCGCGAAATCCAGGAAGGCCGGGTTCGCCATCAGGATGGTCAGGTCCGGATCGGTGATCACGAACCCTTCCGGCATATTCTGCAGAATACGGTGAAGCTGCAACGAGGCGACCGTGCCGGCACCGGCCGCCGGCCGCGCAGGCAGCGACAGCCGGGCGAGCAGATAGGCGGTGTTGTCGTTCCGGAAGGTGGACCCTGACAAGAGGGCCCGCTGGCTCTCCTCGCCGACATGAACGGGAAGATCCTCCGCCCGTCCCGCGGAGAGCGCGGCCTGCACATCCTTGCGCTCGGCCTTGTCGAAGAACTCCGCGAACGGTTTGCCGATCATCTGCTTCGACCGGCGCCCGAACGCGTCAAGCGCAGCGGCATTGGCTTCGGACACGCGTCCAGTGCCCAGATCGATGATCAGGACCGGTTCGGAGGACGCTTCGAACAGCATCCGGTAGCGGGTTTCCATCTGGCGCAGGCGCGCATATTCGCGCTCCATCGATCCCTGGACCTGAATCAGCCGTTGCTGGAGGGTCGCGATCGCGCGCAGATCCCGGCCGATGGCCACGATGCGGCCATTGTGCCGGACATCGAGCGCCATGTACCGGACCGGGACATCTTCGCCGCGCGCGGAATGGTGATTCACCTGCCGCCAGCGCGGGGCAGCCCCGTTCGCGGCATCCTTCAGGAGTTGCCGGATCTTCGGCCGGCTATCTATGGTAACCGTCTCGTCCCAGGATCGGCCCAGCCAATCGGCATAGCCTTCATTGGACAGATCCTGGCTGCCGAACGCCACGTCCCGGATGATCCCCGAATCGTCGAGCACCAGCGCCACATCCGAACCGGCCTTGATCAATTGGGCGGCGATCGCCGGGTCCAGCGTGCCGAGCGAGGCTTGGGGGGATCTGAAATCCGTGACCGGTGCTGTCATCGCCTAAACGCCCAACTGATACCAACGACGCATTGTCAATGCGTCAACCGCCGTTCAAGAAGGTGATCGGCAAGGCCGATCGCCTGGGTCCCGTTATCCGCCGTGCCGTCCGCGCCGATCTGCTTCGCCCGGTCGGGGTCGGTCAAAAAGACGTGGCCGCCGACCAGAATCGCAGGCTCGCCCTGCGCATGACTGCGCACCGAGGCGATAATGCGCTCCAGCCCGTCGAGGCCGGATTCGTGCCCTAAGGAAAAGCCGACGACATCGAACGCATGGGCGCGGACGGTCGCCAGAAGCTCCGCCTCGCCCGCCATCGGCGAATCCCAGACATCCCAGCCGCGGCGCCGGAAACTGTCACCGACCAGCAGCAGGCCGAACATATGTTGTTCGCCTGGCGCCGTGGACAGCAGGATCCGGCGCGGCCCCGGCAGATTCTCCGAATCGGTCCGCGACCGGGCCGCGAGGGTATGAAACAATGCATGCAAGGTGACAAGACCCTCGGTCACCTCCGTGAAGGTCAGGGTGTCATCCTCCCAGGCGCCGCCGAGATCGCGCGCGGTCTGCGCCATGAGACCGCTAAAAATCTCATCCAGCGGGCGTCCGTACTTGATCATGTCCTCGATGATCGCCATCGCGCCGTCCCGGTCGCCATCGACGACCAGACGGCAAAAGGCTTCCCGGTCGGTCTCGCCGCTCGGTGCCGCCATGCTGGCCTCGGCGATCGCCATGTCCAGTTCCTTCGGCCGATTCACCAATAAGAGGCGCGGAATCACCTGCCGCTCGATGACATCCGCGAGCCAGGCCGACTGCCTGCCGTCCGGTGTGCCCTTTGGCGGGATAATCGCCAAATCAAGCGGGTCCATGTCCGATCCTCTCGCGCCGCGCCGCAGCGCGGTGTCGTCCTCCGGACCGCTTTGATGAGACACCGCGGACCGGTTCGCCAACGTATCTTCCGGATCGTTACCCTCAGCCACCATGCCCTCCCAAGCCCGTTGACCGCATCTGTCTGGTGCTGGGCAGGATCGATGGCCGCATGCGCGTTTTGCGTCTTAAGCACATCGATCTGTCCAATGCGCCTGACTCTACGCGGATCCGGAAAGCTTCCGATAAACCGTTAGAACAATTCTTCTGATCTCGGGCCAATCTGTCAACCTGTCTTGACGTAAAGTTTGCTTGACACTCCCGGAGCCGGGCTTTTACCCTCTGATCCTGGCCTGCTTCAAGACAAAGGAGGAGCGGCATGCACAGTTCAGGATCCTGGCATTGGTCGGACACTGAAACCGCCAACGCAATTCCAAGCGCGACCCCCTCATACCGGGCTGCGCGATCCGCGCCTGCCGGCGACTGGATCGACCGGATCTTCAATTTGGTGCACGCCTGCCCCTGGCAGACGCACGCCGCGATGTCGGCGCCCGCGCGCCCCGTCGCCCGCGCACCGCTCTACACGCCCGATCAGCGTCAGCGCCGCGACCAGACCATGTGGACTCTCGTTCAGGGCATTCTGGCGCCGGTGCAATTCCTGGTTTTTCTGATCAGCCTCGGTCTGGTGCTGCGCTATCTGGGCACCGGCGAGGGCTTCGTGCTCGCCACCGCCTCGATCGTCATCAAGACCGTCATTCTTTATACGATCATGGTCACCGGCTCGGTCTGGGAGAAGGTGGTGTTCGGCAAATGGCTGTTCGCCCCCGCCTTCTTCTGGGAAGACGTGGTGAGCATGCTGGTGCTCGCTCTGCATACGGCTTATCTCGGCGCGATCCTGTTCGGCTGGGGCACGGCCCAGGACCAGATGATCCTCGCCCTGGCCGCCTATGCGGCTTATGTGATCAACGCCGCGCAGTTCCTGTTGAAACTGCGCGCGGCCCGGCTTGAGAGCACGCCCGATCAGGGCGGCGCGGTCATGGCCGGTCACAGCATCACGGGGTCACCGTCGTGAGCATTCTGACGGCCCCCCATTCGGCCCCCCATTCGGCCCAAAGTGCCGCCCTCGACGATGCCGCCTGCCGGGACCGCCCGGTGCTGCGTGAGCGCGGCCAAAGGGAGGTGTTCTGCGGACTGACGGGAATCGTCTGGCTGCACCGTAAGATTCAGGACGCCTTCTTTCTGATCGTCGGGTCGCGCACCTGCGCCCATCTGATGCAGTCGGCGGCGGGCGTGATGATCTTTGCCGAACCGCGCTTTGCGACCGCGATCATCGAAGAACGCGATCTGGCGGGTCTGGCCGACGCCAATGAAGAACTGGACAAGGTCGTCACCCGTCTCCTGGACCGCCGGCCCGACATCAAGCTCCTGTTCCTGGTCGGCTCCTGTCCGTCGGAGGTCATCAAACTGGATCTGTCGAAGGCCGCGAGCCGCCTGTCCGAGCGGTTCTCGCCGGAGGTGCGGATCCTGAACTATTCGGGCAGCGGCATCGAGACCACCTTCACCCAAGGGGAAGATGCGTGCCTCGCATCCCTCGTGCCGGATCTGCCGTCCACCGATGAGCGCACGCTATTGGTCGCGGGGGCCCTGCCCGATGTGGTCGAGGATCAATTCCGCCGGCTGTTCGAGGAACTGGGAATCGGCCCGGTGCATTTTCTCCCGGCACGGACCGCCGGCGATCTGCCGCCGGTTGGCGCCGAAACACGGCTGCTTCTGGCGCAACCCTTCCTCGGCGATACCGGACGGGCGCTCAATGAGCGCGGCGCACGGCATCTGCCGGCCCCCTTCCCGTTCGGTGCCGAGGGTACGACCGCCTGGCTGCGCGCGGCCGCCGATGAATGGGGCATCGATCCGGCCACGTTCGAGGCCGTGACCGCCCCCCGCGCGGCGCGGGCGCGCAAGGCCCTGGAGCGGTATCGCGATCAGCTTGCGGATAAATCGGTTTTCTTCTTTCCGGACTCCCAGCTTGAAGTCCCGCTCGCCCGGTTCCTGTCGCGCGAACTCGGCATGCGCCTTGAGGAAGTCGGCACACCCTATCTCCACCGCGAGCATGTGGGCGCGGATCTGGCGCAGATCGGCGCCGATGTCACGGTCAGCGAGGGCCAGGACGTGGACCGTCAGCTCGACCGGTGCCGCGCCGCCAAGCCCGATCTCGCCGTATGCGGACTGGGCCTGGCCAATCCGCTGGAGGCCGAAGGCATCACCACCAAATGGTCGATCGAACTGGTGTTCACGCCGGTTCATGGCTTCGAGCAGGCCGGCGACCTGGCGGAACTTTTCACGCGGCCGCTGACCCGGCGCACCCGGCTGAAGGTCTAATCGATGCAGCTTGCGGTCTGGACATATGAAGGCCCGCCCCATGTGGGGGCCATGCGGATCGCCACCGCCCTGCGCGATGTGCACTATGTGCTGCACGCGCCGCAAGGTGATACCTATGCCGATCTTCTGTTCACGATGATCGAGCGCCGGCAGGCCCGCCCGCCGGTCACCTACACCACGTTCCAGGCCCGCGATCTGGGCTCGGACACCGCCGAGATCTTCAAGACGGCCGCCCATGACGCCTATGAGCGCTTTCAGCCCAAAGCCATGCTGGTTGGCGCATCGTGTACGGCGGAACTCATTCAGGACGATCCCGGCGGGCTCGCCAAAGCGCTCGGCCTGCCGATCCCCGTCGTGCCGCTGGAACTGCCGTCCTATCAGCGCAAGGAACATTGGGGCGCCTCGGAAACCTTCTATCAGCTGGTGCGCGCCCTGGCGCCGGCCGAAACCCCGGACCGCTCGGGGCGGGACCGGCCGCGCTGCAATGTTCTGGGCGCGACGGCCCTGGGCTTTCGCCACCGCGACGATGTCACGGAAATCACCCGGCTGTTGACCCGCATGGGCGTCGACGTCAGCGTTGTGGCGCCGCTCGATGCGCGCACGGAGGATCTGGCCCGCCTGGCGGAGGCGGATTTCAATGTGGTGCTGTATCCGGAGATCGCCGAGACCGCGGCCCGGTGGCTCGAGCGCCAGTTCAAACAGCCCTTCACCAAGACCGTCCCCATGGGCATCGGCGCGACCCGCGATTTCGTGGCCGAGGTCGCCGCGATCACCGGCCTCGATCCGGCCCCGGTGCTCGACGGCGAACCCTCGCGGATGCCCTGGTGGTCGCGGTCGATCGATTCGACATACCTGACCGGCAAGCGGGTGTTTATCTTTGGCGATGCCACGCACGCCATGGCGGCGGCCCGGGTCGCCTCGGAAGAGTTCGCCTTCGAAGTGGTCGGACTGGGGTGCTACAATCGCGAATTCGCCCGGCCCATGCGCGCGGCCGCCGAAGCGCTCGGCATCGAACCGCTGATCACGGACGATTATCTCGATGTCGAGGCGCGGATCGCCGAGCTTCAACCCGAATTGGTGCTGGGCACCCAGATGGAACGCCATATCGCCAAGCGCCTGGGCATTCCGTGCGCGGTCATCTCCGCTCCGGTCCATGTCCAGGACTTCCCGGCCCGCTACTCGCCGGTCATGGGGTTCGAAGGCGCCAATGTGCTGTTCGATACATGGGTGCATCCGCTGGTCATGGGGCTCGAAGAGCACCTTCTGACCATGTTCCGCGAGGATTTCGAGTTTCACGACGATGCGGGTGCGTCGCATCTGGGCCATGGGGCCGCCGGCGGCCATGCCACAGCGGCGGACCGCGCGCCCGACAATGCGGGTACGGCCAGCGGCACCTTATCCGTTGCCGAAACCGCCGACGGCGCGCCTGTCTGGACCAATGATGCCGAAAAAGAACTGAAGAAGATTCCGTTTTTCGTCCGCGGCAAAGCGCGGCGCAACACGGAGCAATATGCCCTCGACCAGAGGGTGGGGGAAATCACCGTCGAGACGCTGTACGATGCAAAAGCTCATTTCGGCAAATAGCACCGCACCGATCCGTGTGGTGATCGTCACGCTGGATAGCCATCTGGCCAGCGCGGTGGATCGTGCGCGCGCCGTGCTCCAGGCGGATTATCCGGGTCTCGACCTGTCGCTGCATTCGGCTTCCGAATGGGGCAGCGACCCTCAGGCCCTGGCCGACTGCCGCGAGGCCATCGCACAAGGCGACATCGTCATCGCCACCATGCTGTTCATGGAAGACCATATCCAGGCCGTCCTCCCGGCGCTGGAAGCGCGCGCGCCGGACTGCGACGCGATGATCGTGTGCATGTCCGCGGGCGAGGTCATCAAGTTGACCCGCATGGGCAAATTCGCCATGGGCGGCGAGCAGACCGGCTTCATGGCGCTCCTGAAAAAGCTGCGCGGGTCGAAAAAACCCCAGGCCAGTTCCGGCGCGAACCAGATGGCCATGCTGCGCCGCCTGCCCAAGATCCTCCGGTTCATTCCGGGGACGGCCCAGGATGTGCGCGCCTATTTCCTGACCCTGCAATACTGGCTCGCGGGATCGGACGACAATGTCGTCAATATGGTCCGCTTTCTGATCGGCCGGTATGCGGCGGGTGAGCGCGAGGGGCTGCGCGAGATTACCAAGGGCGATCCGCCCCAGGACTATCCCGAGACCGGGGTCTATCATCCCCGCCTCAAGACACGCCTGACCGAGACCCTGTCCAAGCTTCCCGCCGGCCCCGCAGGCGGCATGGGGACGGTGGGCCTCCTAATCATGCGCTCTTATGTGCTGGCCAAGGACACGGCCCATTATGACGGCGTGATCGCGGCGCTCGAGGAGCGCGGGCTCACGGTCATTCCGGCCTTTGCCAGCGGGCTCGATGCGCGGCCGGCGATCGAAGCCTATTTCATGAAAGACGGGCGCCCGAGCGTCGATGCCGTGATCTCGCTGACCGGCTTTTCGCTCGTGGGCGGACCGGCCTACAACGACGCCAAGGCCGCCGAGGACATCCTCGCGCGGCTCGATGTGCCGTATATCGCCGCCCATGCGCTGGAATTTCAGACCGAGGAAGAATGGCGCGCCTCGGACCGCGGCCTGATGCCCGTGGAATCGACCATCATGGTCGCCATCCCCGAACTCGACGGTGCCACCGGCCCGACCGTGTTCGGCGGGCGCACCAGCACGGCAACGGACGGCCATCCGCGCGCCATGCGGCCCTTTGCCGGGCGCGGCGCCGCGCTTGCCGACCGCGCGTCGAAATTGATCCGTCTGCGCAAGACCGCTTTGGCGGACCGCAAAGTTGCGATGGTGCTGTTTAACTTCCCGCCCAATGCCGGGGCGACCGGCAGCGCGATGCATCTGGCCGTGTTCGAGTCCCTGCACAATACGCTCAAGACCATGGCGGCGGCCGGGTATACGGTCGATGTTCCCGAAACGGTCGATGACCTGCGCCGGGCCATCATCGACGGCAACGCCGCCACGTTCGGGACGGATGCAAATGTCCATGCCCATGTGAGTGTGGACGATCATGTGCGCGCCCTGCCCTGGCTCGACGAAATCGAAGCCCAGTGGGGCCCCGCCCCGGGCCGTCATCAGACGGACGGCCGCAACCTGTTCGTGCTCGGCGCGCAATTCGGCAATGTGCTTGTCGGCGTGCAGCCCGCCTTCGGATATGAGGGCGACCCGATGCGCCTTCTGTTCGAGAAGAGCTTCGCGCCGACCCATGCCTTCGCGGCGTTCTATCAGTATCTGCGCAACGGCTTCGGTGCCGATGCGGTGGTGCATTTCGGGACCCATGGCGCGCTTGAATTCATGCCCGGCAAGCAGACCGGCCTGTCCGGCGCCTGCTGGCCGGACCGGCTGATCGGCGATCTGCCGAATATTTATCTTTATGCGGCCAATAATCCGTCCGAAGGCACCATTGCCAAGCGGCGCTCGGCGGCTCAGCTGGTCAGCTATCTGACCCCGGCGGTGGGCCAGGCCGGGCTCTATCGCGGTCTTCTCGATCTGAAGGCCTCCTTGGACCGCTGGCGCGCGCTCCCGCCCGAGGCACTCGGCGATGCCGCGGATCTGGCGGCCCTGATCCAGGCCCAGGCGAGCGACCTTGATCTGGCCGCCGCCGAACCGGCCTGGGAAGCCGACGCACCGAAGCAAATTGCTGCCCTTGGCACCGCGCTGATCGAGCTTGAGCACACACTCATTCCCCACGGGCTCCATGTGGTCGGCCGTCCGCTGACGGAAGAGGCGCGCACTGACATGCTGCGCTCGTTGGCCGATGCCTCGCATGGGATCGATCCGGGTACGGATGCCCTCACGGCGCTGGTGCAAGGGGCCAGTGCGGAGGACGCCCTCGCGGTGAGCGCCCTGCCCGACGACGAAACGAGCCGGACCGTCCTGGCCAGTCTGCACGAGACCAACCGTCTGCTTCTTGAGGATCATGAATCGGCGGCGCTTCTCCATGCGCTCGACGGCGGCTATCTGCGCCCGGCGCCCGGCGGCGATCTGACCCGCACCCCCGCGATCCTGCCCACGGGCCGCAATCTCCATGGTTTCGATCCGTTCCGTCTGCCCAGCGCCTTCGCCATGGCCGATGGCGCTCGCCAGACCGGCCGGCTGCTGGAGCGCTTCCGGGCCGATGGCCATGCGCTTCCCGAATCGGTGGCCATCGTTCTGTGGGGCACGGACAATCTGAAGAGCGAAGGCGGACCGATCGCCCAGGCCCTGGCCCTGATGGGTGCCGAGCCCCGCTTCGACAGCTATGGCCGCCTTGCCGGCGCCACGCTGATCCCGCTCGAAGACCTGGGCCGTCCGCGGATCGATGCGGTGATGACGCTGTCGGGGATTTTCCGCGATCTGCTGCCGCTCCAGACCAAGCTGCTGGCCGAGGCCGCCTTCCTGGCCGCGAGCGCCGACGAGCCGGTCGACCAGAACTTCGTGCGCAAGCACACGCTCGCCCATATGGAGGCCCATGGCTGCGATCTGGAAACGGCGGCCCTGCGCGTGTTTTCCAATGCCGAGGGTGCCTATGGGTCGAACGTGAACCAGCTCATCGACAGCAGCGCCTGGAACGACGAAGACGAGCTGGCCGAGACCTATACCCGCCGCAAATGCTTTGCCTACGGACGCTCGGGCGTTCCGGCCGCGCAGGCCGATCTACTTTCCAGCATGCTCGGCACCGTGGATCTGGCCTATCAGAATCTGGAATCGGTCGAATTGGGCGTGACGACCATCGATCATTATTTCGACACGCTCGGCGGCATCGGCCGGGCGGTGCGGCGCGCCCGCGGCACCGATACGCCGGTTTATATCGGCGATCAGACCCGCGGTGAGGGTAAGGTCCGGACCCTGAGCGAACAGGTGGCGCTCGAGACCCGGACCCGGATGCTCAATCCGAAATGGTATGAGGGCATGCTCGACCACGGCTATGAGGGCGTGCGTCAGATCGAAGCCCACATCACCAACACCATGGGATGGTCGGCAACGACCGGTCAGGTTGCCCCCTGGGTCTATCAGAAGCTGACCCAGACCTTCCTGCTCGACGAGGACATGCGTCAGCGCCTGTCGGATCTCAATCCAAAGGCGTCGGCGAAAGTGGCGAGCCGTCTCATCGAGGCGAGCGAGCGCAATTATTGGTCACCGGACGAAGAGACGCTGCAGGCCCTGCGTGAGGCCGGCGACGAGCTTGAAGACAAGCTCGAAGGCGTCGGGTCGTTCGCGGCGGCTTGATAGGGAAAGGGACAACGCCATGACACTTCTGGATCTCCCCCGCGGAGTTGCCCGCCCCGAGGACGGCGACGGCAGCGTACAGGTCAAGATGGACCCGCGCCTTGAAATCGATACCGCAAAGGTCTTCGCGGTCTATGGCAAAGGCGGCATCGGCAAGAGCACGACCTCGTCGAATCTCTCGGTCGCCTTTTCCAAGATCGGCAAGCGGGTGCTGCAAATCGGCTGCGACCCCAAGCACGACTCCACCTTTACGCTGACCAAGACCCTGGTGCCGACCGTGATCGACGTGCTTGAGCAGGTCGATTTCCACTCGGAGGAATTGCGCACCGAGGACTTCGTCTATGAAGGCTATAACGGCGTCATGTGCGTCGAGGCGGGCGGCCCGCCGGCGGGCACCGGCTGCGGCGGCTATGTGGTCGGCCAGACGGTGAAGCTCCTGAAGGAGCATCACCTGCTCGAGGACACCGACGTGGTGATCTTCGACGTGCTCGGCGACGTGGTGTGCGGCGGCTTCGCGGCCCCCCTTCAGCATGCGGAACGCGCCCTCATCGTCACGGCGAACGATTTCGACTCGATCTTCGCCATGAACCGGATCGTCGCGGCGATCCAGGCCAAGGCCAAGAATTACGACGTGCGCGTGGGCGGCGTCATCGCCAACCGCAGCGCCAAGACCGACGAGATCGACCGCTTCAATGAAGCCACGGGGCTGAAGCGCGTAGCGCATATGCCCGATCTCGACGTGATCCGCCGCTCGCGGCTGAAGAAATCGACCCTGTTCGAAATGGAAGGCTCGCCCGAACTGGAAGCCGTGCAGGCAGAATATTTACGTCTGGCTGAGACGCTCTGGGCGGGCACGGACGTGTTGAATCCGAAGCCCATGAAAGACCGTGAAATCTTCGACTTTCTGGGATTTGACTGATGGAAAGCGTCTCTTACATCAAGCGCCGGGGTCAGCTTGAGACCTATTTCGACCAGACCGCAGCCGAGGCCTGGTCGAAACTGACCTCCGACGCGCCGGTCTCCGGCATCCGCGCCACCGTGCGCGCGGGCCGCGACCGTATGCGGACGACCTTGCTGAGCTGGCTGCCGGAGGACCTTTCCGGCGCGCGCCTGCTCGATGCGGGCTGCGGCACCGGCGCGCTCAGCATCGAGGCCGCCCGGCGCGGCGCCCAGGTCACCGCCATCGACCTCTCCCCCACCCTGATCGATCTGGCGCGCGAGCGTGCGCCCACCGATCTGGCGGGGTCCATCGATTTCCGCGTCGGCGACATGGTGAGCCCGGAGCTTGGCACCTTCGATCATGTGGTGGCGATGGATTCGCTCATCCATTACCGCAAGGCCGACATCGTTCGCGCCCTGACCGATCTGACCGGTGCCAGCCAGGCGTCGGTCCTCTTTACTTTCGCGCCGCGCACGCCGGCCCTGACGCTGATGCATGCGGCCGGACGGCTGTTTCCGCGCAGCGACCGGGCCCCGGCCATCGAGCCGGTGACCCACAAGGCGCTTGAGCGCGCGATTTGCGCCGCACCCGGACTGCAAAACTGGCAGCCGGCGCGGACCGAACGGATATCGGGCGGTTTTTACACCTCGCAAGCCATGGAGCTGACTCGCAGATGAGCCGGACCGGCCATAGCGTCTCCCGTTTCTGGATGCAGATCGGCACCCGCTTCCTGCCCTTCGCGGACGCGGCGAGCGAGGATCTGCCGCTGGGCCGTCTGTTGCGCCTGTCGCTGTTCCAGGTTTCGGTGGGCATGGCCATCGTGCTGCTCACGGGCACCCTCAACCGCGTGATGATCGTGGAATTGGGCGTGTCCGCTTGGCTCGTCGCCCTGATGGTTTCGCTGCCGCTCGTTTTCGCGCCGTTCCGTGCCCTGATCGGCCATAAGTCGGATACGCACAAATCCCGGCTCGGCTGGCGGCGCGCACCCTATATCTGGTTTGGCTCGCTGATGATGTTCGGCGGCTTCGCCATCATGCCGTTCGCGCTGCTGCTCCTGACCACCGACACGGGCGTGCCGCTGATCGCCGGTCAGGCCGGGGCGGCGCTCGCCTTCCTGTTGGTGGGCGCGGGCCTTCACACCACCCAGACCGCGGGCCTGGCGCTCGCAACGGATCTGGCGCCCGAGGAGAGCCGTCCGCGGGTGGTGGCGCTGCTTTATGTCATGTTGCTCGTCGGCATGGTCGTCAGTGCGGTGAGTTTCGGTTTCCTGCTCACCGATTACAATCACACCAAGCTGGTGCAGGTGATCCAGGGCGCCGCCGTGGTCACCATGGTGCTCAATCTGGTCGCCCTGTGGAAACAGGAGCCGCGCGACAAGGCCCTGACCGCGCCGGAGCGGGACCGTCCGAGCTTCGGGGAAGCCTGGCGGGCCTTCCTGGCGGGCGGACGCACGGGCCGGCTGCTGGTCGCCATCGGGCTCGGCACGGCGGCCTTCAGCATGCAGGATATTCTGCTTGAGCCTTACGGCGGTCAGATCCTCAATCTGTCGGTGAGCGCCACTACGCTGCTGACGGCCATTCTGGCGGGCGGCACGATCGTCGGCTTCACGCTGGCCGCGCGCTGGCTGGGCAAGGGCATGGATCCCTACCGGCTGGCGGCCTATGGCGCCATGATCGGCATCGTCGCCTTTTCGCTCATCATTTTCGCGGATCCCATGGGGTCCGCCACCCTCTTCCGCATCGGCACTGGCCTTATCGGCATGGGTGTCGGCCTGTTCTCCGTCGGTACGCTGACGGCAGCCATGTCACTAGCGGAAGAAGGCAAGAGCGGGATTGCGCTGGGCGCCTGGGGTGCGGTTCAAGCCACGGCGGCGGGCACGGCCATCGCCGCCGGCGGTGGTCTGAGGGACCTTGTTACCACTTTGGCCGTGGACGGACGGCTGGGCCCAGCCTTTACGGGTCCGGCTTCCGGGTACAGCGTTGTCTACCATTTAGAAATCTTGCTGCTGTTCGCGACCTTGGTCGTAATCGGGCCATTGGTGCGCCCGTCATCGCGCCCCGGGACATGGGCGTCCTCTAAATTCGGCCTGGCGGAGTTTCCAGGCTAACTGCTGCATAGGAGACAGAGATGGGGTTCAATCCAGATATCTTCGGTAATACCGATCTGATGAATATGATTTGGTATGCCTTTTTGATCTTCTTCGCCGGGCTGGTGTTCTACCTGCAACGGGAAAGCCGCCGGGAAGGCTATCCGCTTGAACAGGATACGGACGGCAAGCTCGTTTCGATCGGCGCGCACTACATGCCGCCGCAAAAGACCTACGAACTGCCCAATGGCGAGACCGTCACGGTGCCGAACGACAAGCGGGATGACCGCCCGATTGCCGCCCGGCCTGTGGATCCCAATCCGGGCGCGCCCTTGGAGCCCACGGGCAATCCCATGGCGGACGGTTTCGGTCCCGCGGCCTATGCCGAACGCGCCGATCATCCGGACATGACCCATCACGGCGAGAACAAGATCGTTCCCCTGCGCAAGGCGACCGATTTCTCGATCTCCAAAGGCGACGCGGATCCGCGCGGCATGACGGTCGTGGGCCTGCATCAGCGCGATGTGGCCGGAACGGTCGTCGATGTCTGGGTGGACCGGGGCGAACAGCTCATCCGCTATCTGGAGATCGAAACCAACGGCGTTTCGCCGCGCCGGGTGCTGGTGCCGATGCCGCTGGCCGCCGTCAACAAATCCCGCCGCGAGGTCCAGGTCCGCGCGCTGCAAGCGTCGCAGTTCGCCGAGATCCCGGCCACGCGGGATCCTGATGAAATCACCATGCTGGAAGAGGACCGCATTTCGGCGTTCGTCGGTAGCGGCTACCTCTATGCCACGCCGCAACGCCGGGAGCCGCTGCTATGATGGAACACGACGGAGAACCCGTTCGGGGTCTGCCCGAACGGCTCCCCGAAGGAGAACGCATTCTGTGGCAGGGATCGCCCCATTGGCCGTCCCTCGCCCGCCACGTGCTGCATACATGGAAGATCGCCGCTTATTTCGCCATTCTGATCGCTTGGCGCATGATCGACGCGGTCCATGGCGGCGCGACGCTGACGGAGGCCTCAGTTCATGCCATCTGGCTGGTGCCGCTCGGCCTTGCCTGCATCGGCGTTCTGAGCCTTCTGGCCTGGGCCATGGCCCGCAGCACCATTTACACCATCACCGACAAGCGTGTGGTTCTGCGCTATGGCGTCGCTGTGGAGAAAGCCATCAACGTGCCGTTCAAGATCATCGGCACCGCCGCTTTGAAACTGCGCGGCAACGGCACCGGCGATATACCGCTGACGCTGACCGGTGACGATTCCATCGCTTACCTGCATTTGTGGCCCCATGCCCGCCCCTGGCGCTTCAAGGTGCCCGAGCCGATGCTGCGTTTCGTGCCGGAAGGCGAAAAGGTCGCACGCCTGCTGAGCGCGGCGTTGGCGGACGCATCCGGTCAAACCCGCACGGCAGTTGACGCATCTCAACCCGCCAAGAGCGCAAATAGGCCAGACTTGGAGCCGGCCATTGCAGGCGCACGCTGAGGAGACGTTTATGCCCCATGCCCATACACATGAAAACATCATTCACCGCAGGGCTTTACTGGCCCTAGGGTTGATGGTCGCTTTCACGGTTACGGCCGTGGGCCTGTACCGCATCGCCGGATTCGAGCCCGTAGGGGTCGAAAAAGGCGTGGTTGTCGAAAACCGGTTCCTGATCTTCGCCGACGGCCAGGATGGCGCCATCGTCATCCTCGACGGCGAAACCCAATCCGTCATCGATACCTTGGGAAGCGAAGAGAACGGGTTCATGCGGAACGTGCTGCGCGGTTTCGCCCGCGAACGCACGCGCGCCAAGGTCGGCGGCGAGGAGCCGCTCGAACTGATGCGCTGGTCAACGGGACACCTGTCCCTCAGGGACCCGAGCACGGGCCTTGAAATCCCCCTGTCGTCCTTCGCACAAGACATGACGGCGCCGTTCGCGCGCCTGATGACCGCTGGGAGGGTCAACTCTTGATCGAGACACGGATCATGAACCGCAAGGCGATCGAAGTGCCTTGCACGGTGGAAGTGGAGCACACTTTCGCCAGCCTGCACGCCCATGTGGAACTGGACGGAGACATCGCCATCTGTCCGGGCGATGAAGTGCTCGTCCACGGCGCGCCGGATTCCATTCCGTTCGGGGAAAAATACAAAGGGCGGTGCCTGGCCACCGTCATCCGCGCGCGCTGGTACGAGCGCCTGTGGACCAAATTCATGGCCAGCCTCGAACTCACCGAACTCTATGAAGTCAGCTTTTCCACACGGAGGACGCTATGAACGCGCCAGTCACTGCCCGTGAGATCAACGACACCACCCGCGCAGCACAGACCGACACCATCCTGTCGCCCCGGTTCTACACCACCGATTACGACGCCATGGACAAGCTCGACGTGACGCCCGTCCGCGAGGAGTGGGACGATCTGATGGCCGAGCTGCGCGCCGATCCGAACCGGGATCACTTCAAGCGCACGGAAGAATTCGACAATATCCTGCACACCCTGCCCGAGGACCTGCGCAAGGAATTCATCGACTTCCTGGTCAGCTCCCTGACGGCCGAATTCTCCGGCTGCGTCCTTTACGGCGAGATCACCAAGCGGATCGACAATCCGGACATGAAGGAACTCTTCAAGTTCATGACGCGGGACGAATCCCGCCATGCCGGCTTCATCAACGCGGTCCTGAAGGATTTCGAGATCGGCGTCGATCTGAGCTTCCTGACCAAGACGAAGAAGTACACCTACTTCTCGCCGAAATTCATCTTCTATGCGACCTATCTGTCGGAGAAGATCGGCTATTCGCGCTACATCACCATCTACCGCCAGCTTGAGAAGCATCCGGAACTGCGCTTCCATCCGATCTTCAAGTGGTTCAAGGAGTGGTGTAACGACGAGTTCCGCCACGGCGAAGCCTTCGCGCTTCTGATGCGGGCCAATCCGCATCTGCTGAAGGGCCACAACAAGCTGTGGATCCGCTTCTTCCTGCTGGCGGTCTACGGCACCATGTATGTGCGCGACCACGCGCGGCCCCATTTCCACAAAGCGCTCGATATGGATATCACGGATTACGACATGCAGGTCTTCCGGATCTGCAACGAGATCACGCGTCAGGTCTTCCCCGTCGAGATCGATATCGACAATCCGAAATTCATGGAAGGCCTGGAAAAACTGCGCAAGGCCTCCGACGCCATGGATGCGGCCAAGGAGCGGGGCGGCATCAGCGGCCGCCTGGGCTATGCGGCCAATGCCATGAAGGCGGGCGTCGCCTTCGCCGGGCTCTATTTCATGCCGGCGAAGAAGAACCCGCTGCCCGCCAAAATCCGGCTTCAGCCGGCCTGGTAGTAAAGGAGACCGGCCGCATGCTCGCTTTCGGACTGCCCGTCTTGATCGCGGTTGTTGTCTGGTGGGTTTCCACCGGCATCATTCTCTATGCGGACCGGTCACCGCGCCGTACCTACCGCTGGAGCCTGCTCGGCGCGAGTTTGCTGGCGGCTTTGGCAGTGTACGGCCTGTTCGCCACCAGAGGCGAGACGGGCACGGCGGCGGCCTATATCGCGTTCCTGAGCGGTCTTGCGATCTGGGGCTGGCACGAGATGACCTTCCTGATGGGACTCATCACCGGCCCCCGCAAGACCCCCTGCCCGTCCAACTGCACGGGCTGGCAGCGCCTGTCCTACGCCACGGCCACGGTGATCCACCATCAGCTCGCCATCGCCGTCACGGTGCTGGGCATCATGGTGTTGAGCTGGAACCAGCCCAATCAGATCGGCCTGTGGACCCTGCTGATCCTCTGGGGCATGCGCCTCAGCGCCAAATTCAACATCTTCCTCGGTGTGAAGAATGTGACGGAAGAATTCCTTCCCGAACACATGGCGTATCTGAAAAGCTATTTCACGCGGGCCCCCATGAACCCGCTGTTTCCCGTTTCCGTGACCGTTGCGACGGTGCTGACCGGCGTCTGGATCCTGGCCGCCCTGGCACCCGGCGCGAGCGCGTTCGAGAAAACGGGCTTCATGCTGATGGCGGCGCTGATGGCGCTCGCCCTGCTCGAACATTGGATGATGGTCCTGCCGCTGCCCAATGCCGAATTGTGGCAATGGGCCCTGCGCCAGCCCGCGCGCGGCCGGACCGAAACCCGCACAGCGCAGCCCGGGCCCCAGACCCGCCCGGCCGCTCCGAAACTTCACCTGGTCAGCAAGACCGATACGACAGAAAACGACAGCAACGAAACGCCGGAAAAGGCCCGGATCCTTCTGCATCCGTCCGCCTCCGGCACGGCATCGGGGTAAGGAGGTCAAACCCAATGGATTTCCAATCATTCTTTGAAGATCAAATCGCAGGCCTCCATGAAGAAGGCCGGTACCGCGTGTTTGCGGAGCTGGAGCGTCACCGGGGTCAGTTCC
>CAZHDI010000066.1:9884-18206 GCA_964531285.1 uncultured Alphaproteobacteria bacterium | reverse complement strand
GACGATGACGACGATGATGATGATGACGATGACGACGACGACGACGATGACGACGGCGACGATGACGATGATGAAGAAGGCCCTGGGGATCTGGAGGAGACCTTTGATCCCGGCGGGGCGGGCGATGTCGTGATCGTCCGGGCGTTCTACCGCTGGCAGATCATCACGCCGATCTTGATCCCGATCCTGGCCGATGATGGCGCCAGCCGGGTCGTGCGCGCGGTATCCGTTTTCCGCAATGAACCCTTCGAGGAGATCCTGCCCAGCTCATGAGACCCATGCGGACCATAGGCCGCTTCTGGCGGGATCATCGCGGCGTGTCAGCCGTCGAATTCGCCCTGATACTGCCGTTTCTGATGGCCTTCCTGCTGGGCTTTGCCGATGTCGCATCGGTGCTGTCGGTTCAGCGCCGGCTGCAGGCGGCCACAAGCGCCTTTGCGGATATCGCGACCCAGGACCCGCAACTGACCACTACGGAACTGACCGATCTCTACGCGGCCGTTGAGCTCATTCTGGCGCCGGAGGACCCCGAGGCGATCAGCATGGTGCTGACCAGTATCGTCTCGGACAGCAAGAACCGCCTGTCGGTGGACTGGAGCGCCGCGCGCCGGGCGTCGCCGCGCGGCGGGCTGTCCGATAATCCCATCCCGGATGGTCTGGTGCCGGCGGGCAACAGCGTGATCCTCGCTGAGGTCACGGTCAATTATGAGGGCGGGTTCGGGCACCTTCTGCCCGCCGGCATGACCCTGTCCGATACGTTCGTTGCCCGTCCCCGGCGGTCCGCCCGCATTGTGCGGTCAAACTGATGGGCGCCGGCCCGATGTGATACCAGGACCTTGCCAGCCTCGGCCATTGGTTACGATTGTTTAACTTCTTGGGCCCAGGCTCCTCCTGTCGCAATGGTTTTGAGAGGTCCAAGGGGACCCGCGCCGCAGGGTGCGGATCTTGGTCTTCCGGATACACAGATCGTCGCGGTGCGGGACAGCGAGAGGTCAGGGCGTGTGAAGGCGCCCCGCACTCTTGCCGCATCAGCGGTCCAAAGGCCCGTCACGCCGTGTGTTTACAGGCGCGGTATGCGGTCCTTGGTCGGCATCGTCCGCAAACGATGCACACGGCTGTCCTGTCCAAGCCCGCCCTGCCTTCGCCAAGGCCATTGCCGGATGGAGAGGAGATCCGCAATGCCCAAGGCCCTGGCCCGCCTGTCGTTGCCCGCCGAGCCGCAGGAAAAGCCCCACGGCGCGTCCCCGTTGCGGGGGCATGTGGCCCTGGTGAGCGATCTGCTGCGCCTGGAGGGGGCCTACACCCGTCTGGGGGCGGACATCGCCGGCGAGCGCCGTCACCGGGGCGCGGTCCTTCAGGATCTGACCGATTTCGACAACCGTTTCGATGATCTGTTCACGGCCCTTGCCGGCCTGCTGCCGGCGTCCGACGAGGGCGGCGCCGCGCCGGTGCGGTCCCGCGGCGTCATCTACGCCCGGTGAGGGAGGGGACCATGAACCTCTTCGCTCCGCCTTTGCGTGCCTATCGCCGGCTGCGCCTGGCCATTTTCAAGCGGCTCTTTGGACCGGTCTGGCTGGCCTGCATGCTCGATGATGCCATGGGCGACGCTGAAGGGCCGTTTACGGATCAGACCGTCCGCGTGGATCGGGCATTTGACCGCTTTGCCCTACGCCCGCGCCGGATGCGCCGCATCGTCCGGGCCAGCGATATGCCGGTGCCGCGTGAGGCTCTTCTCAGGAAGCATGCCCATGGGTGAAATGGCGCGGGTCTTCGATGTTCAGGGGCCGGTCGACACACCGGATCTCGGCGGATTTATTGTGCGCGATGCCGCCCTTGGCGATGCCGGGCGTGGGGTCGTGCGACTCGACCCGGCGGATCTGACCCGCCTCGCCATTGCGATTGGCGATTTCGTCGCGCTGTCGAGCGCGCCCGGCGCACCGGCGCGCACCATCGCCCGGGCCATGCCGGCCTATCCCATCGACCGGGGGCTGGGTGCGGTGCAGATCGACGCGCTCCAGCGGGCCAATGCCGGAGTCGGATTGAACGGCACGGCGCATCTGGCACCCGTCGAGGCGCAGGCCTGCACCCGGCTGAGCCTCGCGCCCGGCGATGCCGCCACGGCTGACCGGATCGCGGCGGATAAGGATCTCGCGGACTGGCTCTTGCCGCGTCTCGAAACCCTCCCCATGACCACCGGCGACCGCTTGCAGGTGATTGGCCGGGACGGCACGGGTCTGACATTCGCGGTGATTGCCACCCTCCCGCGCGGGCCGGTTTTCGGGTCTGCGGCCACACGGATCATTCTATCGGATGGCAATGACGATACCGGTCCGGCCGACGCGCAGCCGGTTATGGTTAACCGGTTTCCGGCTCATATTCGCCCCGCCGAAACGGGCAGCGCATCCGCCGCGCCGCAAGCGCACCCGGCGCCGAACCGTCCGTGGCAGGCCGTTTATGACGATCTGCGTGAGACCATGCTGAAACCGCTGGGGGACGCGTCGGCGGACCGGATGCGGGTCATGCTGGTCACCGGACGCGCTGGCTGCGGCAAAACGAGTCTTGCCAAGGCGCTGGCTGCAACGCCGGGCGTGCATGGGATCGGCATCAACGGGCTGGATCTTCTGGCCCGGGGACCGGATGCCGCAGCGGCGTGGTTGCGGGCGGTCTTCGATTCGCTCAAGGCGCGGGCGCCCGCCGTGCTGGTCATTGACGATCTCGATGTCCTCGATCAGACCGCGCACAGCGATCCGTGCGGCCCTGCCCTTCGGATGACGGCACTTCTGGCCCGCCTTATCGATGATTTGGGTCCGGACAGCCGCTGCGCGGTGATCGGCCTGGCGCTGCACGGGGCCTCGCTGCCGTCCGTCCTGTGTCAGGCGGGCCGGTTCGACTGGTCCGTTCCCATTCTTGATGCGCCTGCTGAGGACCGCCGCCAATCGCTCAGCGAAGATCTGACCGCAGCCGGATGGGTCGTCGAAGACGCCCCTGAGGATCTGTTGGACATGTTGGCGCATTGGCCGCCGGCAGCGGCGGCGAGTTGCGTGCGCCGCGCCCGGGCGCTGGTCCAGCGCTCCGGTGCCGGTCATCCGGATTGGGCGCATTTGGCCGATGCCATCACCGAATATGAGCCGAGCAGGGAGGGGGCGCTATGAGTACACTGACGGTTTTCGGTTTTACGACCCTGGAGAGCGCCAGCCGCATCGAAGCCATGCAGCCGGTCATTCGGGGGCGGCGCTTGCGGACCGTCATCGCCGGTGGCTGCGCGGCGATCGTGGCGCGCCACCGCGCCGGATGGTGGCCATTCTCGACGAAACGGGCCGCGGCACGTCGCCTGTCGGTTCACCATGATGTGCTCGAAACCATGATGGCGGTCGCGCCCGTTCTTCCCGCCGCCTTCGACACGCATCTGCCCAGCGAAGGCGCGGTGCGGGCGTTTCTGGCTTGCTGCGGCGGCGATCTGCACGATCCGCTCGACCATTATGGGCGGCTCATTCAAATGGATGTCCGCGTCTGCTGGTCCGTGATCGACGCGATTGCCCGGTCGCGCGCCGACGGCATCATGGGTCTCAACACGCCGGCCCTCAATGGCGATAGCGCGGCGACCGATGCCCTGCGCCAGGCCATCGAAGGCCACCGTCTCGCCCTGCGCGAGCGGGTGCGCGCCAGCTTGTCGACCCTGGCATTCGATATGGTGGAGACCCGTTGCGGCCAGGACGATATCGTCGCCCATTTTACGCTCCTGATGCCGCGCAATCATGAAACGGCCCTCAGGGCCGCGCTTGAGCGGCTGGACAACGAGACCGGCGGGCATCTGTGTGTCCGCTGTAAAGGGCCGCTGCCGCCATGCGGGTTTGCCGCCGTTGAGCTGGATGATCTGGATTACGAGGATGTGGCCGCGGCCCGCCGCCAACTCGATCTGGCCGATGCGGTGACGCCGGACGATTTGAAGCGGGCCTATCACCGGGCGGTGCGTGAGGTCAGCACGCAGGTCGGCGCAGGCGTGGTGGAACACGCCGCGGACATCAATCGGATCCGGGAAGCCTATGCCATCCTGGTACGGATTGCCGAGGGCCAGTTGGTCCGCCGGCCCGGCGAGGCGCCGGATCTGACCCGCGTCGTGCATCTCGACGGCGATCACATCGCCAATCTGTTCACCATGCGCCTGCGGCGGATGGACGACGATCTGGCGATCGCCGCGTAAGGCCGGACGCGTCCTGCGGGCCGGCCATGGACTGAGAGGGGGACTGCCATGCGGATTCGTGCGATTGCCCGTATCCTGCTGATTTCATCCGGCGTCTTTCTGGCGGTGGCGGCGATGATCACGCTCTATGCGTCGTCCTATCTGGGTGCCTTGCACAAGGAGACCATTGCGGCCGAAAGCCCGCCGACCCAGCGCGCCGGTCTTCTGGGCGAGGTGGAGCGGGCCATGGGGATGCGCGGGGCCGCCGGGTCGTTTGCGCGCTTCGCCCGCACGGGCGATGAGACCGCCCTGGCCGATGCCGCCCGCTATCTCGCGCAGGCCGACGGCGCCATCACCGCTTATGCCGAGCGGCTGCCGGACGGTCAGGCCAGCACCCGTGTCCGGGATCTCCGGACCATCCTCAATAATTTTCGCCTGTTGTACCGGCAGGCCGACGAGACCGGGGCGAGCGAGCGCGTGCGCACCGGCGTCACGGCCACGCTGGAGCAGATGACGTCGCTGATTCAGGCCCTCCACAATCAAGAAGTCATGATGCGGTTCGACGGCGCGGCGCGGATGCTGTCCTATGGGCAGGGCGTGGTGCTTGTGCTGCTGCTGGGCGCGTTCGGCTTTGCCTTGACCCTGGCCATGGTCGCCCGTATCCGGATCTTCGGCCCCCTCGAAGTCCTGGGACGCGACGTGCACGATCTCAGTATCGCCATCGAACAAGGCCGGCATTCGGTCCCGGTGCTGTGCGGCGCCGAGCGCCAGGACGAAATCGGGACCATCGTGCGGGCGGTCGAGCGGTTGCGCGGCGCGGTGAGCGGCCAGTCCGCCAGACCGGTCAACGATCCCCGTCCGGAGGCCACCCTGTCCGCTCCTCTTGCCGGCCCCGCCGCTGAAGCCTTCAACAAGGTCCTGGCCGATTTGAAAGCCGCCGCGGACGATCTGGTGAACAAGGGGGCAGCCCTTGAGAAGGCGCGCGATGAAAGCGCCGCGGCGATCGTCGAAGGCAGCACACGGACCACCGCGGCGGTCGATGCGCTCAATGATCTGCACCGGGACATGGGCCGCTTCGTCGCTGAGGGGCGTGAAGATCTCGGGCGCATGACGGCTCAGCTCCAGGGGGTCAGCGACGAGGTGCGGGCGACGGAAGAAACCGTGAAAACCTCGGCGGACCGGATCATGTCGAAACTCGATGACGGCGTCTCCCGGCTCGGCGCGGCAACCGATGGGGCGGGTGAGCGGGTCGCGGTGGCCCTGAGCGTCATCGATGCCACGCGGGATGCCCTGGCCGAGGCGGCGGGCGACGCGGGGACCGCAACCGAGGCGCTCAAGACGACGGCGACGGATCTGACGGGGCATCTTCAGGAGAGCGCGGCCATGGCGCGGCGCGACAGCGCCCGGTTCAGCGATATGGTCGCCGAGTTCCTGCGCGAGGCCGGCGGCACGGCCCAGGTCATGACCACCAATGCCGCCAGTCTGGACGACACCTGCGCCCGCGTGCTCGACCGGATGGCGGATACGGCGGGTCAGGTCGAAGCGATTGCCGCGCGGTTTGCCATCGCCGACGATCAGTACCAGGAGGGGCATGCCGTTACGGCCCAAACCGATGGGCGCATGGCCGAGGCCGTTGACGGCCTCAAGGCCATGATCGAGGAGCGGATGACGCGGCTCGATGAGCGGACCGCACTGCACGGCGAGATCCTGGAAGATGTCGATGTCCAGTCGGAGCGGACCGGCGAGATCCTGGAAACCCTTGGCGATGTTGTCCGGGCAGCGACCGACCGGCTGGCCAGGGATGGTCAGTCCGTCTCCAGTCTGACCGACCGCTTCGACACGGTTGTCGGGCGGATTGCCGACAGTCTGACCCAGATTGTCGGTCAGGTCGGGCGCGCGGTGGACGAACAGGGCATGACCCACACCGCCCTGGCCCGCAAGCAGGATCAGGTCCGCGATATGGTCCAGACGATTTCTCAGCGTCTGGACGATATTGCGCGGGCGATGGACGAGAGCTTGGCGGGCGCGGATACGGACGGCGATCAGCTTCTGGAAACCGCGAATACGCTCTTCACCGGCAAGCTCGGCGATCTGGCCCGCCAGATCGAGGCGCTTGTCCATGTGGTCCAGCGCGGTGTGCCCGAACCCCAGGCCGCCGCCCGGCTGGAGACCCGGCTCGCCGGACTGTCGGGGCGCATCGATGATCTGGTGGACCGTTTGTCTGAGACCGATACGCCCCCGGGCCGGGACGGCGCGGCGGAGACCGGCGCGGAGATTGTCCGGATGCGGGATGATGTTTTGGGCCGCCTCGATGCGCTGTCGGCGCAGTTGCGGGCCGGTGTCCCGGCGGCGCCGATCGGTCCGGAGGTGCTGGAGGGCATGTCCCGTCGGATTGCTGCCGAGGCCCGCGCCGCCTTTGAGGCGCTGGAAGCCGGACAGGGGTCGCAGGGGACCGAAGCGGCGCCTCAAGCCATCGAGCCGGTCATCCGGTCTTTGAAGGATATGGCCGAGGCCGCCGGGGCCCATGCCGCAGGGTCGTCATCGAAAGCCGGTTCAAGGCCGTCGCTCGCGGGCGCGGCGCGCGATGTCGGCCTGCTGGCGGATGCGGTCCAGGGGCTTGAGCGCCAGGCCGAAACCCTGACGCGGGTTCTGGCGGATCCGTCCGGGCCGGAGGAAAACGAGACCCCGTTAAGCGAGGCGGAACTTGTGGATACGCTCGGCCGGCTGCATGAAGCGATGGCGCGCATGGGGCATATCGCCGAGACGATTACGCTGGCCCATGATACCGCGCGGCTGCGCAGTGCGGGATGATGTCGGTCAGGCGCTGATCGCCCGAGGCAGGTCGGCATGGGCCATGGCCAAAACATCGCCGGCGGCCGGATCAGCCGGCAGGGCCGTCGGTACGCTGATCGTGAACAGGCGCGGCCGCTCCAGCGGTGTCAGATGATCCCGGCACCAGCGCTCGATCGACTTGACGATCCGCGGCGATGGCTCGGCGTCCCCGGCAAGGTCGATAAGCGCCCGCAGGCGGGCCATGCCGTCGCCTTCGGCGATCCGTACCGTGCACCGGGACACAAGCTCATGATCGCAAATGACCGAAGCGATCCGTGCGGGGAAGACATAGGCATCGCCGATGCGCACCGCGCTGTCCCGGCGCCCGGCCGCGCGGAACTGGCGTGGTCCTGACCCGGCTTCGGGCTCGAAGGGGTCCCAGACGAGAAGATCCGGCGGCGTCTCGCCGCGCCCGTGGGGCGGATTCCGGCGGACAAGGCGGTTATCGTCGCGCCGGCGCCAGTGCGGCACCAATGTGAACGGATCGTCCGGCGTATCGCGCCATCCGATGGTAAGGGTCGACGCGGATCCATAAAGTTCGATCAGCCGGGATAAGCCCGCCATCCGCAACCGATGGGTGAAATCCGCCGAGACCGGTCCGTAGCCGGTCAGGCCGGTGATATGGGGCGGAAAGCCCTCCTTACGCTGAAGGAGGCCATGCCATTGGGCCGGGCTGGCCGCGATGAGATCGCCCGGGGCGACGTGTAGGGTCTGGAGCGATGGCGCACCCGGCGGCCAGTCGGCAAGCTCCCATCCCGCGCTGCGCGCCGCCAGCAGGACACTGAGGCCCAGGGCGCTGGCGGGCGGAACGAGGCACACCACGCGTTTAGGCGCTCCGGCAACCGCGATCATCGCCGCACTGTCTTGGCGCAGATGGGCGGCCTCCAAAAAGGCGGTGTCCGGACCGGGCGCCGCGTCCCCCGCCCCGATCCGGAAGCCTGGGATACCGTCCGGCCAGGCCTCTTGGATGATCCCGGCGGCGGTATCGAGCGTATTGGCCTCCGCCAAGGCGTTGGCCGCTGCGCCGGACAGACCGAAAAACGCCGCGCAAGGCGCGGCGGTGGAACCGACCGGGTGTGAGGAGAGAGCAAGGCGGCTGTCGAGCGCCGCGAGGGCCGCATGGGCGGGCGATGGAAAGGGGCGGGACGGCCCGTCACCGGTCAGGGCGCTCAGCAGTCTGACAATATCATGACGCTCAAGAGCGATCCCTGCCATTCGCTCGCCTCCATGGGCCGCAGGCTCGGCCGAGCCAAATCGCCTTCGCTAGCATGACGAGAATTACAAAGAAAAGTTAGCTGATTCTTGCCGGT
>CAZHDI010000066.1:0-9784 GCA_964531285.1 uncultured Alphaproteobacteria bacterium | reverse complement strand
CGCCTGACCATCGTGGCCACCACCGCGATGATCGGCGAACCGCTCAGCGTGATCACGAAGGGTCTGGCCGACGTGGACACGCTTCTCGGCGAAGGGGTCGATCCGCATCTCTATCGGCCGACCCGGTCGGACATTGCCCGGCTGACCCGCGCCGATGTCATCGTCTATACCGGCCTCACGCTCGAAGCGAAGCTCATTCCGCCTATCGATCAGTTGCAAGGCCGGATCCCCAGCGTGGCCATCGGCGAGCGCCTCGGTGCGGCGCTGTTGCTGCCTTATGACAACGGTCCGGGCGATCCGCATGTCTGGATGGATCCGAGCCTGTGGCGCGAGGGCCTTTCGGCGGCTGTCGAGGTGATCGCGCGCGAGGATCCGGACAATGCCGAGACCTACCGGGCGCGGGCGGACGACTACTTCGCCGCCCTGGAGGGGCTGGCGGACTATGCCGAAACGGTCATGGCCAGCGTGCCGGCCGACCGGCGGGTTCTGGTCACGGCCCATGATGCATTCGGCTATTTCGGCCGGCGCTTTGACATTGCGGTGAAAGGCGTTCAGGGCATCAGCACGGAAAGCGAAGCCGGTCTGCGGGCCATCGAGGATCTGGTCAGCTTCATCGTCGATCAGGATATTCCGGCCGTGTTCGTGGAAACCTCGGTGAGCGACCGTCATGTCCGTGCCCTGATCGATGGCGCTGCGGCCCGGGGGCATGAGGTCGTGATCGGCGGTGCGCTGTTCTCCGACGCCATGGGCCCTGCCGGTACCTATGAAGGCACCTATATCGGCATGATCGATCACAACGCCACGACCATTGCCCGGGCGCTGGGCGGTAGTGTCCCCGATGGCGGATATCAGGGGCGCCTCGCACCGGCCGACGACCCATGACCGGTCCGGCGTCCTCTCCTTCCGTGGATACCACTCTGCCGCTTTCCGTGCGCGGATTGACGGTTGCCTATAATGACAAGCCCGCCCTCTGGAATATCGATTTCGACGCCCCGCCGGCCGCGCTCGTTGCGATTATCGGGCCCAATGGCGCGGGCAAATCCAGCCTGATCAAAGCGGTGCTTGGTCTCGTGCCGCGCCTTGCGGGCCAGGTTCGGGTCTTCGGTGCGCCGGTTGCCAAAATGACCGGGCGCATCGGTTATATGCCCCAGCGCACCAGCGTGGATTGGGATTTCCCCATCACGGCGCTCGACGTCGTCGCCATGGGGCTTTACCGCAAGCTGGGCTGGCTGCGCCCGGTCGGGCGGCGCACAAAGCGTGAGGCGCTCGGCTTTTTGGAGGATATGGGGCTGGGCGATCTGGCCCATCGGCAGATCGGTCAGTTGTCCGGGGGGCAGCAGCAACGGGTTTTTCTGGCGCGGGCACTGGCTCAGCGGGCGGATCTTTACTTCATGGATGAGCCGTTCGCCGGTGTCGATGCCACGACTGAACAGGCCATTGTCGAGAGTTTCCGCGCGCTCAAAGCCCAGGGCAAGACCGTGATCGCGGTCCATCATGACCTGGAGACCGTGCGCGCCTATTTCGATCATGCACTGGTGATCAATGTGAAGGCCTATGCCAACGGCCCGATCGATACGGCGCTTTCGCCGCCGGTTCTGCGGGCGGCCTATGGCGGCCGGCTGATCCTGTCGGGGGCTCTCGATGCCGCGGGCTCGTCCGATGTTGGGGGCGGAGCATGATCGACCCGGCAACGCTGAACGAAATCGTCCGCATCTTGACCTTTCAAGCCGGCTACAACACCGGGGTCGTGCTGGCCGGCGCCACGGTGCTGGGGGCGGCGGCGGGACTGATCGGCGCTGTCGTGCTGTTGCGCAAACGCGCGCTCATGAGCGATTCCATCAGCCACTCCACCCTTCCGGGCGTGGGTCTTGCCTTCCTGGCGGGCATCGCGCTAGGCGGTACGGGACGGGAAATGCCGCTGCTGATGGCGGGTGCGGCGCTGACGGCGGCGCTCGGTGTCTTGTCGGTTCAGTGGATTCATCAAAACACGCGCCTTGCCGAGGATGCCGCGATCGGCACCGTGCTGAGCACCTATTACGGCGCCGGCATTGTGCTGATGAGCGTGATCCAGGGGCTCGATATCGGGTCGCAGGCCGGGCTGAACGGGTTTCTGCTGGGCGCCGTGGCCAGCCTGCGCCTGGAAGAAGCCTGGACCATCGGCATTGTGTCGGCGGCGGCCATTGCGGTGACGCTGGTTCTTCTCAAGGAATTCCTGCTGATCTGTTTCGATCAGGATTTTGCGTCCGCTGGCGGCTGGCCTGTCGGGCGGCTCGATCTCGTGCTGATGGGTCTGCTTTTGACGATTGTCAGTGTGGGCCTCAAGACGGTCGGCATGGTGCTGATCATCGCCATCGTGATCGTCCCGGCTGTCGCGGCCCGGTTCTGGACCAACCGGATCGGCCTCTTGCTGGCCATTGCGGCGGTTCAGGGCGGGCTTGCGTCGATGATCGGCGTGGCGATCTCGGCGTTGGTGCCCCAGGTCCCCACCGGTGCCGTGATCGTACTCAGCGCGGGGGCGCTCTTCGCCCTGTCGATGGCCTTCGGACCGGCGCGCGGTCTTCTGGTCAGCGCCATCCGCATCGGGCGCTGGCGCTACGATGTCTGGGAAACGCTGACCCTGGACCGCGCACGGCGCGGCACGGGGCCCGGCGGATGGCGGGCGGCGGTGCTCACGGCACGCGGGCTGACCGACCGGTCCGGCACGCTGACACCGCGCGGCACCCGGCGGGCCGATCTTGGCGCGGCGTTGAGCGCGTCCGTAATCCCGCCGGCACGGTCTTGGCCGTCATGAGCGGATCGATCCAGGAAATTTTGATGATCGACGCGCCGGCGCTGATGCTTGGCAGTCTGGCCTGTCTATGCTGTGCGCTCCTGGGCAATTTCCTGATTCTGCGCCGTCAGGCACTGATCGGCGATGCGATTTCCCATGTGGTCCTGCCCGGCATTGTCGCCGGTTTTCTCATCGCGGGCGCGCTTTATCCGCCGGCGATCTTTCTGGGCGCCTTCGCCGCTGCCTTGATCGCGGTCACGCTGATCGCGGCGATCCGCAGTCTGGGCCGGGTCGAGCCGGGCGCGGCCATGGGCGTGGTCTTTACACTGATGTTCGCGGGCGGCGTGCTGATGCTGGAGCGCAGCCATGCGCGCTCGGTTCATCTGGATGTGGAGCATACGCTCTATGGTAATCTGGAGGGTGTTCTCTGGCTGGGGCCGCAGAGCCTCACCGATCTCGCCGACCCCGCCATGTGGGCGAGCCTGCCGGCCCCCATCCTCACGCTTGCCGCCGTTACCGCTGCGGTCGCGGTGCTCATTGCGCTGTTCTTCAAGGAACTGGCGCTGACCAGCTTCGACCCGGCGCTGGCCAAGGCCCAAGGGTTTCGCCCGGGCCTTGTCGAGGCGGGTCTCATGGCGGCGGTGGCCGCCGCGGCGGTCGCCTCGTTTCAGGCGGTCGGGTCGATCCTGGTGATCGCCATGTTCATCTGTCCGGCGGCGGCCGCGCGGATGCTGACCGACCGGCTCAGCCATCAGCTGTGGCTGAGCGGGGGAATCGCCGTGGTGAGTGCGTGTTTGGGCTACGGGCTGGCCGTGGCGGCCCCGGCCGTGCTTGGCACCGAAGCGGTATCCGCGAGCGGCATGATCGCGGTAACCGCCGGGGCCATTCAGGCGCTTGCGATGTTGGCCGCGCCGCGCCACGGCACCATCGCCCAATGGCGTGCGCGCCGCCGCTCGCTCCGCGCGGACCGGTCGTCCGGACACCGCCCTTCGGGACCGGCGCGGGGACCCCTGCCTTAACTCGGTCCGATCACCGCGACCGCGTCGCCACCCGACAGACGCTCGGCGCCCCGCACGATGACCCGGTCGCCGGGCTGGATCGCGCCGCGTACCTCGATCATGGTGCCGCTGCCGGTGCCGGTCTCGACGGCGATCCGCTCGGCGGTACCGTCCTCGGTCAGGCGGAACACGGCGGTTCCGGAACTGCGCAAGACCAGCGCGTCGCGCGGCACGGCGGTGACCAGGCGCTGCGTATCGGTCGGAACCGCGACCCGCACCGGCGTGCCGACCACCCAAGCCTCCGACGGCACATCAAGGCGGATCTCGAAGGTCCGCGTGACCTCATCTCCGACGCGCACCGCACGGCTGACCCGGGCATCGAACACCGCCGCGGGTCCGGTGAGCGTGAGCGTGCGTCCTTCTTCGACAAACGGGGCGGCGCTGACCGGCACCAGTGCGCGCACTTCGACGCCGCTCGTATCCACAAGGCGCGCGACTTCCTCGCCGATATTCACATATTCGCCCAGCTCCACACGCCGGTCGGCGATCTGGCCTTCGAACGGTGCCCGGACGCTGGTGCGAGCCAAGTTGATCCGGGCCCGCTCCAATTCGATCCGCGCCTGCCGCAGTTCGTGATTGGCAATGTCCCGCTGGGAGATGGCCTCGTCCACGCTCCGCGCCGGCGTGTTGTTCCTGGCCGCCAGTTCCTCGTAGCGGGCGACTTCACGGGTCAGAAACCCAAGCTGGGTTTCGAGGCGGCCGACAATCGCCTCGTTCTGCTCCACATCCAAAGCCTGGCGTTCGGAGTCGAGTTCTGCGATCAGGCCGCCCGCTTCGATCCGTGTGCCGACTTCGGCGATGGCGGTGACCCGCCCGGCCACATCGGCACTGATTGCTGCATCCGACCGGCTGATCACCGTGCCGGGCACCTGGATCGTGGGCGCAAGCGCCAGTTCCACGGCATCGGCCACGACGACGCTCACGGGCGGGCGTCCGTTTTGCGCGGTGGCGCCGGGAGCCCCCAGGGCGAGGGCGGCGGTCAGGACCAGGATCGATGCGGTCAGGCGGACCATCGGGGTCTCCTTCAGGACGGATCTTCGGGCGCCGGGGCGCGCGCTTCGCCAAGCCGCAACAGGCTCGGCAGGAGGATGAGGGTAAAGATCAGGCTGACGGCCATGCCGCCGACAATGGTGGCGGCAAGACCGCGATAGATCACGCTGCCGGCGCCCGGGACGAGCACGAGCGGCAGCATCCCGAACAGGCTCGTCAGGGTGCTCATGAAAATCGGGCGCAGACGCAAGGTCAGGCTTTGACGCACCGCGTCGGCGCGCGACAGGCCCATGGCCTCGGACCGCCGGGTGCGCTCGACGAGCAGAATGGCATTGTTGACCACCAGGCCCAGCAGAATGATGAAGCCGATCATGGTCAACAGATCGAGCGGCTGATCCACCACAAGATCCAGGAGGCGCAGCGCGCCCATGCCGCCCACGGTGGCAAGCGGGATCGACACCACGACCAGAAGCGAATCCTTCAGGGAACGGAACAGAACCGCCATCAACAGGAACAAGAGGCCGAGGGCGAGTGCGAAATTGCTCGACATGGTGCCAATCGCCTGTTTCAGGCTGTCGGCACTGCCGCCATACCGGATCGCGCCATCCGGCGGCAACAGGGCCTGAAGCTGCGGCTCGATATCGCGCTCGATGATCGTGATGACATCCTGAAGGCTCATCCCATCGGGCTGATTGATGAAGATCGAGATGGTCCGCCGCTTATCGCGCCGGTTGATGACGCTCGGACCCACCGTGCGTTCGATGTCCACCAACTCGCGCAGCGGCAGAACCGCGCCGCCCGGCGTGACGATGGGCAGGGCGCCGAGCGTGTCGGGGTCGGTCCAGTCATCCGCCTTCAGAATGATGTCGAGACGTTTTTCGCCATCGAAGAACTCGCCCAGATAAAGGCCGTTTCCGAGGGCCCGGACGATATTGGCCATCTGAGCCCGGGTCAGATCGCCCTCAAGGATGCGCTCGTCCCGCGGCGTGATCCGCAGTTCCGGCTGGGCCGGGTCCGGATTGGGCTGAATACGGATATTCGCGTCGGCGGGCAGGGCGTCGCGCAGAAGCTCCTGGGCGGTGCGGGCGACCTCGGCGATGGCGTCGGTGTCGCGGGACTGGAAATGAAGCGCGATGCCGCTGCCGTCTTCAAAGCCGCCGAACAGATTGCCCTGCTGCGCAAAGGCCTGGGTATCGGGGAGGTCGGCGAGGATCTCCTCGCGCATGATGCGCTCGAGCGTCTTGACCTCGGACTGGTCGATGACCCGCGCGCCGACCGTGCCGCCGCCCGGCCAGCCCAGGAAATAATAGTTCTTCAGCGCCGGTTCCCGCGTGCCGTCCATGAAGGGCTGCATACGCTCCATGACCGGCTGCGCCACTTCGCTGTCGAGAAAGTCGATGGTGATGCCGTCGGGCATGTTGAAATAGACATCGACCGCATCGCGCTTCACCGGCGGCAGATAGTTCAGGGTGGGTGTCATGGCCCAGGTCGCCACCAGCGGACCCGACAACAGGAACGCGATCCAGGCGCGGCGGCGCCAGGGGGTCCCGGTCAGCCGCATAAGCAGGTCGGCAAACCGCTCCCAGAACGGATGACGTTTGCCCTGGGCCTCGCGCTGGCGCACCAGATAGCGTGCGCCGGTGGGCAGGATCGTCACCGCGACCAGCAGCGATACGCTGACCGCGATGGCGACGGTGAGAGCCAGATCGGCAAAGAGTTGCCCCTCGACATCTTTGATGAAAATCACCGGCACGAAGATCGCCACGGTCGTCGCGGTCGAGGCCAGGAGCGCGCCCCAGACCTCTCCGGCGCCTTTCTCGGACGCCTCGGCCACATCCGAGCCCTGCTCGCGCCAGCGCACGATGTTCTCCAGCACCACGATGGCCGCGTCGAGCACCATCCCGGTCGCAAAGGCGAGACCGGCAATTGAGATGACGTTGAGCGACCGCCCGGTCATGTCGAGCACGAACAGGGTCGTCAGCAGGCAGATCGGAATGGTCGAGGCGATCAGCAGCGTCGCGCGCGGACGGCGCAGGAACAGCCACAGGGCACCCACCGCGAGGGCGATGCCGAGCACCAGATTGCCGGTCAAAAGCCCGACGGCCCGTTTGATGAAGACCGACGGATCGAAACTCTGATCGATGCCGAGGCCACGCTCGGCCAGCGGTCCGTCGCGTAGTTCGGCCACGAGGTCCTTCACCGCGTCGATTGTGGTGAGCACATTGGCATCGTTGTCGCGCAGGATCTGAAGGGAGATCGCCGGGTTGCCGTTTTGATACGCAAAGTCCCGGCGGCGCGCCTGGCCGACCTGGATGTCCGCGACATCCTGAAGGCGCACCGGCCGGCCCTCGCGCCAGTCGAGGATGAGATTGCCCAACTCGTCCGGCTCGAACCGGCCCTCGAACTGGAGCATGTACTGACGGCGCCCGACATCGACGAGGCCGCCGGACACATCGTCCGGCCGGCCCACGACAGTGGCCATGGTGCCGATATCAATGCCCTGCTCGGCGGCCCGGAAGGGATCGAAAATGATCTGAAGCTCGTCCTCGGCGCCGCCGCCATTGTTGATATTGACCCCGGCGACCCCGTCGATGGCCTCGATCCGGGGGATCACATAGTCCTCCAGAAACCGGCGATAGTCGGCGATCGGGCGGTCATTGCCGGGCAGCGCCTGGACGAAGAAGTAAATCAGGGTCTCGTTGGGACCGCCGCCGAAGGCGCCGCCCATTTGCAGGGCCGGCGGGTCGGCATCGGCGGGCAGCGGCGGCAGGCGGTTGAGGCGGCTCACGACCTCGATGATCGTGGCATCCATGTCGGTCTCGAGTCCGAATTCCAAATTGAGCCAGGAAAAGCCCGCCCCGGCTTCCGAGCGCATGGTGATCAGCCCGGGCAGGCCCTGAAGCACATCTTCCAGGGGTTCGAGGATCTCGGCCTCGATCTCGCTGGGCGACGCGGCGCGCCAGGCGGTGTTGATGCCGATGGTGGGGCGCTCGATGTCCGGAAACAGCTGAACCGGCAGGCTGCGCACGCTCATCAGGCCCAACACGATGGTGATGGCCAGGGCGGCCGCGACGCCGGCCGGATTGCGGATGCAGATCCCGATCAATCCCATATCCCGACATCCCCCCTTCGTCTTTTGTCGTCTGTTGGCCAAGAGCTATGACACACAATGCCTGCCCTGCCGTGACAAATCAGGCCTCCCCCCTTGATCCAGCGACGAAGGAGCCAGCCTGTGCGATAAATGGCCATCGCTGCCGCCGAAGCGGGCGGCGCGGCGGGCGATGGAAGCGCTACGAGGACCCCATTGAGGGGATGCCAACGGGTTTGAAGCGAGTTGAGGCCCTGTCATGCAAATTCGCGTTGTTTATCTGCTGTTGCTGATCGGTCTGGTGGCCGGCGGCGTTGCGTACTCCATGCTGGGCGGCGATGGCCTGTCCGGCGGCGGGGAGCGGTTCAGTTCGCCGGAATTCTCCCCACTCGAGAAATCCGGCGAGCCACGGATCCTCTCGCGGCGGCCTTTCGAGCGCGAACCGGAGCCCCGGCCCATGCCCATGGTTCTGGTCATCTTCGGGGCGTTTTTGGCCGGTGCGCTGTTCATGGTGATCCTGGGCTGGCTGTTCCGTTCCAAGCCCAAACCCCAGCCCGCGGCGCCGCCCGAGGCTCCCGTGCGCCGGCGCGGCGGCATGATGAACAGGCTTGTGGTCCCCGGCGCCGGCGGCATCGCGGCGGTCAGCACGACCTGGGATCTGCAACAGGCGGTGATCGCCTGGGGCGGCACCGAGATCGGTCTTGCCTCCGTAGGGGCCACGGCCCTGGTGGGGATCCTTCTGGCCTCCTCAGGCGTGCGTTTTTAGGCGCCGATCCTCGTTTGGCGGTTTTTGTTGACGCCCAAGGTTCCGCCTGGGATCTTCAAGCCAGTCCTAGGGGCGCCCCGCAAGGGGCTGAGATCGGGATAGCGGCTCGCAGACGGGGCCGCAGCGCCCAGTCCCTTCGAACCTGATCCGGTTAAGACCGGCGGAGGAAAGGACAGGCGGGAGCGGCCGACGGCCCTCTCATTTTCCCGCGGTGCCGTCAGTGCGGTGCCGCCCTCCGGCGACCGGATCGTTCCCGACCGTGGCTGGCCTGTGCCGGCCCGCAGACAGGAGACCGATCCCCATGTCCGTTGCCCCCCAAACCGACGCCGCCCGCGCGCCGCTCACCAATGAGACGGTGACCACAGGGCCGTTGCCGGCTTCCACGAAAATCCATGTGCCCAGCAGCCATGACCCGTCGATCAAAGTGGCCATGCGCGAGATCGCGGTCTCGGGCGGTGAAGAACCGGTCCGGGTCTATGATCCGTCCGGGCCCTATACCGATCCCGCCGTCCAAATCGATATTGCCAAGGGCCTGACGGAAAAGCGCCGGGCGTGGATCGAGGCGCGCGGCGATGTGGAGCGTTATGCCGGGCGCGCGCACAAGCCCGAGGACGACGGCCTGAAGCCGGGCGAGACCTTGAGCGTGCCGGTCTTCGATCGGACGGGCCGCGATCCGCTGCGCGCCAAGCCGGGCAAGCGGGTCACGCAACTGGAATATGCCCGGGCCGGAACGATCACTCCGGAGATGATCTACATTGCCGAGCGGGAAAATCTGGGCCGCGAAGCCCTGTTGCGCCAGATGGCCGACAAGCGCGGCGGCGCCCCGCGGGACGGCGAGAGCTTCGGTGCGGCGATCCCCGATTTCATCACACCGGACTTCGTGCGTGACGAGGTGGCCCGTGGCCGGGCGATCATCCCGGCCAATATCAACCATCCCGAAATCGAGCCGATGATCATTGGCCGGAACTTCCTGACCAAGATCAATGCCAATATCGGTAACTCCGCCGTGACCTCCTCGGTGGCCCAGGAAGTGGACAAGCTCGTCTGGTCTACCCGCTGGGGCGCCGACACGGTGATGGACCTGTCCACGGGCCGGCATATCCACACAATCC
>CAZHDI010000065.1:0-18520 GCA_964531285.1 uncultured Alphaproteobacteria bacterium | reverse complement strand
CTTGATGGCCGACGAGATCAACCGGGCCAGCCCGCGCACCCAGTCGGCCTTGCTCCAGGCCATGCAGGAACGCCATGTCACGATCGCGGGCGAGCGGCACGATCTGCCCGCACCGTTCCATGTGCTGGCGACCCAGAACCCGTTGGAGCAGGAAGGCACCTATCCGCTGCCCGAAGCCCAACTCGACCGCTTCTTGATGCAGATCGACATCGACTATCCGGACATTGACGCTGAAAAGCGCATGCTGCTCGCCACCACCGGCACCGAGATGGCCGTGCCCAACCCCGTGCTCGATGCCGCGAGCCTGATGCATTTGCAGGCCCTGGTGCGGCGCATGCCGGTCGGCGAAAGCGTCGTGGCCGAAATCCTGCGCCTGGTGCGCGCCGCGCGCCCGGGCCAGTCGGATATGCGCGACATTGCCGATCAGATCGCCTGGGGCCCCGGACCGCGCGCCAGTCAGGCGCTCATGCTGGCAGTGCGCGCCCGCGCCATGCTCGACGGGCGCCTCGCCCCGTCACTCGACGATGTCGCGGCGCTTGCCGCCCCGATCCTCAAACACCGCATGGCCCTGACCTTTGCGGCCCGGGCCGACGGCCTCGGCGTCGACCGTCTCATCGCCATGCTGGTCGACCGCCAGCCATGACCGAGCCATCCAAAGTCGACCGGCTGCGCGAGACCCATCGGCTGCGCGACGACAGCGAGGCCCTGGCGAGTGCCCTGCCGCCGCTTCTGGTGGAGGCCGAGGCCATTGCCATGGCGCTGGCGCCCGGCGTGCACGGCCGGCGGCGCAGCGGTCCGGGCGAGCGCTTCTGGCAATACCGGCGGTATGCGGACACCGATCCGGCCAGCACCATCGACTGGCGCCAGTCCGCGCGCACCGATCATCTGTTCGTGCGCGAGAACGAATGGGAAGCCGCCCATGACGTGCTGATGTGGTGCGACATGTCGGCCTCAATGGACTATGCCGGCGACGCGGCGCCCTCCACCAAGGCCCGGCGCGCGGCAGGCCTGGTGCTTGCCTTGGCCTCCTTGCGGGTGCGCGGCGGCGAACGGGTCGGCCCGCTGGATGGGGCGACCCGGCCCGATGGCGGGCGCGGCGCGGTGCGCCGTCTGGCGGCCCGGCTCAGCGGCTACGACACGCCTACCGGCGAGCGCCCCGCCGGCGAGGTCATGCCCATGGCCCGGTCGCTCAAGCGCTCGACCCGGATCGTGCTGGCCAGCGATTTTCTGATGGACCCGGACACCCTCGACATCCGGCTGCGCAGCTTCGGCGCTGCCGGCGCCCGCGGCCATCTGGTGCATATCTGTGATCCGTCCGAAGCGGATCTGCCGTTCTCGGGCCGGACCCGGTTCGAAGACATGGAAGACGGCGCCACCATGGTGGTGGGACGCGTCGAAAGCATCCGCGCGGAGTACAAATCGCGGTTTGCCGACCATCGGGCGCGGCTGATCGCAAGTGCCCGGCGCTGGGGCTGGACCTATACCCTCCACCGGACCGACGATACCCCGGCAACGCCGCTGCTCGCGCTTTACGATGCTATCGCCGGGGGCACCAATCTGCGCGCGGGCAGCCGGTGACCCGGGCGGATTTGGACAGGATTGATCGGAACGCATGCTGACCTTCGGTGCATTGAGCTTTTCCGCGCCCTGGCTTCTGGCGGGTCTGTTGGCCCTGCCGGTCCTGTGGTGGTTGCTCAAGGTGTCTCCGCCCCTACCGCGCCGCCTCCGGTTCCCCGCCCTCCGGCTGCTTCTGGGCCTGCGCCAGAACGACGAGACACCGGCCCAGATGCCATGGTGGCTGATGGCCCTGCGGGCGGCTCTTGCCGCGATCCTGCTGATCGCCCTCGCCGGACCGCTGTGGAATGCCGGCGACCGGTCCGGCGCGACCGGCCCCCTCGTGCTCGTCGTCGATACCGGATGGGCCGCCGCACCGGGCTGGTCGAAGCGGACGGGCAGTCTGCGCACGCTCATAGAAGAAGCCGCGCGCGACCGTCGGTCCGTCATGCTCGTGCCCACGGCCGGCACCAGCCCGCCGGCCTTCAGCCTGCTGACCGCCGCCGATGCCCGCCCCCGCGCGGCGCAACTTGCCCCCCAGCCCTACGCGCCCAACCGTGCCGGCCTGCTGGCGCGTCTCGATGAGTTGCGCTCTGTGCTGGGCGAGGCCGGTGCGGGTGAGATCATCTGGCTCAGCGACGGCCTGGACTACGGTTCGGCCCGCGCCTTTGCCGACGCGCTCGCGGGGCTCGGCCCGCTCCGGGTGCTGAGCGAGCCGTCCGGACGGCGTGCGCTGGCCTTGGCAAATCCCGAAACCGATGGCGGGGCGTTCGAGGTCCCGGTCCTGCGCGCGTTCGGCACCGCCCAGAGCCGCCGCTCGGGCCGGGTCAGCCTCGTGGACAGCAACGGGCGGACGCTTGCCGGCGCGCCGTTCGTGATGGAACCGGAGGATCTGCGCGCCATTGCCCGGTTCGACATTCCTGCCGAACTGCGCAACCGCGGCGCCCGCCTGCGGATCGACGCCCATGCGTCGGCGGCGTCCGTGATGCTGCTCGACGGCACCTGGCGCCGGCGCCCGGTCGGCCTCGTCTCGGGCAGCGGCCAGGACGACAACCGCCCGCTCCTGGCCGATCTTTTTTATCTCCGCCGGGCATTGGAGCCTTTCGCGGATTTGCGCGAGGGCACCGTTGAGACGCTGCTGACCAGCGGCCTGTCGGTGCTGATCCTGTCCGATGTCGGACAAATCGTCGGCGATGCCGGCGAGAAGGTCGGCGCCTGGGTCGAAGGCGGCGGCGTGCTGGTGCGCTTTGCGGGCCCGCGCCTGGCGGAACAAAGCGACGATCTCATTCCGGTCGCGCTGCGGCGCGGCGGCCGCGCGCTCGGCGGCACCCTGTCCTGGGATACGCCCCAGGGCCTTGCGCCGTTCCCGGACACCAGTCCGTTCGCGGGCCTGACCATCCCGGAGGAAGTCACCGTTGGGCGTCAGGTCCTGGCCGAACCGGTGCCCGATCTCGATCAGTACACCTGGGCGCGGCTCGATGACGGCACGCCCCTGGTGACCGCCCGGCGCGAGGGGTCGGGCTGGCTGGTGCTCATCCATGTCACCGCCAATCAGGACTGGTCCACCCTGCCGCTCTCGGGGCTCTATGTGGAGATGCTGCGCCGGCTGATCGATCTGTCCTCGGGGATCGCGGCGGGCGGCGATGCCGCCAGTTTCGCCGGCGCCATGGCGCCCGTCAGCACCCTGAACGGCTTCGGCGAGCTGGGCGAGGCACCGCCCGAGACCCTGCCGCTCACCGCCGCCCAGGCCGCCATGGCCCCGGATGCGCGCCATCCGCCGGGCTATTACGGACGCGGCGATGCGCTGCGCGCCTATAATCTCGCCCAGGGCACGCAACTGCTCAAAGCCGCCCCGGACTTGAGCGAGATCGCCGCCGAAGCCGGCTATCTGACCGATGCGGTGCGTGATCTGCGCCCTGTGCTGATCGGGCTCGCGCTTGCGCTGTTTCTGGCCGATGTGATCGCGACCCTATGGCTGACCGGTGCGTTGGGCGCGTTGCGGGGAGCCGCCGGGACACGCTCCGCCGCCGGACTGTTCCTGGCCTGCGCCATCGTGGCGGTGCTCTCGATGGCCCCGCCGGCGCTCGCCCAGACCGGCAGCGACGTGCCGCCGCCGGTCCGCCAGACGAGCCTCGCCTATATCCTCACCGGCGACAGCGAATCCGATGCCATCACCCGGACCGGCCTGACCAGCCTTGGGCAGGTCCTCGCCTCGCGCACCGCATTCGAGCCCGGACCGCCCGTCGGGCTCGATCCGGCAACGGACGACCTGACCTTCTATCCGCTCATTTATTGGCGGGTCGGCCCGAACCAGCAGCCGCTTGTGCCCGAAGCCCTGGCGCGCATCGACCTTTTCATGAAGACCGGCGGGACGATCCTGTTCGACACCGCCGATACCGCCTCGCGCAACGAGGCGCTCGATGCCGCCGGGATCGCCACCGCCCAAGGCACCCTGCGCACGGTCTTGCGCCAGTTGGACGTGCCGCCGCTCACTGCGGTGCCCGAGGATCATGTCCTTCGGCGCGCCTTTTATCTGCTCTCGGAGTTTCCCGGCCGCTATGCCGGCGGCACGGTCTGGGTACAGGCACCCGAGACCGCCGGATCCGAGGCGGCGCCGTCGCGCCATGACGGGGTCTCGCCGCTCATCATTGGCGCGAATGACTGGGTCGCGGCCTGGGCGCGCGATGCCTCAGGGCAGCCGCTTGCGGCGACCGTCCCCGGCGGCGAGCGTCAGCGCGAACTGGCCTACCGGTTCGGCGTCAATGTCGTGATGTACACCCTCACGGGCAACTACAAGGCCGATCAGGTCCATGTCCCGGCGATACTGGAAAGGCTCGGCCAATGAGGTGGGACCTGCATCTGGCCCCCTTGGTGCCCGACTGGGCGCTGGGCCTCATCATCGCGGCGGCTCTCACTTTGTTGATCGGCGGGCTGATCATGCGCCGGCGCGGCCTGTGGCTGCGCGCGCCGGTGCTGCTGATCCTCGCGGCATTTCTGGCCGGCCCGTCCTTGCGCCAGGAAGAACGCGATCCGATCCCGGACATTGTCGCCATTGTCGTCGATGACAGCGACAGCCAGGCGATCGGCGGACGGCTCGAGGAAACCGAGGCCGCGCTCAGCGCTTTGCGGGCCGATCTGGAGCGGATCGGCGATCTGGAAATCCGGGAGGCCCGCGCCAGCGCGAGCGGGCCCGACGCGCTCGGCGAGACCCGGCTTTTCACCGCCCTCGACCGGCTCCTGGCCGATGTGCCCGCCGACCGGCTCGCCGGCGCGGTGTTGATCACCGACGGCCAGATTCACGATGTGCCCGCGGGCGGACGGCCCGCGGGCCTCACCGCCCCGATCCATGCGCTTGTCACCGGCCGGCGCGATTTGGGCGACCGCAAGCTCAGCGTGCTGAATGCGCCGGTCTTCGCCATTGTCGGCAAGACGGTGACCCTGCGCCTCCAGGTTGACGATCTTGGCGTCGACGGCCCGCCCCAGCCCGCCGAAGTCACGGTGCGCCTCGACGGCGAGCTTGTCGGCACCCGCCGCTTTGTTCCCGGCGCACCGATCGAGGTCAATCTGGACATCAACCATGCCGGGGCCAATGTGATCGAGGCGGTGGTCGCGCCGGGTCCGGAGGAACTGACCCTGGTGAACAACCGGGTCGCGGTTTCGGTCAACGGCGTGCGCGACCGGCTCAAGGTGCTGCTGGTCTCGGGCGAGCCCCATGCGGGCCAGCGCACCTGGCGCGATCTCCTGAAATCCGATCCGGGCGTGGATCTCGTGCATTTCACCATTTTGCGCCCACCCGACAAGCAGGACTTCACCCGGCCCGACGAACTGGCGCTGATTGAGTTCCCCACGGACGAACTCTTCAACCGCAAGCTCTATGATTTCGATCTGGTGATCTTCGACCGGTTCAAGCGGCGCGGCGTGTTGCACATGGCCTATCTGGCCAATGTCGCGCGCTATGTCGAACAGGGCGGCGCGCTCCTGACCGCCGCCGGTCCCGCTTTCGCGACGCCCGCGAGCCTCCATCGCACACCGCTTTCGGCGGTGTTCCCGGCCCAGCCCACCGGCGCGGTGCTCGAACAACCCTTCCGTCCGGATGTGACGGATGCGGGGGCCCGCCATCCGGTGACCGCAAAGCTTCCCGGCGCGGGCGATGGTGCGGACGCTGATCCCGATTGGGGCCGCTGGTTCCGGCTGATCGATGCCCAGGCGCTCAGCGGGCAGACGATCATGACCGGGCCTGATGGACGCCCGCTTCTTGTGCTCGACCGGTTCGGCGACGGCCGGGTCGCCCAACTGATGTCGGATCACACCTGGCTGTGGGCCCGGGGCTTCGAGGGCGGCGGTCCGCAGACGGAACTGCTGCGCCGCCTCGCCCATTGGCTCATGAAGGAACCGGAACTCGAAGAAGAAGACCTGAGCGCGCGCAGCCAGGGACGACGCCTGACCATCACCCGGCGCTCCATGGACGACACGGTGCCGCCGGTCACGCTGACCCGGCCCTCGGGCACCACCCGTGCGGTTCGTCTGGAACCGTCCGAACCCGGCCTGTGGACCGCCACGGTCGAGACCGAGGAGATCGGCCTCTACCGGCTCGCGAGCGGGGATCTGGCCGCGGTCGTCGCCGTGGGTCCGCTCGACGGCAAGGAACTGGCGGATGTGCGGCCGACGGAAACTCTGCTCGCGCCGGTTCTGTCCGCGAGCGGCGGCGGGGCTCATTGGACCGCGCCGAATGAGGGCGACGCGTTGTCGCTGCCCGGCATCCGGCGCGTTAGGGCGGGCCGCGATACGGCGGGCCGGGACTGGCTGGGCCTTGTGGACAACCAGAATTACGCGGTGCGCTCAACCCGGGACGTGCCGTTGCTGCCGCCGGCGGTCTGGGCGCTCTTGCTCATCGGCACGCTGATCGCCGCCTGGCGCTTGGAAGCCCGGTGATGCCTCGGTTCCAAAAAGCCTCTCAAAAACCCGCTGTGCGCAGAGACCCGGCGGGCGCATCGGCCGCCCCCGACAGGCGCAGCCAGCACAGCCGGTTTTGATCGAGCGGCAGATCGGCCCGCAGCGCGCCGGGCCGGACCTTGGCGAACCCCGCTTTGGCGTAATAGGCCGGCTCGCCGATCAAAAGCACGAGGTCATGGCCCTGCGACCGCGCCAGGGTCAAACCGTGGCGCACCAGCGACAGGCCCAGCCCGTTGCCCTGGCGCTCGCGGATCACCGCCAGCGGTCCGAGCAGGAGCGCCATCTCGCTGGTGCCGTCATCGTGGCCGACGAGGATCGGATTGAACCGGATCGAGCCGACCAGCCGGCCGTCCTGCCAGGCGGTGGCTGAAAGGGCCATGTCATGGGGGGCCGCGCCCCGCAGCAGAAAGCCGGTCCGGGCGAACCGGCCAGGCCCGAAGGCATGGTCGTGCAGGGCATCGATGGCGCCGGCATCGGCCGCCCGTTCAGAATGAATGGTAAACATGAGGGCACACGTCGCTTGTGTAATCGCGCTTGTCTAATCGCGCTTCACCGTCACCAGCGGCCCTCTGCCCCGATTGCGGGGTTGTCTGGTCAGAAGCGGGGCCTGCGGTCCGGTGTCGTGTGCCGGAAAAGTGTCAGACGCCCAGGGCCATGCGAACCCGCACTGCCGGATCGGCAGTGCGGCGGCGCGGTCGTCGTCGCGCAATCATTGGCAAGGCCCGGGTCATCGCTCAACGCGCTCTCATCATCGTGATGGGACACTCTGTGCTTCGGACTATGAGCAAAGCGCGCGCCGGAGCCAAGGTTTTTTTCCACCGCTTCCGCACCCGTGCCAAACTAAGGGCTGGCGAACGGCCGCCGCGCGCGCCGGATGGGCCACGCGGCAAGACGATGGAGTTCGAGAGATGACAACAGACCAGCCCACAGGCCAGTCCACGGGCCAGCCCACCGGCGTTCTTGAGGGACGCACCGTGATCGTGACCGGCGCGGGACGCGGCATTGGCCGCGAATGCGCCCTGCTGGCCGCCCGGGAAGGCGCCCGGGTGGTGGTCAACGATCTGGGCGGATCGGTCGGCGGCGGCGATGTCGGCGATCAGAGCCCGGCCGCCCAGGTGGTGACCGAGATCAAGGCCGCCGGCGGGGAGGCGGTCGCCAATTCGGACAGCGTGGCCGAGATGCGCGGCGCCCAGAACATGGTCGCCCAGGCCCTCGATACCTATGGCAGCCTCCATGCCGTGATCAGCCCGGCCGGCATTCTGCGCGACGGCATGTTTCACAAAATGCCGGACGAAGACTGGAAAGCGGTGATCGATGTGCATCTGCATGGGTCCTACAACATGACCCGGGCCGCCATCGCCCATTTCCGCGACCGGGAGGACGGCACTTTTGTCCTGTTCACCTCGACCTCAGGGCTGATCGGCAATATCGGCCAGGCCAATTACGCCGCCGCTAAGCTGGGTATTGTCGGCCTGTCCCGGATCATCGCCATGGAAGGCGCCCAGAAAAACGTGCGCTCCAACGTGATCGCGCCGTTCGCCTGGACCCGGATGATCGCGACGATTCCCGTCAAGGACGAAGCCTCGCGCCAGCGGGTGGAACGGATGCAGCGCAAGATGCGCGCCGATCAGGTGGCGCAAACCGCCGTCGCCCTCGCCGCCCCCGCCGCCTCGGATGTGACCGGACAGATCTTCGCGGTGCGCGGCAACGAGGTGGTGCTGTTCTCCCAGCCCCGCCCGGTCCGCTCGATCGCGAACACCGAGGGCTGGACCCCGGCGGGGCTGATCGAGCAGGCCTTCCCCGCGCTCAAAGGCGACATGACCGATCTCGGCCCATCCGCAGCGGTGTTCCCTTACGAGCCGATCTGAGCACGGCCGCCGTCACAGGCCGACGGCACGCGGCCCCCATACGCCGTGTTAAGGTAACCGGAGCGATAAAACGGACCGCATGGCGCGCGGTACGCCGGATCAAGTGGAGGCGATAAGCCCATGGGCATGCTGGTCGACGGCACATGGCACGACGAGTGGTACGACACCAAGAGCACCGGAGGCCGCTTTGTGCGCCAGTCCTCCGCGTTCCGCCATTGGGTGACGCCGGACGGCCGGCCGGGCCCCAGCGGCGATGGCGGCTTCGCCGCCGCCTCGGACCGCTATCACCTCTATGTCAGCGCCGCCTGCCCCTGGGCGCACCGCACCTTGATCCTGCGCCGGCTCAAGGGCCTCGATGCCCACATTTCCGTTACGGTGACGGACGCCTATATGGGATCGGAGGGCTGGACCATCGGTACCGAACCGGGCGGCCAGGCCGATCTCGTCAACGGCGCGACCCGGCTCTATGAGCTTTATTTGCGCGCCGACTCTCAGTACACGGGCCGGGTCACCGTGCCGGTCCTGTGGGATAAGAAACAGCGGACCATCGTGAACAACGAGTCCGCTGAAATCATCCGTATGTTGAACAGCGCGTTCAATGGCCTTGTGCCGAAGGACAAGGCCGCGCTGGATTATGCGCCCGCCTATTATCTTGCCGAGATCGACGAGATCAACGCCTTCGTCTACGACACGATCAATAACGGCGTGTACAAATCCGGCTTCGCGACCACGCAGGACGCTTATGAGGATGCCGTCCGCACCCTGTTCGACGGTTTGGACCGGATCGAGGAGCGCCTCGCGCGCCGGCGCTATCTGGTGGGCGACCGGATCACCGAAGCCGACTGGCGGCTGTTCACGACGCTGATCCGCTTCGATGCGGTCTATGTCGGCCATTTCAAATGCAATCTGCGCCGGATCGAGGATTATCCGAACCTCTCCCATTATTTGCGCGAGCTTTATCAGGTGCCCGGTATCGCGGAGACGGTCAATTTCGATCACATCAAGCGTCACTATTACGAAAGCCACGGCACGATCAATCCGACCGGTGTGGTGCCCATCGGTCCGGAGCTCGATTTCACCCGGCCCCATGACCGGGACAGGATCGCTCCGGCGGCCCATTGACCCTCTGACGGCCGGGCTGCCCTGCGAAAACAACAAAAGAGGGAGGACCGCCCATGTCCGCACTGTCCGATTATGACCGCTACGATGCGCTTGGCCTTGCCGAATTGGTGGCCAAGGGCGATGTGACGCCGGCGGAGCTTCTCGATGAAGCCATCCGCCGCACCGAAGCGATCGATCCCAAAATCAACGCCGTGGTCATGCGCCATTTCGATGAAGCGCGCGCGGCGATCCGCGCCGGGTTGCCGGACGGACCGTTCAAGGGCGTCCCGTATCTCTTGAAAAATCTCGGTCCCCAGCTTGCCGGGACCGTTACGGACAATAGCTGCCGCCTGTTCGACGGCGCGGCAGCGACCCATGATTCGACCCTCACCGCGCGCTATAAGGCAGCCGGGCTGACCATTTTCGGTAAGACGAACACGCCGGAATTCGGGCTGACCACCTCGACCGAACCGGCCATGTATGGCGTCACCCGCAATCCTTGGGATCTCACACGCTCCGCAGGCGGATCGAGTGGCGGAGCGGCGGCGGCGGTGGCTGCGGGGATCGTGCCCATGGCCAATGCCAGCGATGGCGGCGGGTCGATCCGTATTCCGGCGGCCGCCTGCGGTCTGTTCGGTCTGAAACCGACGCGGGCCCGCACGCCCAGCGGACCCGATCGCGGCGAAGGCTGGGACGGCATGTCCATCTCCCATGTGATCAGCCGGACCGTGCGCGACAGCGCCGCCCTGCTGGATGCCACCCATGGACCCGAGCCGGGCGACCCCTATGCGGCGCCCCCGGGCGGCGGCTTCCTGGACAGCACCGTGAGGGACCCCCAGCCTTTGCGCATTGGCGTGGTGCTGGAGACCCCGCCCGGTTCCCCTCTCGATCCGGACCTGCGCGCCGGGGTTGAGGCCACCGCCAAACTGCTCGAGGACCTGGGCCATCATGTGGAAGACGCCAGCCTTGGCATCGATTACACGGTGCTGCGCGCGGCCCAGGGCGCGATCATTTGCGCCAGCACAGCCCATACGATTTCCCTGCGCGAAACCGTCCTGGGCCGGAAGGCCCGGGAGGATGAGTTGGAGCGCGGCACGGCGGCCATGGTCGAAAACGGCCGGCGTCTGAGCGCGGAAGACTATGCGCGCGCCAGCCATGTGATGCATCAACTGGGCCGCACGCTCGGGGCGTTCCATCAGCGCTATGATATTCTGCTCCAGCCCACCACCGCGAGCCTGCCGCCAAAACTCGGCGTGCTGACCTTATCGCGTGAGGATGCCGGTAATTATTTGGCCGACCTCTTCGCCTTCACGCCATACAACGCGCTCCACAATATGACCGGACAGCCATCGGCTTCGGTCCCGGTTCATTGGACGGCGGATGGGTTCCCCGTCGGCACCATGCTGTCGGCGGCGGTCGGTGCGGATAACCTGCTTTATGCCGTCTGCGGACAGCTTGAACGGGCCGCGCCTTGGGCCCATCGCCGCCCAACCCTTTGACCGCTACCACAGACCGTCCTGGCGCCTCGCCCCGGTCAGTTCCGCGAGGCGCCGGCGGGTGCCGGGCAGCGTATCGGCGGGCAGATCGTCGATCGGAAAAAAGCGTGTCTCGGCAATCTCGAAGCTCTTGCGGTCCTCCCGGCGCCAGGTCCGGATCACATGCACGGTCATATGATCCGAATAGCGCCGGGTGAGATTGCTGTAGACGCCAAGGAGATCGATGGGCCCTTCGGCGATCACGCCGGTCTCCTCATAGATTTCCCGCCGCGCCGCCGCCTCCAGCGTCTCGCCGCGATTGACGCCGCCGCCGGGGATGGACCACCCCCGCCGGTAAGTATGGCGCACAAGGAGCACCTTGCCCGCCCCGTCCAGCACCACCGCATGGGCACCCAGCCGGATCGGCCGCCACACGCTGAGAACCGGTCCGGTGATCCAGGTCCAGATCCGGACAGCCCAAAACAACATCGCCCAACGCTCCTTGCGGCGGATCGCCGGTCAACCGAGCATGGCCCGGTGAATGACCTGGAACGGCGACTCCCGGTCCGGCTGACGGAAGAGGCAGACCGCATCGACGGCCAACGGCGCCGTGCCGATCACCGATAGAACCGGCTCCAGCGCCTCGAAGATCGCCGCCTGTTCGTCCGGATCGGTGATCCGGTTCGATAAGGTCAGATGAAAGATGAAATCCTCGAACACGAAGGGATAGCCCCAGCGTTCGAGATAGCCGATCTGCCGGTCGCTCAAGGGCGTGGCCAGACGGCGCTGGCGGTCGGCGGCATTGAGAGGGGCCCGGAACGGATCGAAGGTCCGGACACACTGGGCCGCGAAGGCATCCATGGCGGGGCTGGGTTCGGACAGCACCAGGGTCGTGTAACCGCTGAGCGAGCGCAGATCCAGCGCCGGTGCCTCGAAGGGCGATTGAGTGGCGGCAAAAGCGTCGACCGCGGCAATCAATTCGGCTTCGCTGTGGCCCTCCGCGAGGGTGAACGGCGCCTTGAGCGTGGCATGAAACCCGTAACGCCGGGCGCTTTCGGTGATCTCGGCGAGCCGGCCGGGGGTGAGCCCGTCCACCTCTTCTTGAGGGATGATCTCGCCGGTAAAGGCATCGCGGCCCAGCCAGGCCGCACCGAACCGGCCCAGATCGCTGTCGGGGGCCGGCGCATAATAAATCGCATATCGGGTCATGGGCTCGGCTCCTCCTTCGGGGTTTTTTCGTATCGGCGCGACGTCAGACGATCCGTTTCCCTTCACGCCAGACTTCCCGGACCACCGGTCCGCGATCCGTGGCGCGCACACGGATCAAATCGGCCCGCTTGCCAGGCGCGATGATCCCCCGGTCAGTCAGACCCGCGGCCCGGGCCGGGTTCGCCGTGACCAGCGCCATCGCCCGCCACAACGGCCAGCCGAGATCATCGCACAGCTTGAAGGGCGCCCAGACAAGGCTCACCGGCATATAATCCGATGACAGAATGTCGAGAAGGTCCCGCTCGGCCAGATCCCGCGCGGCAATGTTGCCCGATTGCGATTTGCCGCGAATGATGTTCGGCGCGCCCATGACCGTTGCCATGCCATGGGCATGGGCCGCCTCTGCCGCCTCCAAGGTCGTGGGAAACTCCGAAATGGTTGCACCTTCTGCGTGGGCCATCGCCACATGCTCCGGCGTCGCATCGTCATGGCTGGCCAGGGCAAAGCCCAACTCGAGGGACTCACGGGAAATGATCTCCCGGTGGCGCGCGGCATAACGCTCTTGCAATTCCTTGTCGCGGCGCACCCGGATCTCGAATTCGTCTGGATCTTCCCCGAAATGGGTTATGCAAAAGTGTTTGTAATCCACCATGTCCGGAAACTGACGGTCACCCGGCGTGTGATCGTTCAGCGACACGATCCGCACCGAGGGGTCGCGCGCATAATGCACGAACTGATCATGGGCGTGGGGGCGCGGCACCTCGCAGCGCAGATGCAAAAAATGCTCCGCGCGCAGATGGCCTTGTTCGCGGCCCTCCCGAATGGCCCCGACGGCCTCATCCAGATACAGCAGCCGGTCTTCCCGCCCGTCCCGGTCGCCCAGGGCGACGGCATCGAAGACGGTGGTGATCCCCGCCCCGGCCACCTGGGCGTCATGGGATAACAGCGCCGAAAAGGCCGGCCACAGCACAGTGGGCCGGGGCACCAGATGCTTTTCCAGATTATCGGTATGGATTTCCACGAGACCGGGCGCGAGAATATCGCCCTCGCCGTCGATGGCGCCGGGGGGCACGCCGGACCCGCTGCTGATATCGGCAATCAGGCCGTCGGTTCCGATCACGACACTGCCGGTGATCTCCTCATCGGGAAGCACGATCCGCACATTGGCGATGACCGAGGCGATGACCGAACCGTCGCGTGTCATGGGGCGTCTCCTGCCTGTGACCGGCGTTAACCAGCATCCGGGGCTTTCCCCCCGCCGTCAACGATCCGGTTGTCTGGACAAATAGATGATTGCAAAATTGGTCCAATGATGTAGACTTCCCTTCAACAGGACCACGATCTGGGCCGGACCGGTTGGTGGAGCGGGATGTAGCACCCGGGCCGCAACAGACCAAACGCCCAATCTGAAGCGATTTGGAGGCACATGATGGAACGCAATACAGGGATCGCACTGTGGCGTCAGATCGCCCAGGCGCTCGAGGCCGACATCGCCAGCGGCACGTTCGCGCCGGGCAGCCGTCTCCCGACGGAGGCGCAACTGGCCGAACGGTTCGGTGTCAATCGTCACACGCTGCGCCGGGCCATGTCCTCCTTGCAGGATCGCGGCACGATCCGCGTCGAACAGGGCCGCGGGACGTTCGTACAGGACGATACGGTCGATTATATCATCGAGCGGCACACCCGCTTTTCGCAGTCGGTCAAGAAACTCGGCCGCACACCGGGCGGCAAGCTCTTACGGGCCGAACAGATGCCGTCGGACGGTAAGGTCGCGCGCGGCCTGGGCCTGCGCCCGGGCGAGCTGGTGATCCTGATTGAGCTGGTCCATGCGGTGGACAACCGGCCCATGAGCATCACGGCCCATTATTTTCCGGCCAAGCGCTTCGATGGTCTGATCGAGGCGTTCAGGGAAACCAACTCGATCACCGCTGCGCTGAAAATGCTCGGCGTCGATGATTACACCCGCAAGCAGACCCGGGTATCCGCCCGCCTGCCCACGGTCGCCGATGCGCGCCATCTGCATATGCCGCGCAGCCAGCCCATCGTGGTGGCCGAGAGCATCAATATCGACGAGGCCGGCCAGCCGATCGAGTTCGCGATCGGGCGCTGCGCGGGTCAGCGCATGCAGTTCGTCTTCGAACCGTGACATCCGCAATCTGACGGACACTCTGTCACACACGGCCCGGCCCCGCGCCGGGCCGTTTTTTCGGTGGCCGTCCGCACAGCCGTCACACCGCGCCATCACAAAGCCGTGCTGACCCTGGCCGCATCCTGAACGCTTGGTTAAGCTGGCGCGCGTTCGGGGGAGCCGGACCGTAATCGCGAATTCAACACTCACATATTCAGGAGGGTTCTCATGACCCATCGGTTCACCACCCTGCTTGCAGGCGGCCTGATGGCCGCGGCCCTGATGACCGCGCCGGCCGTGGCCGACGACAAACTGTCCGTCATTCCGGCGGAGATGCTGGAAGGATTGAACGCGTCGGATGCCATCGATCTGGATGTCGTCTATCTGAACGAGGAGGCCGATCTCAGCGGCTACACGAAGGCCTATCTCGAGCCGGTCACCTTCATGGTCGACGAAAGCGAATTGGATCTCACCTCGAGCGATGAAAAGCAGCTGGCGGAAAGCCTTGTCAAAGGCATCACGCGCGGCCTGCCCGATACGGTCGAGATCGTGGACCGGGCCGGCGAAGGTGTGATGGTGCTGGAATTCGTCATCACCGATGCAACGCCGAACAAAGACATTATCGGTGTGCGCGCGTCCCGTCCGGGCCTGACCTCCGGCAATTTCCGGTCCGTCGGCGTCGGCGGCGCGGCCACCGAAGCGGTGATCACGGACGGTGCCAGCGGCGCGGTCCTGGCCGTGCTGGCCGATGACTGGCAGGGCCGGAGTTTCAATGCCAACCTCAACCTGCACACCCGGTGGGGCGATGCGCGCGACGCGTTCCGCAAATTCGGCCGGGAACTGGGCAAGCTGCTCGACTGATCGGCCCTCGGAACGGGGCGGCCCGATGCCGCCCCATTTCGCTCCCTCAGGGAATGTTCAAGACCTTGTGCGTCTGTAGGCTGAGCTTCCAGCGCGGATGCGCCAGACAATAAGCCACCGCCGCCGCCATATGCTCCGCCTGCCGGTCGCAGTCCATGGGCTGAAGGAAGAAGTGCCGGAACGCCAGATCCTCGAACTGGTCCGGCGCCTGCCCGTCCTGCGGATAAACCAGCTTCAATTCGTCCCCTGACCGTTGGCGCAGATCCGCCCCGGCCTTCGGCGACACGCACAGCCAGTCGATGCCGGCGGGCGCCTCTATGGTGCCATTGGTCTCCACGGCGATTTCAAAACCCGCCCCATGCAGGGCGCCGATCAGCGGACCATCGAGTTGCAGCAGCGGCTCACCCCCGGTGCAGACCACATAAGGCACCGCATCCGGATGACCCTCGGGCCAGAGCGCCGCCACCGCCGTGGCCAGCGCCTCAGGCGCGGCGAAGCGGCCGCCGCCCGGACCGTCGGTGCCGACGAAATCGGTATCGCAGAACCGGCAGATCGCCTGGGCACGGTCCGCTTCCCGGCCCGTCCACAGATTGCATCCGGCAAAGCGCAGAAAGACCGCCGGGCGGCCCGCGTGGAACCCCTCCCCCTGGAGCGTGTAGAATAGGTCCTTGACGGAATAAGTCATGGGTGTGCCGTGTGGCCCTTGGCGCTGCGATAAGCGGCCCAACCCTTGGCGCGCAAATCGCAGGCCGGACAGGTGCCGCACCCCATCCCCCAGTCATGGCGCGTCTCCCGGTCGCCGCGATAGCAGGTGTGGGTTTCCTCCACGATCAGGCGCACGAGATCGGCGCCGCCAAGCCGGTCGGCCAGCGCCCAGGTACCGGCCTTGTCGATCCACATCAACGGCGTCTCGATCACCATGCGCGCTTCCATGCCCAGATTGAGCGCCGCCTGAAGCGCCTTCATCGTATCGTCCCGGCAATCGGGATAGCCGGAATAATCAGTCTCGCACACACCGGTCACCAGGCGCGAGAGGCCGCGCCGGTAGGCCAGCGCCGCCGCGAGGGTCATGAACACGATGTTCCGCCCGGGAACGAAGGTGGTCGGCAGGCCGTTCGCCCCCATGGTGATTTCGGCCTCGCGCGTCAACGCCGTCTCGGAGACAGCGCCCAGAACGCCGGCATCGAGCAGATGATCGTCACCGAGCCGCGCGCCCCAAGCCGGAAACCGGGCCCGCAGCGCCGCCAGAATCTGGGGCCGGCACGCCAGTTCCACCCGGTGGCGCTGGCCGTAGTCGAACCCGACGGTCTCCACATGGGCGAACCGGTCCAGCGCCCAGGCCAAACAGGTGGCCGAATCCTGGCCGCCGGAAAAAAGCACCAGCGCCTTGGGTCCGTTCTGGTCGGTGCCGGGATAGGTGGATATACTCATATCAATCCTGACTAGGTGTCATTTTTGACCGGAAGCGCGGAGCCCCGCCATGTCCACGCCCGACCCGCTCGACCATCCGGTCGCGCTCGATCAGTCCATCGCCCTGCTGTCGACCACGCCCGGCGAAGCCATCGTGCCGACCCATCCGGCCTATTGGAACATGATCGGTCCCTATGGCGGCTGGGGTGCGGCGGTGGCCTTGCGCGCCATTCTGGACGATCCGCGCAGCGAGGGGGTGCCCATCGCCGGCAGTTTCCAGTTCATGGGGCCGGTCAGCGAAGGCCGGCTGACGGTGCGCAGCACGCCCTTGCGTGTCAACCGGTCGACCGGCTTCTGGACCGCGGCTCTGTTTCAGGACGGCGCGGACGCCGATCCCGATCCGGTCGTCCATGCCACGGTCACTCTGGCCCGCCGGCGCGACACCCTGGCGTTTGAGACCCTGGCCATGCCGGACGCCCCGCTGCCCGAGGCGATCGCGCCGACCCCGTTCACGCCCAAGGGCCAGGGGCCGACATTCGCGCGCAATTACCATCACCGGTCGGTCAGCGGCGGGCGGGCGTTCGAGGGCGGCGCCGACGATCATTCGCTGGTCTGGCACCGCTGCGCCGCCGGCAGCCCGCTCACCTACACCGCGCTGATCGGTATTTGCGACATCAGCCTGCCGCGGCTGTTTTATCACCTGCGCGGACCGGCGCCGATTTCGACCATCGCCATGACCGTCCAGATCCATGTAGATCAGGACGATATCGACCGCATCGGCAATGACTTCGTGCTGGTGGACACCAAGGGCCGGGTTGGCCATCGGGGCTACTACGATCAATACGCCCATGTCTGGAGCCGCGACGGGCGCCTCCTTGCCACGACCGACCAGATGGTGTGGTTTCGGCACACCGGCTGACGGTGCGCCCGCGCGCCGGCCCGGTTCTGCTTGACCGGCGGCCAGAACCTATCGACCATACCGCATGGGCTGCGCGTGCGAACCGGGATAGGCCGGGTGTGATGCGGCCTGAGGCGTTTCTGACCGAAGGGTCCTATTGAAGGGTTCCACCGAAGGACTGCGATGACCGATCTCAGACTGGTCTATATCACCGCCAGCAATCGCGACGAGGCGATGACGCTCAGCCATGCGCTGGTCGAGCAGCATCTGGTGGCCTGCGTGAACATAATCGACACTATGACATCGGTCTATTGGTGGGATGGCGCGCCCCAGGAGGAGCAGGAGACGGTCCTCTTGATCAAGACCCGGGCCGACCGGGTCGAGGCCCTGACCGAAGCCGTCCGCGCCCTGCACAGCTATGAGATCCCGTGCGTGATCTCGATGCCGATTGCGGGCGATGAGGGCAATCCGGACTTTTTGACCTGGATCCGCAACGAAGCCAGCCCGCAATAACGGCCTCGGCGGGTTCCGCTGCGCGAACCCGCCCAATAAGCCACAGCGCGCAGTGCGAGCCAGAAACCCTCCGCTTACGACCCGTTGGTGGGCTTGCCGCGCACCAGATCGGTGATGTCTTTGGGCGAGAACGGGAACACGATGGTGTTGGTCCGGTCGCCGGCGATTTCCTGAAGCGCGCCCAGATAGCGCAGCTGCATGGCCGACGGCTCGCCCGCCAGCTTGGCGGCCGCCTCCACGAGCTTGGCCGCGGCCTGTTCTTCGCCTTCCGCGCTGATGACCTTGGCGCGCCGCTCCCGCTCGGCCTCGGCCTGCTTGGCGATCGCCCGGATCATCGAGGGATCGATATCGACATGCTTGATCTCGACATTGGCGACCTTGACGCCCCAGGCATCGGTCTGACTGTCGAGAATCGATTGAATGTCGAGATTGAGCTTGTCGCGCTCCATCAGCATCTCATCGAGATCGTGCTTGCCGAGCACCGAACGCAGGGGTGTCTGGGCGAGCTGGCTGGTCGCGGCCATATAGTCCTCGACCTTGTTGATCGCCT
>CAZHDI010000064.1:0-18906 GCA_964531285.1 uncultured Alphaproteobacteria bacterium | reverse complement strand
GGTTCATCTATATTCTCGACCGGGCCAAGGACATGCTGATCCGGGGCGGCGAGAACATCTACTGCGTCGAAGTGGAAGATGCGCTGTACAGTCACCCGGCGGTGATGGATGCCGCTGTCGTGGGCATTCCCCACCCCGTGTTGGGCGAGGAAGTCGGCGCGGTTGTTCAGGTCACACCCGGCATCACCGTAACGGTGGAAGAGCTTCAGGCCCATGTGCGGGCGCGTCTGGCCGGGTTCAAGGTTCCCGTGCGGATCGATATCCGGGTCGATCCGCTGCCGCGCAATCCGAACGGCAAGATCCTCAAACGTCAGCTTCGCGAGGAAATCGTCGAGGAGTGACCCTAAGATCTGGCAGCCAGAGCCGCCAATGCGGCGCGGTGTTGGGCCGCGGAGTCGTGCCCGAAGCAGCAGAACACGACCTCTTCGATTTGCGGCAGGCGGGTGAGCGTGTCGGCCACGGCTTTGACGGCGATGGGCGCGGCGCGCTCCGGGGGAAAACCGTAAATGCCGGTGGAGATGGCCGGGAACACCACGCTGCGTGCGCCATGTTCTGCGGCCAATTCCAGCGAGCGGCGATAGGCCGCCGCCAGGAGGGTATCCTCGCCGACCGTGCCGCCGTTCCAGATCGGCCCGACCGCATGGACGATATAGCGGGCATCGAGCTTGAAGGCGGGCGTGATGCGCGCATCCCCCGGCGCACAGGGGCCGAGCCCGGCGCAGGCGCCGTCCAGTTCCGGACCTGCCGCCCGCCGGATCGCCCCGTTGACGCCGCTACCGCCGGTCATTTGCTCATTCGCGGCGTTCACGATCACGTCAGCGCTCTGAGCAGTGATATCGCCTTCAATCACGCGCATGCGGTCCAGCGGGGCCATCGATCATCCGTATCTTTGAGTTGCATCGCACTGCCATTGTGTGCCAACAGGTCGGGCTTGTGCCAGATGAAAAACGAACAGACATGACACACATCGACCGGCCCGTGGTCGCGGTCAAGCAAGGCGGTGAAAAACGCCTGAAACGTGGCCACCCGTGGGTTTTCTCAAACGAAATCGCGATGACCGCGGAAACCAAGGCGCTCAGCCCCGGGAGCGTCGTGGCGCTGGCCTGTGCGGACGGCGCGCGGACACTGGCTTTGTTCAATCCGCATACGCTTATCGCCGCGCGCATCCTGACGGATGATGACGAAGCCGTGATCGATGCCGGGTTCTTCCACGCACGGATGACTGCCGCGCTGGCGATTCGCGACCGTTTGTTCGATGAGCCGTTTTATCGGCTCATTCATGCCGAGGCGGATGGCCTGCCGGGCCTGATCATTGACCGCTATGGCGATGTGATCGTGGTCCAGGCCAATACGGCGGGTATGGACGCGCTCATCCCAGTTATCCTGGACGCGATCGAGACGATGTTCAGCCCGCGCGCGATCGTCCTGCGCAACGACACGCCGGCCCGCCAGGGTGAAGGTCTCGATACGGAGGTTCGGATCGCGTCCGGTGCGCTCGATGGAGCGGTTCCGGTCCGTGAGAACGGCCTGACATATTATGCCGATGCCGAAGGCGGTCAGAAAACCGGCTGGTTCTTCGATCACCGGATGAACCGGGCCGCGGCCGCGCGGCTGGCCCAGGGCGGCCGTGTTCTTGACCTTTACACCCACACCGGCGCCTTTGCCCTGGCCTGCGCGGCTGCCGGGGCCAGCACCGTGTCGGCGGTCGACCGGTCCGCGCCGGCCCTCGCGCTGGCGGAGCGCGCCGCGAAAGAGGCCGGGCTCGACGTGACGTTCCGCAAAGCCGATGTGTTCGCGGCGCTTGAGCATCTCACCCGCTCGGGCGACCGGTTCGATCTGGTTGTGGCCGATCCGCCGGCCTTTGTGAAAAGCCGCAAGGATCTTCAAGCCGGGCTCAAGGGCTATCGCAAGGTGGCGCGGCTGGCCGCCGGTGTCGTCGCGCCCGGCGGGATTCTCATGGCCGCGTCCTGTAGCCATCTGGTCGATGCCGATGCGCTGCGCGCTCAGGTCGCCCGCGGGCTTCATGAAGCCGGCCGGTCGGGGCGCCTCTTGCAGGTCAGCGGCGCGGGGCCGGATCATCCGGTACACCTGACCCTGCCCGAAACGGCTTACCTGAAAATGCTCACCATCGCGGTGGATTGAGCGGTTCAATAGGCAAAGTCCCGCGCAATCAGCGCCCGCCAGCGGGCCTGCCGGTGCCGGTAGAACACCTGGGCGAAGAGCCAGATGCCCGGCGTCAAGAACCCCGCGCCGATATCCACGCGGTCGGTGTAGCGCGTGCGGCCGTCGTCTGTCGGCTCCAGAAAGATCCAGTGATCCCAGCGTTTCACAAGCTGACCGCTGCCGTTATCCCGCAGGCTGTAATGGTCCGGCCGGTCCGGATCAGCCTCAAACGAGGTGACGATCCACTGGCGCCCCAGCGGCAGGAGGCCCAGAAACCATAATCCCACCAGATACCGCCCCGAGCCCCATTCCGCCGGCTTGGCGGGCGGGTCGATCGGTTTGAATTTCAGAAGCGGCGCGGCCACATGATCGAGAAGGGCTGATTTGCGCAACTCCGCCCAGACCCGATCCGGGGGCGCATCGAAAATGGTGGTCAAACGAACACGCATGGACAGAATACCTCCATCTGGATGCCCCAACGATCACACCTCGCACTGGCGCCCGCAAGTCTCTACTCTCGGCCCAGGATTCGATTGATAAGGACCGTGTTTTCATGACCTCAGCGTTGCTGCACCGCCTTCGCTCCCTCTTCGGACCTGCTCTTGCCGTCGTTCTGGCCAGCTGTCTGGCGGCCTGTGACGGCACCGGCGACCAAGCCGCGACCGATATCAGCGATAAGGCCGCCGAGACGGCCGCCGAGGACCGGTCCTTCGCCGATGACGCCCAGCGGGTCCAGGAGGCGGGTGCCTGGCCCCATGAAGCGAGCGACGTCCCGGTCGACGAGGCGGTGACCTGGGGCGCGTTGGAGAACGGCCTGCGCTATGCGGTGCTTGCCAACCCCAAGCCGCGTAATACGGTCGCTCTGCGGCTGTTCATCGATGCCGGATCGATGCATGAGCGGGACGATCAACGCGGCGTGGCGCATTTCCTGGAGCACATGGCGTTCAAGGGCTCGGATAATATGCCGGGCGACGAGGTGGTGAAATTTCTGGAGCGCGAAGGCCTTGCCTTCGGTCCGGACACCAATGCTTACACCAGCTTCTTCGAGACGGTCTATCAGCTCGATCTGCCGGATGCGGATGAAGCGCTGGTGCGCAAGGGCTTGGAGATCTTCCGGGAATATGCCGGCCGCCTGACCCTCGATGCCGAAGCGATCGAGAAGGAGCGCGGCGTCATCCTGTCCGAATTGCGTGTGCGGGACACGCCCAGCTATCGCCGGTCCAAGGCGCTCTATAGTTTCATTGCGCCCGAAGCGCTGTTCACGGAGCGCTTTCCCATCGGTGTGAGCGAGGTGATTTCCTCGGCGCCGCGCGAGGCCTTCGTCGATTTCTATGAGGGGTATTACCGTCCCGAGCGCATGATGGTCGTGGCGGTGGGCGATGCCGACCCGGCCATGTTGTCCGGCCTCATCGAAGAGATCTTTGCCGATTTCACGCGCGAGGCACCGGAAGGGCCGGAGCCCGATATTGCTCCGGTACCCGACCGGGGGGTGGCCGCCGGCCATTTCTTCGACCCGGATATCTCAAGCCAGGTGCAGATTTTCGGCGTCGGTCCGCTTCTTGATCTCGACGATACGGTTGCCAACCGGCGCGAGGCTCTGCTGCGTTCGCTCGGCAACGCCATTCTGAGCCGGCGCCTGCAATCCCTGTCCCAGACCGCCGATGCACCGTTTTTGGGCGGGTCGGCCAGCAGTTTCGATCTTCTGGACACGGCCAATGTGGCGCTGGTCAGCCTCACCACGGCACCGGATGAATGGCAGGATGCGCTGGGCGTCGCCGAACAGGAATTGCGCCGGGCGCTCGAATTCGGTTTCACCCAGGCGGAACTCAATGAGCAGCTGGCCCGCTATGAGTCGGGCCTTGTGGATGCCGTGGAGATTGCGCCGACCCGGGAGTCGGCGGCGCTGGCCGGCGGCCTTGTCAGCGTCCTGTCAGAAGAGGCGGTTTTCTCCACGCCCCAGACCGATCTGGATTTGTTCCGCGCCGCGGTCGAGACCTTCACGCCCGGCGATGTCGATGCCGCATTCCGCACCATGTGGGAGGGCCGCGCGCCGCTCTTGTTCCTGTCGGGCAATCTTGAGGTCGATGATCCGCAGGCGGCAATCCTGGCCGCCTATGAGACCAGCACGCAGGTCGCCGTCGCGGAACCGGAGGAAACCGGCGATGTCGCGTTCGCCTATACCGACTTTGGCGAACCAGGCACGGTCGTGTTCCGCGATGAGGTCGAAGATCTTGGCATTCTGCGGGTGCGGTTCGACAACAATGTCATGCTCAACATGAAGGTCACCGACTTTGAGGCCGAGACGATCCATGTCATCGCGCGGGTCGGGGGAGGCCTTCTTGAGATGCCCATGGACAAGCCGGGGCTCAACCTCCTGGCCGATCAAGCCTTCGTCAATGGCGGCTTTGAGGCCCACAGTTTCGATGAGGTGATCCGGCTTTATGCCGGCGTGACCGCGGATCTGTCTTTTGGCGTCGGCTCTGACGCGTTCGAGCTGAGCGGTACAACGGACCCGGACGATCTGCCTCAGCAGCTCAATCTGCTGGCCGCCGCGCTCACCGCGCCGGGCTATCGCGAGGAGGCCTTGACCCGGTTCCGCAAAGGGCTCGACATTCTTTATGATACCATCGATGCCACGCCGGGCGGGATCGTCCAGAAGGATGTGTCGCGGATATTGCGCTCCGGCGACATCCGGTTCGGCCTGCCGCCCAAGGCCGATACCACAGCGCGGACTCTCGAAGAGGTCGCGGCCTGGCTGGCCGAGCCGCTCGCCAACGGTCACCTGGAAATCGGCGTTGTCGGGGATTTCGATCCGGACCGGATGATCGCCGAGGTGGCGCGGACTTTCGGTGCCCTGCCGGAGCGGGCCGCTGAGCGCCCGGCCTTCGAGGATGGCCGCAAACTTGATTTCCCGATGCTTGAGACCGTCCAGGTGTTGCGTCATGAGGGCGAGCCCAATCGTGCGGCGAGCCTTGTCTACTGGCCCACGACGGACGCCTCCGACAGGATCGTCGCCCGGCGCCTGGGCATGCTGAGCGCGGTGCTCCGTCTGCGGTTGACTGAGCGGATGCGGCGGGAAACCGGGGCGACGTATTCGCCCAATGCCGGGTCCACGACCTCAACCGTTTTTCCGGGCTATGGCTATCTTCAGGCCAGTCTCGATCTGGAGCCTGACGTCACGCAGCAGTTCCTGGACGAGATTTTGGAGATTGGCGGAGCCCTGGCCCGGGACGGGATCACGGATGATGAATTCCAACGCGCGCGCCAGCCGATGATCGAGAACATCGAGGAACAGTTGGAGCGCAATGGCTACTGGCTTTATTCGGTCGTCATGGAAGCCCAGACCGCGCCTCAGGAGTTGGAGCATGCGCGCACAATCCAGGCCGATTATGCCGGGATCACCAAGGCGGATCTTGAAGCCGCGGCGCAGGCCTATCTGGGGTCGGGCGAACCGGCCCGCTTCATCATTCTGCCGCCGGAGGAATGAGACCGGGCGCAAGAAAGGCCCGTTCCCATTCTGCCGCGCGGTCATCCCACGACCCGAGCTTTGGGTCGTGAAGCGCCGCGCGGTGCTGATCCAGCCAGAGCGCATCGTCCGTCAGCAAACGGATGGCGCGTTCGGCATAAAGGGCGGCATCCGGGGCGATGAATCCGGTCGCGCCGTCATCCACCCGTTCATCGAGCGATCCAAAGCCGCGTGTGACGATGGGCAGGCCGCTGGCGGTGGCTTCGGCAGCGGCATTGCAATAGGTCTCGTCCTTATGGCCGGGATAGAGCAGGACCCTCGCGCCGCGCAGTTCCTGGGCCAGGTCTGCCTTGGCGATGCTTTCCCGGCGGATGATTCCCTCGTTCCCGAACGCATCGAGCCAGATGGGCGCTTGGCGGGTCTTTGGCGTGAACACATGGAGTTCGGCGTGCGGCGCCGCCGGATGAATGCGGTCCCGCCAAATATCGATCAGCCACTCCAGGCCGCGATAGGGCTGGGATGTGAACAGCGCCTTGGGAGCAGGGGCCGCATCGGCCGGTTCCGTGCGGCGGAATTCAGCGCCCACGCCATGTTCGATGATCCGGCGGCTGGCGAAGGGCATCAGCGGATGAGTGATCCCGCGATGATACGCGCTCAGAAACACCGCATGGGGACGATGCCGGAGCAGCGGCAGAAGACTTTTTCGGCGCCAGAGGCGGGAGAAACTCGTCCGGTTCCGGAACCAGACGATGGGTGCCGCCGCGACACCGTCGAACAGAGTCAGATGATTATTGGCGATAGCGAGATCGCCGGAGGCGCCCTTGCGTGTGTCAAGAGGGCGCCAGGCCACGCCATTGAGGTCCGTCGCGCGCTCGGTCAGCGTGAAGGCGGTCACCTCGTGGCCCCGGCGCGCAAAGGCTTCGGCCAGCAGCACCGTGCCGCTTTGAATGCCGCCGAGCGGTCCTGAGCGCAGCGCGTGGCCGTCAAAAGGCGAGGTCTGATCGAGAAAGATGATCCGTGCCATGAGCGGCTGCTCCCTTACGCCAGCATGGCGCCCAAGGCCCCATCGAGCGCGTCGGGGTCCACGGTGAACGCTTCATGGCGCCCGCCCGGCCCGGCGGTGAGATATCGGTAAGGCTGGCCGGCCGAGCGGGCCATGAGAAAATAGGTATTGCGCAGCTTGTTATCCGGAAAGATCTCCAGCACCCGCGCGGTGGGATTGGAAAACAGGATGTTCGTCAGGCCCGCGCCGTGGGTGCCCGCGATGGCGTCTGCGCCGGCGAAAAGGCGGACCTGCTCGGGAAAGGACAGGGTGCCCGGTGCGACCGTCTCGAAGTCGTATTTTTCGAGCACCGGCATCAGCGCTTCTTCGTTCAGGATACGGCGTTTTTTCGTATCTGACCGGCTGACCCAGAGGCGCCGTCCGCCCGCACTTTGCGGCACGCCATATCCTTCAACATAGAGTGAGCGCAGAAAGGCCAGTACCTGCGGGTCCGCCAGGGTACTCTTTGTGTTCTGCCAGTTGTCGATCACATGGAGCCGGTCGAACCGCCAGCGCTCCTTATGCGGAACGGTGGTGACCCGCACCATGGGATAGCGTGCGGTGAGAAAGCGATAGAAGTCCTGTTGAAAGCCGGGCAGTCCGTCATTGACCAGAATTTCCAGCGGCGCGTCTCGTCCGAGGCCGAAGCGTTCCAGCGCGTAGTAGAGCTTGGGCGCCCGGTCCATCATGAAATGGAACAGATGCCGGTGGCCTTTCCAGGAGCCGAGCATGGACAGGCTCGGTACGCCGGTGCGGGTGACCGGTTTGAGGATCGTGGGCCGGAAGTCATGGTAACTCGCAAAGGGACGGGACGCGCGATAGGTGAGCAATTCGCGCCGGGCCTCATCCACGACCACGCCGGTGTCGCCGAGCAGGGTCACATCGCTGAGCGAAATGAGCGCGATGCGCCGTTCCAGCCGGTCTGGCGTGTCCTGAAAGCGTATATCGCCCGGCAGACGATCAATCAGACCACGCTCATAATCGGTGAAGGCGAGATCCTCGGCCTCTTCGATCAGCCGCGTCTCGCCATGGGTCTCCGCCGGGCGCACTGTGCGATAGAACAAAATGCGCTCGCGCAGACCCGGCACCGCTTCGACCACGCTTCGGGCCGCCAGCCAGCGCAAATATCGGATGCTTCGTTTTCTGACCGCCATGCCTGGTTTCGGGTCCCGCGCGGAAAGGTGAGTCACTCGCCGCACCTTGCCCCATCGGCGGCGCGCGCGCCAGAGTCGCCCCCTACACGGAGCCGTTGGCATGGGCGCGGGCCATGTCATAATAGTTGTCTGAGGACAGCACTCGCACCGGGGGGATGCCACACATGAGTCTGCCGCCCAAGACACCCACCATCGCGCCCTATGGATCGTGGGCCTCGCCCGTTCTGGCCGCCGATCTGGCCGGCACCGCGCGCAGTTTTTCCGATCTGCGCCGGGAGGGCGAGACGCTCTACTGGGTCGAGGACCAACCGGACGATGGCGGGCATCACGCCGTGATGCGTCTGGCCCCGGGCGGTGCCGCGGAGCCGGTAACGCCTCCGGGCTTCGATGTGCGCAGCCGGGTTCATGAATATGGCGGCACGCCCTTTGCGGTTCATGGGGGCACGGTGTATTTCGTCCATTTCGCCGATCAGCGTCTCTACCGGCAGGCGCCGGGTACCGCGCCGGTCGCCATGACCCATAACGGCAATCTGCGCTATGCGGATCTTGTGATCGACACCGCGCACCGGCGGCTGCTTGCGGTGCGTGAGGACCACCGGCTTGACGGCGATCCGGTCAATACGCTTGTGGCCCTGCCTCTGGATGGCGCCCATGAGGGGGAAAAGCTTGTCGAGGGAAGCGATTTCGTCGCTTATCCGGCGCCGTCTCCGGACGGACGGCATCTGGCATGGATTTCCTGGGATCATCCGAACATGCCCTGGGACAGCGTGTCTTTATGGGTTGCCGAAGTCAGCGCTGACGGATCGCTTCGCAATCATCAATGCCTCAATGGCGATGTGGACGATTCCGTTCTTCAGCCCGAATGGGGGCCGGACGGCGCGCTGTATTTCATCAGTGACCGGAGCGATTGGTGGAACCTCTATCGCTGGCACGAAGGGCGCATCACGGCCATTCATCCTCGAGCGTCGGAGTTTGGGGGCCCTCTCTGGCGCCTGGGCGACCGCCATTACGGGTTTCTGGCGGATGGCCGTCTGGCGGTCAAATACGGTCAGGATGGGCGCGGTTGTCTCGGTCTGCTGGACCCGGTCTCGGGCGCTTTGACGGTGTGCGACGTGCCGCGCGGCGGCGAGCCGGAGACGCTCTGCGCCCATGGCGGCACGATCGATTTTGTCGTGTCGTACCGGGACGATTTGGGGGCGATCCTGCGCTATGACGTAGGCTCCGGCAGCGCCCATGAAATCCGGGACGGCGGCCATACCGATCTGCGCCCGGCCTATATTTCCATTGCCGAGTCGATCACCTTTCCCACCAGCGGCGGTGAAGTGGCCCATGGCTATCATTATCCGCCCACCAATCCGGATTATGCGGCCCCCGAAGGCGAGTGCCCGCCGCTGATCGTGATGCTGCATGGCGGGCCGACCGGGTCGAGCCATCCGCGTTTCAGTTTCTCCCGCCAATATTGGACGACGCGCGGGTTTGCCGTGCTCGATGTGAATTATCGCGGCAGCACCGGATACGGACGGGCCTATCGGCGCCGCCTCAATGGCGAGTGGGGCATCATCGATGTGGACGACGCGATCCACGGTGCGCTGTATCTGGCCGAGCAGGGGCTGGCGGACCGCGACCGTCTCTTAATCCAGGGCGGCAGCGCGGGCGGCTTTATGGTGCTTTCCGCCATGGCGTTCCATGATGTGTTTGCGGCGGGTGCCAATCATTTCGGCGTGAGCGATCTGGAGGCACTTGTGCGCGATACGCACAAATTCGAATCCCGCTATTTCGACAATCTGGTCGGTCCCTATCCGGAGCGCCGGGACATCTATATCGCCCGCTCGCCGATCCATCATCTGGATCGCTTCAACCGCCCGCTCATCACCATTCAGGGGCTCGATGACCGGGTGGTTCCACCCGCGCAATCCGAGGCGATCGTCAACGCATTGCGCAAAAAGGGCGTGCCTGTGGCCTATCTCGCCTTCGAGGGCGAGCAGCATGGGTTGCGTAAGGCTGAAAACCGGGCGCGGGCCCAGGACGCGGAACTATCCTTCTACGGGCAGATTCTTGGCTTTACGCCGGCCGGTCCGATAGCGCCGGTGCCGATCGATAATCTGTAACCATGTGGGCCGGGGCGAGCCCCCAAACCGCGTTGGCCAAATACACCCGCGGCGCGGTTCTCAGGTCGTCCGGGTAGAGCATTTGTTCGGTCACGGGGCGGGTTCTCATGATATGCGTTCTCATGACACCGGGCAGCGCGCCGCAGGCGAGCGGCGGGGTGATCAGCATGCCGCCACGCTCAACGAACACCGTGCTGCGGCTGCCCTCGGCGATCTCGCCCCAGCGATTGAGAAAGACGACCTCCTCCACATCGTGGGTGTTGGTCAGGCGCCGGTGGGTGTCGTCATAAAGTGTGCGCCGGGTGGTCTTGTGGCCGTAGAACGGATCCGCCGCATCAATGGGCGTATCGGCCAGCACGAATCGCCGGCATTGGGGTTCCGGGCCGATGGGTGTCGCCGTGATGGCGATACGGCCGTCCCAATCCACGGTCAGACGCAGCCGCAGCGCGTCGTCCGCTTGCTGATCGGTCAGCTTGTCCAGGATCGCTGTTCTGACGGCCCTCTCATCGTAAGGCATGGCGAACCACTGGGCGGAGTGTGCAAGACGGGCCAGATGGAGATCGAGCAGCGGTATGCCGCCGGTCCGGGTGCCGCGCATGGTTTCAATAAGGGCGAAGGGCTCGGCTTCGTCCATGAGGAACCGAGCCTTGAGCAGGGCCTCCTGATATTCGCTGGAGGGCTCTGAATCCGCGACGATGCCGCCGCCAATGCCCATCACGGCGTCGCCTGTCGCATCGATGCGGATCGTCCGGATGGCGACGTTGAAATGAGCGGATCCGTCGGGTCCCGCCATGCCGACCGCGCCGGTATAGGTCCCGCGCGGGCCCGCCTCAAGTTCGCGAATGATTTCCATGGCCCGGATTTTCGGTGCGCCGGTGATCGATCCGCAGGGGAATAAAGCCTTCAGCAGGGGTCTCAGGCCGTGACCCGGCGTCAGGCGCGCCTCCACGGTCGAGGTCATGGTGTGCAGAGTCTCATAGGTCTCGACCCTGAACAGCGAGGGCACCCGCACCGAGCCAATCTCGGCGACCCGGCCGATATCATTGCGCAGCAGATCTACGATCATCAGGTTTTCAGCGCGGTTCTTTGGGTCGCGTTGGAGCCAGGCCGCAAGGCCGGCATCGTCGTCCGGGTCCGGCGCGCGGCGAACCGTGCCTTTCATCGGCCGGGTTCGGATCATGCTGGCGTCGGTCTCGAAAAAGAGTTCGGGCGACAGCGACAGGATATGGCTGTCCTCGGTGCGGATCAGCGCGCCATGCGCCACCCGCTGGCGAGCCCGCAAGGCAGCGTAAAGCGACACCGGATCGCCCTCGACGCGAAAGCGCAGGGGGAAGGTCATGTTGACCTGATAGACATCGCCGGCATGGATATAGTCATGGATCCGCCCGATGGCGTCGGCATGGGCGGTTTCGTCATGGCCAGGGGCAAGATCGCTCACCCGGTGGCCGCCGGTCGTCCGGCTTCGGAGAAAGGCCGCCGCTTGCCTGCCGTTCAGCAGGTGCGGGGCCTCGAACACCCCAAACCACAGCAGCGGACCGGGGTGATCCGAGTGCTGTAAGCCTGCCAGCCTGGGCTCGAAGGCATAGCCGAGTTCATAGGCGCAAAATCCGGCGGCGAAACCGCCTTGGCCGATGGCCTCATCGAGGCGGTCCAGACACGCAAGGATGTCTTCGGGCCTATCGCATCGGATGATGACCCGGGGGTTTTCGAACAGATAGGCCCGTTCATCCGGTGCCAGACGGTCATCGAGAAGAACAAAGGGGGCGTTATGTGCTGTCACGCCACGCTCCGGCGCGGGTCAAGGCCCGCACGACGATCCGCGCGGGCCGGGGTGGTGGCGGGATTAGCGAGACCGGCGCGCCGTCAGATCAACGATCACCCGAACTTCGCTGCTCACTTCACCGGTGCCGCCGACGCCGAAGCGAACCCGATCGAGCACGACTTCGCCGAACATGCTGGCGGTGTCGTCTTCGATCACCAGCGTGAACGGCAGGGTGATGGGCAGGGTTTCGCCCTTCATGGTCAGATTGGCGTCCGCTTCATAGCCGGTCTCGCCGGTCTGCCGGAAGCCGGTGGTCTCGAAACGGGCCATCGGGAATTGTCCGGCATCGAACCAATCCGAGCCTATGGCGGCCTGATTCCGGTCGCTCGACCCTTCGCCGATATCGATGCTTTCCAAGACCACATTCACGGTGGCTTTAGCGTCGCCGAGATTGGCCGGATCGAATTTGATGTCCGCTTCCCAGCTCTTGAACAGCCCGGTGACCTCGTCGCCGCCCTGCTCGAACACAAAGCTCAAGGAGCTGTCCATGTAATCGACATTCCAGAACGGCGAAACCTCGGTCGCGGGCAGATCGACCGGGGCGTCCGCGGCGGCTTCGGTCTGGGCAGCCGGCTGGGCCGGCGCATCCGGCAGATCGGCCGGCGCCGGAGCATCCGCCGGCGGCTCCGCGTCGGACGCCGCGGGGCCGTCCGTGTCGGCCATGGCGGTCGCGGTTTCGGCGGGTGCCGTGGGCTCCTCGGGCGTACTGACGCTTTGCGCCGCGGGCTCTTCGGCGTCGGCCGTGGTGCTGCTTCCGTCACCACAGGCCGCAAGGCCCAGGGCGGCGATGAACGGCCAAGCCAGGAGCGGCAGACGATGGGTGCGGCAACGGTCGGTATCGGTGGTCATGGGTCGATCCCCTTCACTTGGACAGCGGACTAGATGGGTCGCTGGGATGTCTCAAGGGCGGCCGGGCAGCATGCGCGCGAACACGCCGTCGCCGTCGATAAGCACATGCTTGATGGCGGCCAGGATATGAATGCTCAGCACCGCGATGAACGCGAAGGCGACGATCTCGTGGACCTCGCTTGCCGTGCTCGACAGGTCGGCGTTGCGCTCGATCAGATGCGGCACGGTGAACAGCCCGAAATATTTCGTCGGAATACCGAGCGTCGAGGCCGAGGTCATGACATAGCCGCTGAGCGGCATCAGGACCATCAAGCCATAAAGGCTCACATGGCTGGCATGGGCCGAGGCCACCTGCCAGGCCGGCGTGCCGGCGGGCAGGGGCGGGGTTTCACCGGTAAAGCGCCAGATCAGGCGCAGCGCCGCGAGCACCATGATCGTCAGGCCGAAGGATTTATGGATTTGATAGATCTGGAACTTCAAGGGATTGGAGTTTTCCAGGCCTTCCATGATGAAGCCCGCGGCCAGGAGCCCGATGATCATGATCGCCATGAGCCAGTGCAGGGTCTTCGTCACAATGCCCCAATGCTGGGTGCTCGGTCGCCAGTCCGCCATGATTTGTCCCTCTGCTCGTCTCGACCGCTCTTTATATAAGCCGCTTAGACCGCGCCGTCAGGTCCTTGTTCAAGAGCGGCGGGGTTCAAGAGCGATTGGCGCGCCTTGGGCCCACAGATCGGTCAGAGTCTGCCCCAGCAGCGTGAATTCATCGGCCCGGGCGGAGGGTGTGCGCCAGGCAAGCCCGATTTCCCGGGTCGGTTCGGCATCGGCGAAGCGTTCGGCCTGGAGCCGGGTCTGGCTCAAAATGCCCGCATTTACAGCCATTTCAGGGACCAGGGTCGCACCGAGACCGTTTTCGACCATTTGCACCAGCGTGTGAAGGCTCGTGGCCTGAAAGGTGTTCAGCGGCCCGCGCCCGCTCAATCGGCAGGCCGCCACCACATGATCCCGCAGGCAATGGCCGTCTTCCAAAAGCAGAAGGTCCGCCGGATTGAGCCCGCCCAGGGTCGGCGCCGGTCCGGTGGGTGCGGCGGTCCGACACAGCCGGAAGGCGTCTTCGAACAGCGGCAGGGTCGCGATGCCGGGATGGGCATAGGGAAACGCCATGACCAGCACGTCGAGGCGCCCCTGTTCGAGGCGGTCGATCAGCCGCTCGGTCTGATCTTCCCGCAGGAACAGCTGAAGGTCGGGGAAGCGGGCGCGTAGTCCCGGCAGAACCCGCGGCAGAAAAAACGGCGCAATCGTTGGGATCACGCCCAGATGCAGCGGTCCGGTCAATGGCGCCCGGCCGGATTGGGCGGTTTGAACGAGATCGTGGATATCCGCAAGGATCCGCCGGGCCCGGTCGGCGGTTTCCTCGCCTGCCGGTGTCAGGGCGACTTGGCGGCGGCTGCGATCCACCAGCGTGACCTGAAGCGTGTCTTCCAAATCCTGGATGCCCGCGGAGAGGGCGGACTGGCTGACCGCGCAGGCTTCGGCGGCGCGCCCGAAATGGCGCACCTCGCTTAACGTCACCAGATAGCGCAATTGCCTCAGGGTCGGACGGGCCATAAATGGCAACTTAATCGGAAAATTCGATCAAACAAGCCTACTAGAATCCATTGGATTTATCGGTATGACTCGCCTATCTCCCCACTGCGCCGCGACGGACGGGCCGCCTGGCCCTGCAAACGCGGTGCACTCCGATTTTTTCAGTCTCAATACCTGAGGAGCAGGACATGCTTGGCGTTGGCGATACCCTCCCCGAATTCAAGGTCACCGGTGTGAAGCCGAAGTTCAACAATCCCGAGGAGAACGGCGAGAGCGCGTTCGAGCCGATCACGCGCGACAGCTTCGCCGGCAAGTGGAAGATCATCTACTTCTACCCCAAGGACTTCACCTTCGTGTGCCCGACCGAGATCGTGGAATTCGCCAAGCTCAACGGGGAGTTTGCCGACCGGGACGCAGTGGTTCTGGGTGGCAGCACCGACAATGAGTTCTGCAAGCTGGCCTGGCGCCGCGATCATGCCGATCTGACCGGCCTCGATCAGTGGTCGTTCGCCGACACGTTGAGCGCCGATGCCGGTTCGCTGGTCGATGCGCTGGGCGTGCGGTCGGACGAAGGCGTTGCTCTGCGTGCGACCTTCGTGGTCGATCCGCACAATGTCATTCAGCATGTGTCCGTGAACAGCCTGAATGTTGGGCGTAACCCCAAGGAGATCCTGCGGGTGCTGGACGCGCTGCAGACGGACGAACTGTGCCCCTGCAATCGCGAAGTCGGCGGCGAAACCCTCGCGGCCTAACGCCTTGAATCCTTATGCTGGGAGCGTGTTCCGGCACGCTCCCGTTTTCATTTTGCCCTTTATCTGAGCCCCCGATCCCAAGGAGAGCGTGCATGTCCATCGATTCGCTCAAAGAGCGTCTGCCCGATTACGCCAAGGACCTGAAACTGAACCTGTCGTCCCTGGCAAGCGATGAGACCCTGAACCCGCAACAGCGCGACGGCACTTTGCTGGCCTCGGCGCTGGCCTCCCGCAATGCCGACGTGATCCGCGCGATCACCGCCCATGTGGCCGAGTCCCTGTCGGACGAGGCCAAAACCGGCGCCAAGGCCGCCGCGTCGATCATGGGCATGAACAATGTCTATTACCGGTTTGTGCATCTGGCCTCGGCCAAGGAATACAAGACGCTTCCGGCGAAACTCCGTATGAATATCATCGGTAATCCGGGCGTTGATAAGACCGACTTCGAATTGTGGTCGCTGGCGGTGTCCGCCGTGAATGGCTGCGGCATGTGCATCGATGCCCACGAAAAGGTCCTGCGCGAGAACGGTCTATCGACTGAGCAGGTTCAAGCCGCTGTGCGGATCGCATCCGTGATCCACGCGATCGCGGCCACCCTTGACGGCGAAGACGCCATGACGGCGTCCGCCTGATTCTTGACACGGGACTTGCGTCATGGCGCCGCCATTATCCGGAATTCTGGAAACTGCTCTTTACGCCGATGACCTGGAGGCCGCCAAGGCGTTCTATGCCCAGGTTCTGGGCCTTGAGGTCATCGTGCATGATCCTGACCGGCATGTGTTCTTCCGCTGCGGGACGGGCGTGCTTCTCGTGTTCCGCCCCGCCGTGACGGCAAGCGAGCAGACCCAGATCAATGGGGCGCCGATTCCCCTTCACGGGTGTCAGGGGGCAGGCCATATGTGCTTTCGCGAACCGGCCGAGCGGCTGGCTGCGTGGCGCCGCCATCTCACGGATCATGGGGTGGCCATCGAGTCGGATGTGGTCTGGCCCAATGGTGCCAAATCCCTCTATTTCCGCGACCCGGCGGGCAATAGCTTGGAGATCGCAACTCCCGATCTTTGGGGCTTTCCGGCGTAAGGTTTGGACCCGGATGCACTCCCCGGGTAGGCTGGCAGCATATTCGCTTGCATCGCCACACCGGGAGCGCTCCGTGACAGTCATTGCCTCACCCTCACGACGCCAGATCCTTGCCGCCGGCGCAGGCGGGGCCCTGAGCCTTGCCTGCGCGCCCGCTGCCCTCGCGCAATCCGAGGGGTTAGATGAGGCGTCGGCCGCGCTCAACGCGTTGCTTGCGGGGCCGGATGTCACACCGCTGCATCGCCAGCGGGTGAGCGAAATCCGCCAGGGCTTCGTCGATGCCGGTCAATTGATGAGCGTCGGGGCGCCATCGGTCGGGTCAGTCGAGGACACGACAACGCCCAGCATCGAGGATCCGGTCGGCGTGCGGATCTATCGGCCCGAGGTCATGAGCGGGGCTCCGCCGCCCTTCATCGTGTACTGCCATGGCGGCTCCTTTATCGCGGGCAGTGCCGCCACCCATGACCATGTGGCGCGGCGGCTGTGCGCATCGGCTCAGGCCATTGTCATCAGTGTGGACTATCGTCTGGCGCCGGAGCATCCGTTTCCGGCGGCGCTGAACGATTGCACCGATGTTCTGCGTTGGGTGTCGGATCGCGGAGCGGCGCTTGGCGGCGATCCGGCCCGGATCGGGCTCGTGGGCGATGATGCGGGCGGCGCGCTGGCCGCGGGCGTGGCGATCCGGACACGGCTCACCGGTGTGCGCGGCCTCGGCTTTCTCGGGCTGATCGCGCCGCTGGTGCTGCTGGACCGGTCCATTCCCTTTGACTCCCGAGAGCGGTTCGGTAACGGCGGTTATCGCCCGTCGCTCGCCGATCTCGATTGGATCCGCGAGAAATATCTGGGCGACAGTCCGGCGCCGGGGGAACCGTCTCCTCTCAAGGCGCCGGCGCTTGCGGGTATGCCGCCGACGCTGGTCATCTCCGCCGGCTTCGATGCGTTCCGGGACGATGCGGGCTTTTTCGTCCGCCGTCTGAGAGAGGAAGGTGTGCCGGCGAATGAACGGCTGTTCGCCAGCACCATCCATGATTTTGCGTTCTATCCGCAGATCGTGCCGGCGGCCCGCAGCGCCTTCGATGTCGTCGCCGCGCAGTTCCGGGCCGCCGTCGGCGGTTAGCGTCAGGCCGACTTGCGCTTGGCTGCCGCATAGGCCTGGGTGCCGCGGGTACGCACCCGGTCCTCGCCCAGAAGGTCTTCCGGCGTCAGGGCCGTGGCGGCCTTGAGATCTGGATAGATCGGTCCGAAATCCGTGCCGACGGTGGCATCGAACAGTTCCTTGAAGCTGTCGATGACAAAATAGGTCTGCTGATAATCGTCGATCCGGTAATCGGTCCGCATGACGCGCTTGAGATCGAAATGGACCCGGTTGGGCGAGTCGCTTTCGAGGGCAAATACCGTCTCGCCGGGCGAAGAGACGATCCCCGACCCGTAAATCCTCAGGCCCTTGGGCGTATCGATCAGGCCAAATTCCACCGTGTACCAATAAAGCCGGGCCAGATGCTTCAGCGTCCCGTAGCCCATGGCCCGAAGGCCGCCCTTGCCATAGGCTTCCATATAGTCGGCGAACACCGGATTGGCCAGCATCGGCACATGGCCGAACACGTCATGGAAGATGTCCGGTTCCTGAATGTAATCGAGCTGGTCGCGGGTCCGGATGAACCGTCCGGCGACGAACCGCCGGTTTGCCAGGTGATCGAAAAACACATCGTCGGGAACGAGCCCGGGCACCGCGACCACCCGCCAGCCGGTCAATGCCTCCAGCTCCGTGTTCAGATTGCGGAAATCCGGGATGCCGCCATCGCCCAGTTTCAGAAGCGACAGACCCTCCATGAACTCATCGCAGGCGCGGTTCGGCAGAACGTCCAGCATCCGCTGATAGAGCGTACGCCAGACATCGTGTTCTTCATCCGTATACGCATCCCATTTCTGGTCGATCGTGAAATCGTCCTTCACATCCGGATAATCGGTGCGGTAATCGGCAAGGCTCACCATGGGAGACCCTCCTTGGCAGGGCGCTGCATCGGGGGGAAAGAGCGCCGCGAAATGACGAAGGCCGGGGCCGCGCGAAGCGGCCCGCGCGTGATTGCGTGTAGTCTGGGTCAAACTGGGGCCGAGCGCAACGGGCCGCGGTCACTCGACGGTTGCGGTGCGGTGCGGTGCAACAAAAGAGAGCGGCAGGACCGATGATCCCTTTACGGAATTGAGCACGAAGCTCGACCGTACCTTCCGCACGCCCGGCATTTTCAGCAGGCGTTTCATGGCAAAATTCTCATATGTTTCGAGATCGGGCGCGACGACTTTCAGGACATAATCGAAGTCGCCGGTCACCGCGAAACAATCCACGACCTCGGCCATGTCATTCATTTGCGCGCGGAACGCCTGTGTCCCCGTGTCGTCATCCTGGGCAATCTGAACCTGGACGAAGGCCACGATGCCGAGCCCAAGTTTCTTCGGGTCGAGGCGCGCGGCATAGCCCTGAATGAACCCCTCGTTTTCCAGCGCCTGGACTCGGCGCAGGCACGCCGAGGCGGACAGGCCGACCCGCGCGGCCAGTTCCACATTCGACAGGCGGCCGTTTTCCTGAAGCGCGGTCAGGATGCGCGTGTCGATGTCGTCAAGCCGTCCATTCGCCATGGGCCGGGCTCCTTCCCCAAAGAATGCGCCGGTCAGGCACCGCCTTCCGCGCGATCATTGACCAGTCTTCGAATTTTATTGCGCAGCATCGCCCATCTGCAGGGCAAAAAGCAAGGACATGTCGCGGCACCCTGCCTATCGTCTGTCCAGCCAAAAATGGGTTCGGGCGCGCGGTTTGCGCGGTCTTCTGACGCGGCGCCCGTCCCCAAACATATGAAAGGAATGCGTCCATGTCCGTTGCTCTTGATACCGCCG